>CAYIBX010000009.1:0-39809 GCA_964361785.1 uncultured Gammaproteobacteria bacterium | reverse complement strand
CCAAAAACCTCTCGTCACGGCTACTGAATGAAGCTATATCGCAACACGTCTATTCTTGTAATCTACAGTGGGTGGTGATATAAATGTCAACATATGATGAGTATTAAACATAAAGGTGTTGAGATTTGTGATCTTGGTCAAGATTTCCGTCATGACTCTGTTGATTATAACGTGCTAATAAAAGGTAGGCCCACAAATCAGTGGGTGAGAGTTGTGAGTAATTTTTCACACGCTATGGCCCCCCCAGGTGGCTCAGTATTTGTAATGGAACGAGCTAAAGATTCAATGCTAAGATTACCAGCTGTTGAAGTGTGTAGAGTTGGTGGAGGGGAAGAGTTTTCATTTGTGAAGTTGAGAACCTTTCGTGGTGTAAAAGGTATTACGCTGCAGCCTTCAACAGGATTTAATATCGAAAACGCCACGGCACTTCCAAGACGTAGAATTACAGTTATTGGTTGGTAGGCTCATTTTGTGGTAGGTGCACCCTTCGTGCTCTTGTAAAGACTTCGGGAATCCGGTATAATACGTGAATTGGGAAACGAGCGTTGAGCTCAATTTGAATAGAATGTATGGCTAAAACAACCAAAGCAAAAGTAGAGAAAAAAGTCGTTGCAAAAGTGGCTGCACCTAAGAAGGCGGAAAAAGTTGTTAAAGCAGTAAAAACTGTTAAAACTTTAAAAGCTGCAAAAGCAAAAAAGACAGAAGAAGCAGTAGTTCCCTCTCCAGAAAAACAGGAAGTTATATTGCAATTTGCGGTAGCCCCCGGAGACACGGGTAGTCCGGAGGTGCAGGTAGCACTTCTTACCAAAAGGATTGCAAAGCTCGTTGATCATTTAAAAACGAATAATCATGATAATCATTCTCGACGAGGGTTATTGGGAATCGTGAGTAAACGACGAAGACTGTTAAATTATCTAGAAAAAAAAGACGCAAAACGATATAAAGGTATTAAAGTCAAATTAGGCTTAAGTTAACATACTGCGAAACTTAGGGAACATAGTCACGCGGGGGTGGAGGATAGGGTGGGAGGTATATACCTTCCATTTTTAATTTTATACACAGAAATAGTATGAAGATAGTAACAAAATCTCGAGAGATTGCTGGAAAAAAGTTGACACTTGAAGTGGGCAGATTTGCCGAACAAGCATCCGCCGCCGTGATGGCCACGTATGGCGAGACACAGGTATTAGCAACCGTAACAGCATCAAGTAAAGAAACGGCACTTGATTATTTTCCATTAAGTGTTGAGTATGTCGAACGATTGTATGCAGGCGGAAGGATTAAAGGATCACGATGGGTCAAACGAGAAGGAAGACCAACCGACGATGCAGTATTGGCCGGGCGCGTCATAGACCGATCAATTCGACCGCTTTTTCCGAAAGCATTTAAAAAAGATGTGCAGGTGATTATTACCGTGCTGTCCGTTGATGGAGAAAATGACGCAGATGTATTAGCACTTGTCGCTGTTTCGGCAGCCATTGCTATTTCACCTATTCCATGGAATGGACCTATCGCGGGAGTGCGAGTAGGATATGTGCCACAAGGGGGTGGAGAAGGACTTATCGTCAATCCAACAACCACGCAACAAACGCTTAGTGAATTTGATTTCATTGTGTCTTCCAATAAAGACAAAGTCGTCATGCTCGAGGGTGGATTTTGTGAGACACCGGAAGCTATTGTGTCACAGGCTGTCGTCGAGGCCAAAAAAGCAAATGCAGAAATCATAGCGCTTATTGAAGAATTGGTGAAAGAAGTAGGCAAACCAAAATTTGTGTTGCCTGAAGTATCCCAAGCTGATGAGTTAAAGCACAAAATAGAAACGGATTACAAAAAAGAAATGGATGCAGCGTTTGCCAAGAAAGCAGAAAAAGAATTTGGTGGTGAAGAAGTGGGCAACTTAGCTAAAATCATCGCAGAAGCGTATGAGGCTCTTTATTCTGTCAAAGATATAGAAGCGGCACTTGACGCGTTGTTTAAAAAGCAGGTGCGAGAAAATGTCATCAAACACGGGAAGCGCTTTGATGGTCGAAAATTGGATGAAGTGCGTCCAATTGAAATTGAGCTTGGAATTCTCACCAGAACTCATGGGAGTGCGATGTTCAAACGGGGACAAACACAAGCCTTAACAATTGCAACGTTGGGTGCTCCAAGCTTAGCGCAACTTATAGAAAGTCCGACTGGCGAGGAAACCAGACGATACATCCATCACTACAGTATGCCTCCCTATTCTGTGGGTGAGACGGGTCGCGTAGGTACTCCGTCGCGACGCGAAATCGGACACGGAGCTTTGGCTGAACGAGCACTTTTGGCCGTCATCCCTGCCGAAGATGTATTTCCATACACGATTCGTTTGGTGTCAGAAATTATGAGTAGTAATGGTTCTACTTCTATGGCATCTACCTGTGGATCGACATTAGCGCTTATGGATGCTGGTGTGCCGATAAAAGCGCCTGTGGCAGGAATTTCTATCGGACTTATGTCAGAAAAAGATTCATTTACGCTTTTAACTGACATATTAGGCATTGAGGATTTCTCTGGCGATATGGACTTTAAAGTAGCGGGTACAAAAACGGGTATTACCGCCATACAACTTGATATGAAGATTGATGGTATTACCGATGCCATCATCGATGAGACGCTTGAGCGAGCAAAGATCGCGCGCTATATGATACTCGAGAAAATTGCCAAGGTCATTGATGCACCTAGACCAAAGCTCTCTCAATATGCACCAAAAGTGCAGATAGTCAAGATTCCGGTTGAGCGCATTGGCGACGTGATAGGTCCAGGCGGCAAGATGATCAAAAGTATCATCGCTGCAACAGGGGCAATCGTTGATGTCAACGATGATGGATCAGTCTTTATCTCTGGGGTGTTACAAGAGGGTGTAGACCGCGCGGTCACGTGGGTAAAAGGATTGACACAAGACGTTGTAGCTGGTGAAGAGTATGAGGGAACAGTCACACGTATTCTTAATTTCGGCGCGTTTGTCGAAATACTTCCTGGGAAAGAAGGCATGGTCCATGTATCACAAATGAGTGCCGGATTTGTCAGCGACCCGAATGAAATTGTAAAAGTTGGGGACAAAGTCAAAGTGCGTGTACAAGAAATGGATGATCAGCGTAGAATCAATCTCTCCATGCTTTTTGGAGAAGATGCCAAGGCCAAGCCTGATTCTCGTCCAACGGATAGAGGTCCACGACGCGATGGTGGCGATCGCGGCGGTCGAAGCGGCGGATTTAGTCGCGGACCGAGAAGATTCTAAAAGGATTTCCCGTCATGAATTTGTTATGATGGTTCTATGTCAAAGCTTCTGGATGAAGTGAGTGCACTTCGTAAACAAGTAACCAATGCGCATGTCCCTCCTGATTTAGAGGCGAGAGTGCTTGCCAATTTTGAGGAAATAGAACGATTAGAGCACGATATTTCTGCACGCGTTCACATCGAACAAATGCTTCGGTATACCGAGTGGATTTTAAATCTTCCATGGGAAAAACGATCGATAGATCAGCTTGATCTGGATAAAGCACGACAAATACTGCATGAACATCATTACGGGTTGGAACCAGTAAAGCAGCGAATTATGGAGTATTTGGCTGTTATTAAATTAAATCAAGATCGATGGCAAAAAGAAGCACAAAGTAATGAAGCACATTTGTCTCATGGATTTTTGGCACGACGTGCTCCTATTCTTTGTCTGGTAGGCTTAGTTGGTACAGGAAAAACGACGTTAGCTAAATCGATAGCACAAGCAATGGGCAGGCAATTTGTTCGTATCCCATTTGGAGGCATGTCTGATGGGCTCGAGCTTCGTGGCCAATCACGCGTCAGACCTGATGCTGAAATTGGACTTATTTTAAAAGGCATGCGCCATGCGGGGACAAAAAATCCTGTGATTTTACTTGATGAAATAGATCGTGTGGCAGAAGGAGCACGTGGCGATATTATGGGAGTACTTGTAGAGCTGTTGGACCCAGAACAAAACAGCGCGTTTGTCGATCATTATATCGATTACCCGTTTGATTTGTCCGAAGTCCTTTTTGTCGCGACAGCCAATAACACGACCAATATAGCAACTGCAGTACTTGATCGTTTGGAGCCAATTCAAATGCCATCCTATACGGATGTGGAGAAAATTAAAATTGCAAAAGACTACGTGCTGCCTGCCCTTATGCGCGAGTCAGGATTAACCGCTGAAAATTTAACGGTCGATGATGCAATTTGGGCCAAGCTCGTGCGGCCGTTAGGGTACGATGCAGGAATTCGCAGTATTGAGCGGACCTTAAATTCGGTTTGTCGCAAAGTCGCTCTCAAAATTGTAGAGCGCAAAGGAAATTCGTATCGAGTGGATGAGTCCACCATTAAGGAATATATAGAGGCGTATTAAAGATAGAGAATAAATAATTATGGCATATAAAATTCATTTTAAAAATATTTTTGAGGCTCGTGGAGAACCTGTGAGCGGGAAAGAAAGCGTACGCGTGATCCCTTTAGGTGGGACAGGGAATGTCACCAAAAACATGTATGTGTATGAGTATCGGTATGATGGGAAACTGAAAGATATTCTGATTATCGATTGTGGTATAGGGTTTCCGTCGGCTGAGATGTTTGGGGTAGACCTTATTATTCCAGACATACGATATTTGGAAGACAAAAAACAGTTTATTCGAGGGCTTGTCTTTACTCATGGGCATGATGATCATATCGGGGGCATACGATATCTATATCCGAAACTAGCCCGCCTGCCAGCGCCTGACCGCAGGGATGGCGGGCAGGGAAAGGTTCCGATGTGGGCGCCACAATTAGCAGCGGCCTTTGCCAATTTAAAATTGGAAGAAACAGATATAAAAGAGCGCGTGCAACCAGTCACATTTGATAAAATTTTGCAGATTGGACCATTCCGTTTATCTTTTATCCGCGTGACACACTCAGTGCCTGATACATCCCATATCGTCATAGAGACGCCCGTTGGTACATTTTATCATGGGTCAGATTTTAAATTTGACATGACGCCTCTTGACGATAAACCCTCAGAGATAGATAAAATAAATGCAGCGGGTAAAAAAGGAATACTCTGTCTTTTAAGTGATAGTTTAGGCAGTGAACGAGCAGGATTTACCCCATCGGAACAAGTGATCGGCGAGACGATTGAAAAAGAATTGGTACTGGGTAAGGGTAAGGTATTATTCACGACACAGTCTAGTAATATTTCTCGCATTCAACTGGCAATTGATATAGCACTTGCGCATGGCAGAAAAATAGCGCTTCTTGGGCGAAGTATTGATAAAAACGTGGAGGCATCCGTCAAACTTGGGTACATGAAATTTCCTCGAGATATGGTGGTCCTTGATAGGGATTTAAAGAAAATTCCTGCAAATAAACAGTTTTTGATTGTGGCAGGTGCTCAAGGCCAACAGGAATCAGCACTGATGCGTATCGCCAAAGATACGCATAAATTTGTCAGTATTGGAGAGCAAGATACCGTCATCATTTCAGCTGACCCAATTCCGGGACGTGAAAACGATGTGAATGGCATGATCGATGAGATTTATCGGCACGGGAGTCGTGTGTCGTATAGCGACATCATGGAAGATTTGCATGTATCAGGACATGGCAGTAGTGGGGACATGATGCTTCTTCTTTCCGCCTTAGGCCCGCAGTATGTCATGCCTATAGGAGGCACGTATAAACACGTGATGCAATATCGTCGATTGGCTGAAGATATTGGGTTTGAAAAAAAAGATGTCCTTATCCCTGAGATTGGACAAATCCTCGAGTTTAAAGAAGGGCAAAGACCACGCGTGGTAGAAACGATACAATTACAAGAAGTGATGATTGATGGATTAGGGATAGGAGATGTAGGGGAGATAGTATTAAAAGATAGACAAGTTATTGCACATGAGGGAATCGTCGTCGTTGTGATACCCGTTGATAAGGGAAGTGGCGTATTAGCTGGGAAACCGCAGCTTGTTACCAGAGGGTTTGTATACGTAAGGCAGTCAGGGGTGCTTCTTTCAAAAGCGACTCAAATAATAGCGGAAGCGGTAAGACGAAGTCATGTGAAACGAGTGGATTGGCAACAACTTCGTAAGATTGTTGAAGAACGACTGGCAACATTTCTTCTTAAAGAAACAGGGAGGAGTCCGCTTACTGTTTCTGTGATACAAGAGATATAAGACTAAAAAGTTGCATTGTGGAATACTATACTATAGGATAATAAGAGGGGAGGCGTATGAAATTTAAATTAAAATCAAAACGAAAATATCATCACCATACGGGTATGAAAATGAAGTTAAAAAAACAGACCGTTTACACGGTAGCAGCTATTTGGTTATGGTTATTTGCAGGAATTATTAGTTTGTCATTTTTTTTGGATGGTGGCATACTCTCACCACTTCGTGAGGCGCTTCTTCGACATTTTGGGTGGATCATGTTTCTCATTCCTATATTTTTACTTTCCCTTTCGACATTATTTTTTAAAATTAAGTCAGATTTAGCCAAGCAAAATGTTCCTATGGGAGCAGCAATGCTTCTTGTTGGATTCTCGGGTCTTACTCAAGCTGGTGATTTAGGACAGGCATTTTGGAATACAGTGGCTGTAGCGATCTCTCCCGAAGGTGGTACATTGTTATTTTTGGGCGTCGTACTTATTGGTGTGATAGTGATACTAAATGCGTCGTTAGATACTGTTATGAATTTTATACTTGATGGGGTGCAGGGAATACTTGATTGGATTGGAAGGAAAGCTAAGGGAACGGAATCTAAGCGCAAAGAGCTCATGTTTCCCCAAGAAAAGTTGCCACTTAAAATTCGAGATGATCAAGATACAAAGCCTATGGTAAAGCCCCCAGTCCTAAATTCTACAGGAGTAGCGAAATCAAATACTGGGATTTCATCCGCGAATACTAAATCTTCATCAGGCTTTACCATTAATCAAGCATATACAGGACAAGATATGAAGTTATGGGAATATCCGCCATTATCGCTTCTTTCCGATGGTCCAGGAGAAAAAGCTGATCGTGGGAATGTGCATGGTAATGTCGATATTATTGAAAAAACTTTAGGGAGCTTTGGCATACAAGCGCAAGTTGTGGAGGTAAACCCTGGCCCTGCGGTGACGCAGTATGCATTAAAAATTGCATTAGGAACGAAGGTTTCTAAAATTTCGTCGCTTACCAACGATTTAGCGTTAGCACTTGCTGCTCCCACGGGACAAGTCCGTATAGAAGCGCCGATTCCAGGTAAGGATATGGTGGGGATAGAACTACCCAATAGAGGCCTTGAATTTGTGACCCTCAAGAAAATGTTGGAGTCTGACTCAATGCAAAAAGCCAAAAGCAGACTTACCGTCTCGTTGGGGCTTGACGTATCTGGCAATCCACTCGTAGCAGATATCGCAAAGATGCCCCATGTACTTGTAGCTGGCACAACAGGATCTGGTAAATCAGTACTTCTCAATTCTTGGATTTGTAGTTTGCTTTTTCGTGCTACGCCACAAGAAGTACGTTTGATACTTGTAGATCCAAAGCGAGTGGAACTCGTGGGATATAACGGAATACCCCATTTATTAACGCCAGTAATAACTGAGAAAGACAAAATATTATCAGCGCTTCGCTGGTCGACACAGGAGATGGAGAGGCGATATAAGCAATTTGCTGAAGTGGGAGTACGAAACATCGATAGTTTTAACGAATTATCTGGATTTCAGGCGTTGCCGTTTATCGTTATTCTTATCGACGAGTTGGCTGAGCTTATGGCGTACGCGCCCGTTGAGGTAGAAGATACGATTTGCCGACTGGCTCAGATGGCCAGAGCCACAGGAATTCATTTGGTCCTTGCTACACAAAGACCAAGTGTTGATGTCATCACAGGACTTATCAAAGCAAATATCCCAAGTCGATTAGCATTTAATGTGTCGTCTATGATAGATTCACGAGTCGTTTTGGATACACCTGGAGCGGAAAAATTATTAGGAAGAGGCGATATGTTATATGTGCCGCCTGATCAATCAAAACCAATGCGTATTCAGGGGACATTTGTTTCAGAAAAGGAAGTAAATAAGATTGTGCAATTTTTTAAAGATAAACAAGTTGCTGTGCAGTACACAGAAGAAGTTACCAGTCAACCGTTGACTGCGATGAAAAAGGGTGGTGCTGGTGGTGGAGACGGGAGAGATGCACTGTTTGATGATGCATTACGCCTCGTGTGTCAGCACGATAAAGCATCGGCGTCTCTTTTACAAAGAAGGTTATCAGTAGGATATGCAAGGGCTGCTCGCATCATCGATCAGCTTGAAGAATCTGGTATTATCGGTCCTGGCGAGGGAGCAAAGCCGAGAGACGTGGTGATCAAAAACCCTGATGATTTCTATGCGATGGAAGCACGCCAACAAGAAGAAGCCGCTGCGTGATGTTTTTTCTTATGAAAACCGTTGGCGCAATGTTACAAGAAGCACGGGAGAAAAAAGGACTTACTCCTGCGAAAGTTGAGAGTGCGATAAAAATTCGTGAGCGATTTATCATCGCAATAGAGCATGACGAATTTTCTGTACTTCCGTCGCTTTCGTATGCGAAGGGGTTTGTCCGAAATTATGCAGAGTTTTTAGAGCTTCCGATCGAGGAAACGATGGCATTTTTTCGACGACAAACTACAGAGACTCCAAAATCAAGTTTATTGCCTCTTGGGGTGACTGATCCATTAAATACCCCATTTTTTCGTCTTACTCCCGCACGATTTTTGACCATCATCATTGCTTTACTTCTTCTTTTGTTTTTTTCATATCTTGGGTTTCAGTATAAACGAATCAATGCAAATCCAAGACTTAGTATAGATGCGCCTCTCGATCAATCTATAGTCACGCAAAAACGAATTACTGTGGAAGGAAAAACAGATCCTGACGCCACCGTAACTATAAACGGTGTGTCGACAGTGGTGCGGGACGATGGACGATTTTTTGAGCAAATTGCGATCGAAATCGGAGTGAATAAAATTCAAATTATCGCAACGAGTCGGTTTGGAAAAATCACCACAGTTGTTCGTGAAGTTGGGCTTCAACAGTAACTGATCCATTGTAAATTGTCGTAAGTAGCGTATACTTAAAATAAGTTCTTTTTATTCCTGCCCATGGATCCAGTACAGTTAACCATCATTGCAATAAGTATAGTCCTCACGATTCTTCTTGTTATTCTCGGCGTTCAGGTGTTTCTCATTCTTAAAGAAATCAAATTATCATTAGTAAAAGGAAATAGCATGCTTGATGATGCAAAAAAAGTGACATCAACTGTGGGAGAGTCAGTGTCAGGGATGGCAGGAATTGTAAGCGGCATAAAAGCCGCGTTATCAGTGTTTAAAACGTTTCGAAAGGACGAAGAGGTATGAGCGATCAACAACATCAGGATAATAAATTTATGTTTGGATTTTTTTTGGGCGGGCTTATTGGAGCGCTTATCATTTTCTTTTTGGGAACTAAAGATGGGAAAAAACTTAGTGCGCAACTTAAAACGCGCGGCAAAAGTGTCCTTGATGATTTAGAGGATAGACTCGATGAATTGCAAGAAAAAGGAAAAGAATTGGTGCAACATGGCAGAGAACTGAAAGACGAAATGATTGATACGCTGGAAGAGAAAAAGGAAGAAGTGACACAAGCGACCGTCGAGCATGTGGATCAAGCCCTCGCCCACATAGAAGAATTACAAAAACAAGGTGTAGAGACTACAGCAAACCTTCGAAAAAAGATCTTCAAGAATCTTCCAAAAAAAGCGTAAGTTGACTGTTTTTATAATTGTGATACCATAAGGTTGTTATATGGCAAATGCAACACCTGAACAAATCGCAGCCGCATTCTATGCAGCACGACTTCATAGTCCTTTAGGATCATTTCTTAATAAAGTAAATGATATTATGGCTTATAGCTTTTTGTCTCAAGAGAAACGAAACCTTATTGAACAAAAGATTTTAGCGCGGCGAGGATTACGAATTGGTACGAGAAGCGCATATCCTAAAGAACTTACCGTAAGACCTCAAAGATAACTATCTAGTCTAGACCCTTATATTTATTATTAAATATATTAATGAGTTATGTTATCATGTTTTAAAACATGATAACATAAAAGGAATATGACTCAAGTATCGAGAATTCCATTGAAAAAAGAAATTGAAAATCGTGTGTATGAGGTGCTCATGGAGAGCATAGCAGCGGCTAAGTCGCATGATACGGTGAACCGACTTTTGGATGATCTTCTCTCTCCTACGGAACGATTGATGATTGCAAAACGGTTATCTATAGCATTTCTTCTGTTTATAAAATATGACCAACGAACGATTTCAAAATGGTTGAAAGTGAGTTCTACTACGGTAAGCAAGGTAAGCCTATCTATGCAAGTTGGGCGAGGTGGGTATCGATCGATTATTGAATCGATCTTGAGAAGCGAAGAATTGAAAGGATTTATACAAAAAATTGAGCTTGCTCTTTCTGATATTATTCTCCCAAAACATGTGGCTCGAAGTAGTTGGCATCAAAGGCATCGAGAAGCAAAGATGGTAAGTCAAAAAGCGTTTTAGAATTTATGTTCATTGTATGGGGGTGATTATTGTTTTCTTTGCTATCATGTTTTAAAACATGATAGCATGAAATATAAATAATTATATCTATTACATTGAGTTAATTTTGGTATCTAACGTGAACGGTGGTGTTTGTCAGAGTTGTTTTATGAGTTTTAAGCGGTGTTTACCTTCGCCGTATTTATTGTTTATCCATTCCTTGATGACAAAGCCGTTTTTAAGGTATAAAGAAATCGCAGAAGAGTTTTTAGGATAAACAAATAATTCTAGGGTTGTAGGATGTTCTTTGTTGATACATTGTTCGAGTGCATACGTAAACAGTTGAGATCCATATTGTTTTCCACGAAATTTGTTAGCAATAATTAATCCATCAACATGCCACGTGTTTGTTTCTGATTTTTCAAATCCAACTTTACCGATAAGAATAGTATTTTCAAATACGCCGTATTCATTGCCGTTCTCTATAATAGGCAGTTGTTCATCTACAGTTGCAGATTTCCACGAAAGTGAATCTGGCAGCGATTGTTCTAAAGTCATAACGCTCTCTATATCAGCTATAGTTAACGGTCGAAAATTCATAGTTAACTCGTAGAGATTTTTTTCAGTTCATTGTAGAGATTATCCTCGATTTCAATTTCGCCTGACGCGAGACGATCCTTAGTGAGTCTGTTCCCCCGTTCACTGGGAAGTAATACTTCAGTGACCCCTTGTAGTGTCTTCGTCGCTTTGGTCCGCATGGTCAGTTCTGTTACATTTTTTTTAAAATCATTCCGGTCGACTAATAGCTCCGGATCGATTGCCATGACAAGATTACCCCAGTCACCGCGCGGTCCGATTCCCGCAAACGCTGCCCCCACGAGTGGGCCGGTAAACGCAGTTACCATAAAGCCTAATCCTGATCCTTTGTATCCACCAAAACTTTTGATTGCACCATCCATAGCGGCAGATGGATCTATCGTCGGATTGCCATCTTTGTCGTAGGCGAGTCCTTCTGGGATAGACTTACCTGCTGTTTTTGCTTCGATCAGTCCATAGTAGGCCATAGCGGCAGTTGCCATGTCTAGTACGACTGGTTCAGGATCTGCCGGCATACCGATTGCGAGAGGATTTGTGCCGTAGAGTGCTTCATATGATCCGTGGGGAGCTACCGTTGGTGGAGAACCTGCAAATGCAAAGCCGATGAGACCTTGTTTGGCGATGGCTGCGGCATAGTACCCAAGTGCTCCTGTAGAAGAGTACGTGTTGTATGTGCCAACGATACCAAATCCATGTTCATGGGCTTTGGCGATAGCCATTTCTGTCGCTAGTTTCATCGCAATCATACCCATGTTTTTATTGCCATCGATCATCGCTGATAGCTTGGTGTCTTTCGTTACAACATTTTTACCTGCGTCAGGACTTTTTGGAATACCCTTGCCGATAAGTTTGATGATGCCTTGATTGTTTCCGCGAAGTTGTGCGTACAGCAGGATTTCCAAGATAATGTTTGCTTCATCATCGGTGTAGCCGTATTTTTCCAGTGCTTTGAGTCCCAAATCTTTCAATTCCGAAATTTTTATATTCATACCGCCTCCTTCAATGTATATTCTGATGTTACTTTATTTTTAATGGTTTTGCGAGTGTCCAAAGATTTTCAAATATAGATTTTTGCATGGCAACTAACTCCGGATTTTCGATTTCCACGCCGACAATTTCTTTTTGTTGCCAGTACATAACGGCAAATATATTATTATAGATTGTGGTGTCACCGGTGATGCGTAGTTGAGTTTCACTAAGCGCGCGTATATGTTCAAAATTTGCGAGCTTACCTCCAATAGATAAATTTCCATCCGTAATGTATTGTAATGTATGTTTAGTCGGATTGATAAGCACCCTGTCTCGTAGATTTCTTTGAGAAAATTCTTCTAAAAACCGTTTGAGAAATGCTGATCCTACGATTTCTTTGCGTCCCATTATTGAATAACCGATATTTTCTTTTTCGGCTGACAATGCATTCCACATCATTTGTCGAATTCCTGTCGTGCCGTGATAGTAGCGTACTTGTGTAGCAGTTGATGTAGCCAATGATGCTTCGTGGATATGAGTTTTAAGATACGTCAGTGAATTGGAGAGGACGGTGAGATTGGATTGTTGGGTATCTACAATACTTTGGAGTGTTTCGATGGGGTATGCACGAAATTGTTGGCTTTTGTATTTGATAATACGCTCTATGAGACCTTGTTCGATCAGATTTGTGAGATTGTCGTATACCGATGTTCGAGGAACTCTCAAAAGACGTGATAATTCAAGTGCAGTGAGTGCGGGTTTACCAGAAAGGGCTAAATAAAGATTGGCTTCTTGTTTGGAGAGTCCAAAAGATATGAGATGCTCTTCCAGTGATGTGTTTGATTCCATATTGTCGCTTCTGTCGGACTATATCGACGTCAAGTATACAATATGAGGATTAACTTGTAAAGTAGCGGTAATTATGACGAATCAAGAAAATGATAGAAAGCGGGCAATATCGTTTGCACAAATAGTATTAGTGCGAGTTCAAGAAGCTGTTGGTGAGGATGTGTATTTTGAACCAAAAGACTGTCGAATTCAAAAAATGATATCAAAATATTCTTCAACTGATAGTTCTCAAATTCTTGGCTATGTTACAAGATATTTTAAGGACAATGATGTCCGAGCGGCGTTGGGGGTGAACGCGGATAATGAGCAGCGAGTATATACCAGACTTCATTGTATGATGAAGGCGATTGGCCAAAATAATCCACGAAGAAGAAAACCATTTTTCTTTACAAAAATAATTTAGTTGTTTGCAAAATGATCAAATGGACTCACAGTATCGGGCAATGGGAGGAAAGTAAGTTGGAATATAGATTTGAAAGGTATTATGAGCAATAAAACAGAAACAAAATACGGAGGAGTTCGGCACGGAAGCGGGCGTTTTATGACGCCACAAATATGGCGTTTGCTAGAGCCACCCATAGGTGTACTTGATTGGAGTCGCATTGCCTATCGTTTGGCGTGGCCAAATGGATGTGACCGACCGGAAGAAAATATTCAAAAACGGGGAGCGGAAATAAATGCAAAAGGAGATGGAAGAAATAATTTTTTGTTTGGATTGATAAAATCATCGGCAAAACAGTGTGTGGATAAAAGATTATATAATCAGCTAACCTATGGCTGGGAGAAGGTGCCTGAAGGTAGAAAGTTTGAGTATGATCATGTACCAGTTTCGTATAGTGAGAAGCGAATACGACGGGGATTTGCCTGTGACAATGCCTATGACGTCACAACGACGTTCTGGAAAGAATTTGAAGAAAAACGAAAGGCCGAAGGATCGGATCCATCAGCGATATTGGTAACGTTATTGGATGCAATGGATGAAGCAATTGTAGGTTCGACTTCGTCTGTGGCATTGCGCCAGAATTTTTTGCAACGATCTGCACAAATGTTTGCCATTCCTCTGATAAAAGGTCGATGAAGATTATGAGGAGAAAAACGGCAGTAGCTCTGGAATTTTTGTGATTCCGGCATCGGTGGTAAAGTGGCCAGCGCCTTTAATTTGGATATATGTTCCGTTTAATCGTTTGGTCATTTCTTCTGATTGAAATCTACTCACAAAAAAATCTGCATCGGATGATATGCAGATTGATTGTTTAACATGTTGTTTGATTATTGTGTGATTGATGGGAGTTTTCCAGAATGATTGGTGCTCTTTTGTTAAATCATTAAAATCCCATCCGGCCACAAGAATCATTTTTGAACATGCGTGTTTTTCCGCAAGTCGTAATGCAAGCAAGCAACCAAGACTGTGACCAAATATTAAGAAGTCTTTTTCGAGTGGGATACTTTTTTCGATAAAATCCATCTGTGTTTGAAGATTGGGAGCTTGAGAATTCATCGTCGGGATTTCAGGAAGATAGACTGTGCATCCTTTCTTTTCTAATTCCGTTTTAAGCCACGTGTACCAATGATCGTTCGTGCTACTTAACCATGCGTGAAGAATGAGAGCGTTTTGTTGCATAGTATTATCGTAATAAGTATACTCCCACAAAGGCGATAATTGCAGCGATAATTTTTCGCCATATGTGGTCATACTCTTTGAGTATTATAATTCCCCCAAGCACGACAAATATGCCCGTGAGAGAGTCGACTACTACTACGCGCGAGGCGTCAGTCATCGTTATGGCTTTGATAAATAATATATAACCAGAGACATTTAATAGTGCAGCAAGCGCTACCTTCCATCCTCCAACTTGGAATTCGTTTTTCAATTGTTTATATTGCACAGCTGGAAATATGACAATAATTATGCCACCTAACCACAGAAAAAAACTATAAAGAGAAGCATCTATAAATGCAGATGCTGGTTTGTCGAGTATCCAAGCAATACCCAGAACGATTGCACAAAGAAGAGCGACCATTAAAGAATGAGATCGTTTAATATGAATATTTTTGTAAAGAAGGAGAAGCGAGGCGCTTATGATACAAGTAGCCCCGATAATTTTTTTATAGTTATTGATTCATGAAAAAATAATATTGAACCAATAACCCCAATAACTAAACTTAATTTGTAAATTATAGAAAGTGATGATGCATTGATGCCTTTACGTGCCACAAAATTATATCGTTCATATATTCCGTAGAGAATCACGGTAGAGATGATAAAGCAGATGTTTAAGGGGGTAAGATTTGAAAGTTCGGAAAATGAACCGCCTTGAATAATAAATGCAACAATTGCAAAAAATGCTCCCCATAAATTAAATACGACAGAAAATATTCTAGGGTTATCAGTTTTTATTGCAAGAATCCGCATCAGCAAATCTTGTGCTGTAAAAAATAGAGCGCTTGTAAGCGCATAAATATACCATGGCATGAGGATAATTATAATTGGAAGAGTATGTGATTACTATGTTGACTATTATTCTTCATGTTATCATGTTTTAAAACATGATAACATGAAATCTGTAATACGCTAGAGTATGACACGTACTTTTTGAAGAACAGATATTACGAGAGTTCTTTTTGAAGCCAGTTAAGATAGTTTGGGCTGACGTGGGTTATTGGAAGGGCGATGATTTCAGGATTTTCGTATGTGTGAAGCTTTTGTATTTCTTTTTCCAGTTGCGGCCATTTGTTTTCTAGTGATTTGATAAGAAGTATGCTTTCTTCTGCCATATTTATATGCTGTTTTTGTGGCGGCCAGAGATAAAAAGATGATATTTGAGGGATAATCTGAATACATGCGGCAAGTTTAATCTTTAGAAGTTCACGACCGATTCTTTCGGCCTGTGCAGAATCTTCACAGGAGACTATAACAAGAATCATCGTGTTTTTATCCATACGTATTAATTCCCCGCAAATTCTAGCAAAACGATGCCGATTAATGCAAGTGCTATGCCAAAGAGTTGTCTTCCGGACGGTTTTTCATGGAAAACGATGAAGGCAAGGATGACCGAGAGTGTAGGAGAAGCGCTTGCAATTGGCGCAACGATAGAAGCTAAACCAAGCTGTAAGCCAATATTAAACGTAAAATCAGCACCTCTCAAAAGCAGAAGGTTAAAAATAAGCGGAACAAAAGAAAGTTTAATATCATTTACTGATGGTTTGATGTTAATACTTTGTAAATATAGATATATTAAAGGAAGCCAAAGAAATGAGAGATATATTGGCCAAAACCAACTAAGTGTTGACGAAAATATTTTGACCGCGGTGAAAAATATGCCAAAACTAATTGCCGCATACAATGCGAACCAAACACCTTTTATATCGAATGTTTTGATGGATGATTTGGGTTGATAAGTACATAAAAATACGCCGATAAAAATAAGGATAATTATTCCTGCATGAATAAGTGGTAATGACTCACGAAGAAAAATTGTAGAAAAAAGCACGATGAACGCTCCAAATGAACCCATTACCGTAAGTGCTATAGAGGCATCGGTGCGCCTGAGCGCTTCGTTGACGGCAAAATTTCCGGATTGGTAGAAAAATCCCATCAGAGTTGCGAGGACAATCACTGGTAAGGGTGTACTAATAAGCGAGTTATAGTAGATAATCGTCAGTGGTGCAAATAGAATGGCGGCAGCCAGCATGATCCAAAATGTGGTTTTGTATCCGCCTATTCTTCGAGCGGCAACTGTGCCGAAAATGTCACCAGCTCCCCATCCGATGTAGGAAATAAGTGCGTAAAAAATAGCGTTCATACTATTCGTTTCCGTCGATGAGTTTTTTAAGAAGCAACCCAACGAGTATAGTGATGATACTTATAAGTACAATTTTCCCAATCATATAAAGCGTTTCGTTGCTGATGTTTGATGTTGTCGGCATAGGAGTCGGAGTAAGAATCGGAGTCATACTACCTGTAGGTAGGAGCGTTTCTGTGATAATTGTTGTTGGCGTTGGCTCTTCATATATAGGCGTTGGTCTGGGTTTTGGCGTCGCGACAACGGTTTCAACAGTCATGACTTTGACTGTGTTGGTGCAACTAGATGGAATGGAAGACCATGCGTTGTTGTTATCCCGCACTCTACACGTGACGACGTATGAGCCTGTTTTGTCGTATCGAACTTTGGTGATAATCGTGCCGTATTGGCCGACACTTTTCTCAACTGTCCGTTTCTGATTGTCACCCAAGTCAAATTCTGCCGCATTGATATCATTATTGCCATCGACTCCCGAACAGGAAAGTGTTAATTCAAGCGGTGTTTTTCCTGACAGTGGACTTACCGAGAGACCAAGACACGTTGGTATCACGTTTGAGGGGGTGGGTGTCGGTGTGAGTGTGGGCGTCAGGGTGCCAGTGGGTGTTTCTGTGGGAGTAATTTCATCAGCCCGTTTTCGAAGTTCAAAAGTAGACTGATCAGATCGTGTGATAGCAAGGACGCTTATGACAACGCCCAAGAAAAGAATAAAAAGGAGTATTACTTTGGAAGATATTTTTTTTGTAGACTTTTTTGCTGTACGGCGTTTCGTTTTCATTTGAAAATTATCAACTATAATTATAGTAATACGGATATGCAGGAATTACTAGTGCTATAATCATGAGGCTATGACGACAAATGACATTCGACGAAAATTTCTTGAATTTTATAAAAAGCGAGGGCATACAGAAATTCCCTCGGCCCCTCTTGTGCCAGAAAATGATCCAACGACACTATTTACCAGTTCCGGTATGCAGCCGCTTATCCCATACCTTTTGGGTCAATCGCATCCGTCGGGGAAGCGATTGGTCAATAGTCAGAAAGCGTTTCGTGCTCAAGATATCGATGAGGTTGGGGATAATCGGCATACCACATTTTTTGAAATGCTTGGCAACTGGTCGCTTGGTGATTATTTTAAGAAAGAGCAGTTGCCATGGATTTTTGAATTTCTGACTAGTGAGCTTGGATTAGATCCCAAACAATTATTTGTTACTGTATTTGAAGGAAACGAATCGGTACCGAAAGATGAAGAGTCAGCGCGTATTTGGAAAAGTCTAGGTGTGGCAGATGATCATATATTTTTTTATGGTGTAAAAAAGAACTGGTGGTCGAGATCTGGAGAACCAGAAAAAATGCCCGCAGGAGAACTGGGAGGACCAGATAGCGAAGTATTTTTTGATTTTGGTGCGCAGTTAGGGCTTCATGAAAAATCGCCATATAAAAATGAGATGTGTCATCCAAATTGTGATTGTGGACGATTTATGGAAATAGCAAATTCCGTGTTCATGCAATATAAAAAGGAAAAAGATGGATCGCTTCAAGAATTAGTACAAAAAAATGTGGATTTTGGTGGTGGTCTTGAGCGAATGGCAGCTGCTGCGATTAATAGTCCTGATGTTTTTCAGACTGATTTATTTACAGAAATAATCAAGACAATAGAAGAATATTCAAATGGTGCAAAATATTCTAATGAAATTCAAAGAGGACCTATTAGAATAATTGCTGATCATTTAAAAGCTGCAACTTTTTTAATTGCTGACGGAGTTGTTCCATCAAATAAAGAACGAGGGTATGTGTTGCGTAGATTATTGCGTAGAGCTGCTGTAAAAATGCATGTGTTGCGTAGTGGTCTCACCCCAATTCCTGGTTTTCATGCTATTTGTGAGAGTGTGTTAACTACGTATGATGGTGTATATTTTGATAGAGCCAATCACAGAGATGTGGTAGACCGTATCATTACAGATGAGTTGGAACGATTTGTTATTTCATTGGACAAAGGACTTCGTGAATTTGAAAAATTAGATTTAATAACAGGAAAGAAAGCATTTGATTTATATCAAACATACGGATTTCCATTAGAAATCACTCATGAACTCGCGGCGCAAAAAAATCAAACAATAGATAAAGAAGAGTTTAAACAGGAGTTTGAAAAGCATAAGGAATTATCACGCAGCGCATCTAAAGGCATGTTTAAAGGTGGGTTAGCTGACCAGAGTGAACAAACAACTAAGCTTCATACAGCTCATCATTTATTTTTGGCAGCTATACAAAAGATTGTCGATCCGACGATTAAGCAACGCGGAAGTAATATTACAGCAGAAAGACTTAGGATAGATTTTAATTTTTTTCGAAAACTTACAGATGAAGAATTACGAAAGATCGAAGTACTTGTGAATGAAAAAATTAAGGAAAATTTATCTGTTTCTCGTGTAGAAATGTCTCGTGAGATTGCAGAAAAAATCGGAGCACAAATGGAATTTGGTCATAAATATCCGGAGGTCGTCAGTGTATACATCGTCGGTTCACAAGATGATTATTTTTCTGCGGAATTTTGCGGTGGACCACACGTGAGCTTTACAGGGGCGTTGGGTCACTTTACAATAAAGAAAGAAGAGTCTGCGGGAGCGGGTATTCGCAGAGTGTATGCTGCCCTGACATAACCTCATGAAATTTCCAGAATCATTTACACGCCTTTTAGGGAAAACAAAAAATGCTGTTGAGTATTATTTTTCGTTGATCGTTGAACGCGATGGTGCTTCTGTCGCTTCTTGGTCGCTGGGAACAAATAATGAGTTACAAATAGCAGGCGTTGCTCACGGCGTATTACAAGAAGATACGTGGGATGCACGAATAAGCGTCGTCGATCAGTTACTGTCTGCTGCAGAGGACAAAGCACACACAACAATTCCTATCACAAAAACGGTCTTTGGTATGCCCGCCACATATTTGACTCCTGAAGGGAATATCATAGCCGAGATTCGTACGCATTTGAAAAAACTTACGAGCACACTTGAACTTACCGCTGTAGGATTCGTGCCGCTTACTCAAGCCATAGCATTTTCTCTGAAAAAAGAAGAGGGAGTGCCGGCAAGCGTTATATTGGTCCATTGTACGAAAGATATTCTTACGGTATCGCTGTATCGGGTAGGCATCTGTGTGCGTGAACAATCGCGTGCGGTGAATGAATCAGCTGCCACAACTCTTGAAGAGTTTTTTTCTGACGCGCCCGACAATGATGTGTTGCCATCGCGTATATTACTGTATGGGGCTGATGAGCAGACATTGGAACGTGTTCGTGGATCATTTTTGAAGCATCAATGGCCATCAAAAGCCAACTTTTTGCATTTTCCAAAAATTGAAGTTATTGCGCATGAAGATATATTACGTGCGGTATCATTGGCAGGATCTTTTGAGCTGACGGCATCAATTGGTGAAGATGCCACACTCACAGCGGATGGTCAAGGTTCTACAGTAGTAGCGCAGCCTACCCGAGATGAGAAAGATGCGTTTGTGATAGAAGATGCAACATCTACTATCGGGGTTGAAAAACAGCGCGAAGAAGACGATAAAACAACGGAAGCGGAAGAGTCTGGTAGCACTACAGAGCAACCGATGCATGTATCTTCTGAGGAGGATGAAGATGTAGAGAATGTGCAATTGGTAGATGCTCAAACACTAGGATTTGGCAGTGAAGATGTGGTAAATCCGCATGAAGCAGAACCCAAACGGAAAAAGTTTACTTTTTCGCTACCAAAGTTGATTTCGATCAGAGCAGTCAAGCTTCCCCGCTTCTTCTCTCTGGGAGGATCTCATAGAACACTGTTTCCAGTAGTAGGTTTTATAGCTATAGCATTGTTGATAGGGCTTTTGTATTATTTTGTGCCACGAGCATCTGTCACTGTGTATGTGTTGCCCGCGTCATTGTCTGAGACGGCTACTCTTATCGTTGATTCGAGCGCCACCATTGTCGACAGTGCCACAAAAACTATACCCGGAATGACGCAAAACCTTTCATTGTCCGCGCAAAAAACAGTTCCTGTGACCGGTAAGAAAAGTGTGGGAGATCCTGCAAAAGGTACGGTGACATTTTATAATAAAATCACTAGTGAACGGACGTTAAAAAAAGGTACGGTACTTACCGCAAAAGGTGTTTCATTTAGTCTCGATGAAGAGATAAACATTGCGTCAGCCAGTGAATCCATTGGTTCGATTACGTTCGGTAAGAAGGATGGGACAATAACAGCAATTGATATAGGCGTTGAAGGCAATGTGGCTGCATCATCAGAGTTTGTGGTGAAAGACATAAGTTCTTCAAGTCTTTTGGCAAGAAATGATGTGGCACTAAAAGGAGGCGTTAGTCGTGAAGTGACGGTGGTATCACGCGCTGATTATGACGGGGTACTAAAGACGTTAACGGATGAAATTATCACGAAAGCAAAAGCTCAGTTACTTACCGAAGTCGGAGGTAATAGATTGATAGAGCAAACGATTACCACGAAAGTAACGGAGAAAATTTTTGATAAAGAGCTCGATCAAGAAGCCAAAGAATTGTCAGGAAATGTGACAGCCGCGGTAAGTGGCATTGTGTTACGAGATGAAGATATAAAATCGCTTCTTCTCTCGCTTATTACTCCAAAACTTCCCAGCGGATACTCATTTACAGATGGTAAACTCGATGTATCAGTGGGCGCCGCACAGGTGAAAAAGGATGGAAAAATTACTGTGGCAGCGACCGTCACTGCTACAGCACTTCCTATCATAAATACAGAAAACTTACGTGCAGATATTAAAGGAACATCGGTCACAGATGCTCTTTCTCACTTTAAGGGTCTTGTAGGTGTCGCGGGTGCTGAATTTCGATTTGTTCTTTCCCCAACGAATAAAAGATTACCGATAAATAAAGCAAACATAATTATTTCTCTGGCAGTACAGTAAGCTTCTTTTTAGGTGGCAACTAGCTACCGTTTCGTTGTATAGTAGACTAAGGTATGGCTCCGTATCGTTTTATCAAATCAGTACCCAAAAGAAAGATGAAAAAACCTGTTTTTTTGTCTTTCATTTTCATGGGAATTGGGATGGTACTTATCGTCTGGACCGTGTGGCCAATTCTTTCATTTTTGTTGATTGATCAAGCTATGTTTGCTAAAACAGTGAGTCCTTTGGCAGAAGCTGTGGGAAAAGGGAAACCTATAAATCCTGTTGTATACGCCGTAGGTTCATCAGACTTTACCAATGCAAACGCATGGTTTCCTACAAAGCCGCAGAAAAAAATTGTTACACCGGTAAATAGCTATACGTTGTCTATCTCAAAGCTCGGTCTTACCGATGCGACGGTGACCATAGCGGGCGATGATTTAGCAAAAAGTTTAGTGCATTATGGCGGCACGTCGCTTCCTGGAGAGTATGGAAATGCGGTTATTTTTGGTCACTCTACACTGCCACAATTTTTTAAGGGAACGAAAGAATACAAGTCCATTTTTGCGACACTGCCGACGATAAAAATTGGTGATGACATCACCATTCTTTATGATGGAGTAACGTACACATATCGTGTGTATGATAAGGTCGTGGTAGATCCGACTGATCTTTCTCCTCTTGAACAACATTTCGACGACAGTTACATAACTGTCGTTACCTGTGTGCCTCCTGGCACTTATTTATATAGATTAAACGTGAAGGCGAGGTTAGTACGAATATGAAAAAACACAATCAACAATTTGCTATAGACGCCATCAAAAGAAAGTTGGTCGGGAAACGACTTAAATATGATGAGGTGTTTTCCATCATGGATGAAATAGCCAGAGAAAAATTAAGTCCGGTACTTACGACATATTTTGCCGCAGCAGGGTTTGTAGAAGGATTTTCTGATGAAGAATTATATTTTCTCACGAAAGCGATGATTGAGACAGGGCCGCAACTTAAATTTAAAGGGATAGTTGCAGATAAACATTCAGCAGGTGGGGTAGCAGGGACGAGAACCACGATGATTATTGTGCCGATCATCGCAGCTGCTGGGTTTACTATCCCAAAAACTTCGTCACGCGCTATCACATCGCCGTCGGGTACAGCGGACACTATGGAGGTTGTCTCACCCGTCACATTCACGATTCCGCAAATTCAACATATTGTCCGAAAAGTGGGTGGCTGTATCGTATGGGGTGGACATATGGGGTTAGCACCTGCAGACGATATCCTCATTCAAGTTGAAAGACCATTGGCCTTTGAATCGTACGATAAAATCATTGTCTCTGTCATGGCAAAAAAAGTGGCATCGGGAGCTAATCATATCATCATAGATTTACCCGTCGGTCCCACTATGAAGATACAGCATTTTAAAGATGCAGAGATGATTGCTAAGAAGTTTGAATTGTTGGCTAAAAAATTTAAAGTAAAAATGATTTTTGATATAAATGAAGCGCGTCAAAATGCAGGTCGTGGAATAGGGCCGGTTCTGGAAGCCCGAGATGTGTTTCAGGTATTAGAGCAGGCGCCCGAGAGACCCTTAGCGCTGGAAGCCAAAGCATTAAGACTTGCTGGAAAGTTGTTGACCCTTTGCTATAGCGATAAGAAAGGCAAAAGAAACATTGATGGAGAAATCGTAGCAAAAGAACTTCTCTCGTCGGGGAAAGCACTCTCTAAGATGCGAGAAATTATTAAAGCGCAGGGGGGGCACCCTGATGTCGTAAGCAGCAAACTATTGCCAGCAAAAGAACAGTATGAAATTAAATCTATGAAAAAAGGCATGATTAGTTCGATGAACAATCGTGAAATATCAGTAATTTGTAAAGTGCTTGGATGCCCTGTGGATAAGAGGGCGGGAATGTTTCTCAATCGCAAACTTGAGGAAAAAGTAGACAAAGGTGATATACTTGCTACATTATATAGTTCTGATAAATATCAGCTTAAAGAAGCTGTCGAGACGTTGAAAGTGATGCCTATATATACAGTCGAATAATAATATATGTTTAAAAATGTTTTAGCACCGGTGCAAGCGTGGTTACTTTCGCAAGGAAAATGTGTAGGGTGTGGAAAAGAGTTGCCAGAAAAAAATGGCACAGGGCTTGTGCAAGTAGATTGTAGTTGTGGGCGCATATATTTTTTTGATCCGGCGGCCAAAAAATATCGTCGGGCACTCGCTCATGAAGTCAAATAACACCATAGGATTGCGCGCTGGTATTTTTATATTCGTAGCTGCGATTATACTTATAGTAAGTACGATGTGGTGGTATGACGGAATGCGAGCTGTCGATCCTTTGGATATCACGCCAACTGCATTTTCTGTACAATCCGGTGATGGCGTACGCGTCATTGCGGCAAATTTGTCTTCACAAAATCTCATACGAAGTGCAACAGCGTTTTTTGTCGTCGTAAAGATGTTAGGACTTGAGACCAATTTACAGGCGGGAGAATATAGGTTGCAACGCGCGATGGACTCAAGAACTATCGCACAAACACTCACACATGGCACAGCAGATCAATGGATTACAACACTTGAAGGTTGGCGAGTAGAAGAGGTAGCTGCAAAAGTAGCCAAAGATTTGGAAATTCCAGAGTCAGAATTATTGAAAGTTGTCAAAGAAGGGTACATGTTTCCTGATACATACATGGTGCCCAAAGACGCGACAGCGGGCGCAATTGTAACGTTGTTTACCGATACATTTAATGAAAAAGTTACTAGCTCCATGCGTTCTGAAGCCAAACAGAATGATCTCACGTTTGAAGAGTCATTAATTTTAGCCTCAATTGTCGAGCGAGAAGGAAGGACTGATGAAGATCGGCCAATTATTGCCGGAATACTATTGAATAGACGAAAGGCGAATTGGCCACTACAAGCTGATGCGACGCTTCAATATGCTTTAGGCTATCAGTCTAAAGAGAAAACATGGTGGAAAAAAGAACTTTTTGAAGAAGATAAGGCAGTGCGTTCGCCATACAATACATATATAAACAAGGGTTTGCCTCCAGCACCGATTTGTAATCCCGGCTTGTCCGCCATCAAGGCAGCTCTTTATCCGAAGAATACTGAATATATGTACTATATCCATGATGATACAGGGCAAGTGCATTACGCAAAAACGTTGGATGAACATACGGTGAACATTTCCAAATACCTTCGTTAAATGAAATCCTTACTTATAGCGTTTGTGCTTTTTATCGGCGGATTTTTGTCTCCTTTGCAGGTGTTTGCAGCTACGACACCAATGGGAGATGTTGAACAAATTAGTTCTTATTCAACAGATGTCGTTGTTCACAAAGATGGATCAGTAGGATTTACAGAACATATTGTATATAACTTTTCTGTCGCTCGTCATGGGATATATCGGTACCTTCCGTATGTAAAAACAAATGAGGAAGGCAAACGGTTGAAGTTGACGCTTGAAAATATACGAGTTACTGATGGTAAGAATACGCCATATGAGTTTACGACAGGCTACACAGACGATGATGTGGTGTTGAAAATTGGAAATCCCGATCAAACGATAACAGGGCAGCATTTATACGTCATTTCCTACGACACAAAGGGAGCACTTACGTATTTTCCTAGCCATGATGAGTTGTACTGGAATACTGTGGGGTTGCAGTGGCAAGTTCCTACGGTGTTGGCAACGTCCACTCTGACTCTGCCTCAAGAAGTAGGAGAAAAAGATATACAGTCGAGTTGTTTCGTGGGGATAGTAGGATCGACAGAAAAGTCGTGTAGCGCGTCCGCAAAAGGATCAATCGTGACATTTATTGCGACAAGACCATTAGAGTCTTATGAAGGTATGACGATTGTCGTAGGATTTCCGAAAGGAATTGTTGCTGAGGTTAATCCAACTGAAATCATTCCATTTTTTGATACGAAGGAAGGAAAATTAGTAGTAGTGGGACTGCTTATTTTTGCGATTTTTTGGTATGTGATATTACCGTTTATTGTGGTGTGGAAATGGTGGACAGGGGGTCGAGATCCAAAGCCAATTATTGGACAAGCAGTCGCGTGGTATTCTCCTCCGAAAACGAAAAAAGGAAGAGAATTAACACCTGCAGAAACAGGAACGATTATTGATGAAACGGTCAATATAAAAGATATATATGGATCTCTTATAGATCTTGCCCGACGCGGATATTTCAGGATTATCGAAACATCAAAAGATAATTTTGATTTGAAGAAAGCGAGTCAATGGCCGCAAGAATTACTGCAGCCATTCGAGACGAGCCTATTGGATGTGATTTTCAAAATAAAAGAGCGGGTGAAATTAAAAGATGTCAAATTGTATGACAGTTTATCCGAGTTAAACGACATGATATATAAGAGTTTAGTTTCTGATGGATTTTTTCCGATCAATCCGCAGAGCATACGTACGAAATACGTTATTTTAACCGTGTTGGCCGTAGTGACTTTCAATCCAGTACTTGTCATCGTCTCATGGATTTTTGGCATGCATATGCCGAGAAAAACATTGTATGGTTCAGAACAGGCGGCGATCGCAAGAGCGCTTAAAAACTTTTTAAAAAGCCAAGATAAACACCTTGCGTTTCAGGCGAAAGAAAAATTTATGTTTGAAAAGTTATTGCCCTATGCAATAGCATTTGGGGTAGAAGTGCTCTGGGCCAAACGATTTAAAGATATGAACGTGCCAGAGCCTAAGTGGTATGTGTCTTCATCACGGGTGAGCCACTTTTCAAGCATCGCGTTTGCCAATAGTTTGCGCGCTGGATACTCCATGTCATTTGCATCATCTGCAAGCTATAAGTCTTCTTCAGGATATCATTCAGGCTTTAGCAGTGGCGGCGGGTCAGGCGGCGGTGGAGGTGGAGGAGGTGGAGGGAGTTGGTAATACAAAAGGATGTTTGGAAGGCGCTTCTTTTATTTTTGGTTCTTTGTATTGGTTTCGGTGTGTATGCGTACGTTTCAAGAAAATTACGATCAGCATCGTATCCTACGTTGATTGTTGAGAACAACAATGTAATGGGAGTAGAAACACTTCCACAACTTACTCTTGATCGTATTTTTTCTTCAGATCATTCATGGGTGAAAATATTGCCACCAGAACGCGTAGTAACCATTATCGCAACGGGTGACGTTATTCCAGCCAGATCCGTCAATCAGGGTATGGTGAAACGCAATAATTTTTTGTGGCCATTTGAAAAAACTGCTGACGTATTACAATCTGACGATCTCACGGTAATAAATTTAGAAGCCCCATTAATTGAGGGTTGTGTAGTAACCGTTGAGGGAATGAGCTTTTGTGGTGATCCGAGAGTAGTAGAAGGGTTGAAGTTTTCTGGCGTAGACATAGCAACGCTTGGCAATAATCATGTAGGAAACTATGGGGTAAAGGGGATTCTTGAGACGGAAAAACATTTAACAGATGCAAACATAGCCTTCGTTGAAAATAAAATATTTTATAACAAAATAAACGATATGCAGTTTGCTTTTCTTAGTTTTAATGATATTGGTGCGGATGAAGAATCACAAATTAGTATAAAAGCAAAAGAAGCAAAGGAAAACGCAGACATAGTAATCGTTTCGTATCATTGGGGGGTGGAATATACGGATATGCCAAGTGAGAGACAAATATATCTAGCACATCTTGCGATTGATAACGGTGCTGATCTCATACTTGGTAATCACCCGCATTGGATACAGCCGGTTGAAATTTACAAGGACAAGTTGATAGCCTACGCTCATGGAAATTTTGTGTTTGATCAGGAGTGGAGTGCAGAAACAAAGCTCGGCGTGGTAGGAAAATATACATTTTATGATAAAAAATTGGTTGACGTAGAATATTTGCCTATCCGCATTATGGACTACGGCCAGCCATATATGTTACCTGAAGCGGAAGCAAAAAGTGTGTTAGAGAAGATGAAAGAAAATTCTTTTCGAATAGTAGAAAATGCTGTTGGACAATAGAGTGTAAAATTTGGTATAGTAAATTTTTATGAATAATAAAATTGTCGTGATTGGTATTGTCATATTACTTATTATTTTAGGAGGATTTGCTATGGCGAAGAAACAGAAAACGAACGTAATTACAAATGGAGAATCAACAACAGAAAAGGTTGCCCCATCACCCATAGAACAACCAGCATCAATGTCTGCATCAATGATTGATATATCGAAGCAATATGAAGCAACCCTTTCTACTTCGATGGGTGATATTACTATTGCACTTACCGCCAGTGCAACACCTATTACGGTTAATAATTTTGTGACGCTTTCTGAAAAGAAATTTTATGATAAGACAATTTTTCACCGCGTGATTAAAGGATTTATGATTCAAGGAGGAGATCCAGATGGGACAGGCAGAGGTGGGCCGGGATATAAATTTGATGATGAACCATTTGAAGGACAATATACCAGAGGAACGGTTGCTATGGCAAATGCAGGACCAAATACTAATGGATCACAGTTTTTTATCATGCATAAAGATACGGCTCTTCCTCACGCATACGTTATTTTTGGAAACGTGATAAAAGGAATAGAGGTGGTAGACAAGATAGCAGAGTCGCCCGTTGACCCAAAAGGTGAAGGATCTACACCAGTCACCCCAGTTGTAATCAATTCTGTAACGATAACTAAAAAGTAATCGTTAGATCGGTTTTTTCATGCGGAAATTTATTCGATCATTTATCGGAGTATTTAGTGTAACTTCATTTTTTTTGATACTTGGTGTGTGGAGTATAGTACGCCCTGTGAAAAACGTGAGTGAAACCATTGTGTTTGTCGTGCCGCAAGAGAAGATAGAATTTTCCCTTTCATCGGAATTAGAAAAGCAACAATTAGTTCGAAGTGCATTTTGGTATGATATATTTTCAACCGTGAGAGGGAAAAATAGTGCAGTAGTTTCTGGCGGGTATAGACTTTCTTCTTCAATGACCATGTGGCAGATTATGGAGAAAGTGATACGTCACCCAGATTTAGTTTGGATAACGGTACATGAAGGGCTTCGTAAAGAGCAAATAGGAGAATCACTTGCATTGCGGCTAGGGTGGAATGATGTACAGCTTGACGAATGGAACAGTGTAAATGATGACAATAGTGAATATAAGGAAGGAGTATATTATCCTGATACTTATTTGTTGCCCCTTGATGAAACTCCTACACAAATAGCGAAACGGTTTGTAGACAAGTTTAATGAAAAGATAGCCCCACTCCTTTCTCAATTTGCTGCTAAAGATATAAAGTGGACAACTGGCATAAAAATTGCATCACTTATTGAACGTGAAGCGGCAGGACCCCAGGACATGAAACTTATATCCGGCATTATTTGGAAACGATTGGATATTGGTATGAAGTTAGAAATAGACGCGACGATGCAGTATACAAAGGGAAAAGTGAACGGAAAATGGTGGGGCAGCATTGATCTTTCAGAAAAACAAAGTGATTCACTCTACAATACTTACAAACATAAAGGTCTGCCACCTACTCCGATTAGCAATCCTGGTTTAGAAGCTATAGAAGCAGCGCTCAACCCTGACGACACATCGTGTATATTTTATCTTCATGACGCCGACAAGAAGATTCATTGTGCAAAAACGTATGCCGAACATAAAGAAAATATCGTAAACTATTTGTCATATTGACAATCTATAAAGAGACGATATAATACAATAAGTTTCAGGATTAATAAGGCGAACGTTCATTGTTCGCTTCTTTTTGTCGTTCACTTTAGTGAACTTATTAAATTTGTACGATGACCGCAACAACACCTACGTTTCAAAAACGGGAATATTGGGGAACAGATTATTCTAATCTACCTCGCATGGATCTAACATTGGTACAACGGGAATCGTACCAATGGTTTTTGGAACACGGTATTAAAGAGCTCCTCAAAGAAGTAAGTCCGATGACTGACTTTACTGGAAAAAACTGGGAACTAACCTTCGGTGATTATTATTTCGGACGACCTCGTCTTATTCCACAGGTAGCAATGGAAAAAGGATTAACGTACGACATGCCTCTTAAGGTCAAGGCAACGCTTACCAACAAACAAACAGGACATCAACTCTCACAAGAAGTCTTTTTGGGTGATATCCCAGAGATGACAAATCGAGGGACGTTTGTCATAAATGGCATTGAACGCTGTGTAGTAAATCAATTAGTACGATCTCCAGGCATGTATTTTACTGGAGAGGTAGATCCTACGACCGGACGCACATTGTATAGTGCAGAAATTCGTCCGATGCATGGCAGTTGGATAGAATTTTTCGTCACACGAAATGATGTCCTTATGGTTCGGATTGATCGCAGACGCAAATTTGTCGCGAGTACATTTCTTCGCGCGATCGGATTTTCCAGTAACGAAGAAATCGAACGATTGTTTGCGGATGTTGATAGTAATCTAGATCATAGTTTTATCAAAGCTACTCTTGCCAAAGATCCGACTACCAATCAAAGTGAAGCAGTACTCGAGTTATATAGACGGTTGCGACCCGGAGAACCAATAGTTTTAGACAATGCACAGGAACTGCTTCGAACAATGTTTTTTGACTACCGTCGGTATTCGCTGGAGCGAGTCGGTCGATATAAAATGAACAAAAAATTAGGTCTTGATGTGCCTAATAATAAAGAAAATTGGGTACTTACCAAAGATGACATTGTGGGTGGTATTCGGTATTTAATAAATCTTGTAAATGGCAAAGGTGATGTTGATGACATCGACCATTTAGGTAATCGTCGTGTTCGTAGAGTAGGCGAATTAGTCGCTACCAATGCATTTCGAGTAGGACTGCTTCGTTTAGAGCGTTCAATTCGAGAAAAAATGAGTTTAGCCGGACCAAATGCTGAGGATCTCACCTCGACACATCTTGTTAACGCGCGACCAATCATTGCGTCAATCAACGATTTTTTTCGCACAAGTCAGCTTTCTACTATTTTAGATCAGACGAATCCTTTAGCGGAAGTCGATAACTTGCGGCGATTAACAGTCATGGGTGTGGGTGGCATATCACGTGAGCGAGCGAGTTTTTCAATTCGTGATATTAACTCGTCTCAATATGGACGTATAGATCCAGTGAGGTCTCCAGAAGGACCAAACATCGGACTTGTGACGTATATGGCTCTCTATGCACGCGTCAATGAATACGGATTTTTGGAAACACCATACAGAAAAGTTGAAAAAACGACGCATGGTGATTTCACAAAGGTGCGTGTGACCGATACCATAGAGTATCTTGATGCCAATGATGAGTTGAACATGTACATCACGCATGCTGACTTACAAATGGATGATAACGGTGTGATCCTTACCGACCGTGTGCCAGTGCGCTTCAAAGGTGAATTTATGGAAGCTGACACCGCATTGGTTCAATACGTAGATATCGTGCCACGACAAGTTGTGGGGGCTCCTGCCTCTCTTATTCCATTTTTAGCGCATGATGAAGCAAACCGCGCACTTATGGGAACGCACATGCAGTGTCAGGCGGTACCACTTCTTTTGCCGCAGTCTCCTGTTGTAGGTACTGGTATGGAGGCAGCGGTCATTGAATCAATGGGTCGAGTAGTAAAGGCTATCGATGATGGAGAAGTTGTGTATGCTGATGCAGCGCTTGTGAAAGTGAAATACAAAAATGGTGATATCACCACATATGAGCCTGAAAAGTTTAAGCGCACATCACAATCGACTTGCTACAACCAAAAAGTTTTGGTTGGTATGGGACAGAAAGTGAAAAAGGGCGAAGTGTTGATTGAAGCGCCAGCTGCAGAAAATGGAGAATTAGCACTCGGCACAAATATGGTTATCGCGTACATGAGCTATGAAGGGTTGGGGTATGAAGACGCAATAGTTGTTTCAGATAGAGTGGTGCGTCAAGACGTATTAACATCGGTTCATATAGAAGAACATGACTGCAGTGTCGTAGATACGAAACTTGGCCCTGAAGAAACAACTCGAGATATTCCAAATGTCGGGGAAGAGGCACTGAGAAATCTTGATGAAAACGGTATTGTGGTCATTGGCGCAGAAGTAGAACCAAATGATATTCTTGTAGGAAAAATTGCCCCCAAGGGTGAGACGGAATTGACTGCTGAAGAGCGTTTGTTACGGGCAATATTTGGTGAAAAAGCACGAGAAGTTCGTGATACATCTCTTCGCATGCCGCATGGTGAGCGAGGAACAGTTATAGATGTCATGATTTTAGATAAAGAAAAAGGCGATGAGCTAGAGCCTGGATCAAATCGTAAGATTATCGTTAAGATTGCTCAAATGAGAAAAGTTGTCGTCGGAGATAAACTGGCAGGTAGGCACGGAAACAAAGGAGTTATTAGTAAAATAGTTCCATCTGCAGATATGCCGTATATGGCGGATGGCACTGTTATAGACATTATCATTTCACCACTTTCTGTATTGGCTCGTATGAATTTAGGTCAATTGATGGAAGCACATCTTGGGTTTGCACAAAATAAATTAGGATTGAAAGTTGCACTTCCAGTGTTTGAACACGTCAAGGAAGATCGCATGATTGATACGATGAAAAAAGCTGGCGTATCGCTTGATGGGAAGAGTGTCCTTTATGATGGTAAAACAGGCGAAGCTTACAAAGAACCGGTCGTTGTCGGTATTGGATACATTTTGAAATTAATCCACATGGTGGAGGACAAAACGCATGCCCGCTCCACAGGTCCATACTCACTTGTTACACAACAGCCACTTGGGGGCAAGGCACAAATGGGAGGCCAGAGACTAGGAGAAATGGAAGTTTGGGCACTTGAATCTCACAGGGCTGCACATGTGTTACAAGAAATGTTGACCATCAAATCTGACGATGTGGTTGGGAGAGCGAAAGCATTTGAAGCAATTGTGAAGGGCTTAGATATTCCAGCATCAACGATTCCAGAGTCATTTAAAGTATTGGTGAAAGAGTTGCAAGCATTGGGGCTCAATGTTATACCGACAGGAATTGTTGCCGCCAAACCACCCATTATTACTGACACCATTAAAGAAGAGAAAGCTGTGAAAGAAGCCAAAGAATTAGCTGAGGCAAGTGGAGAAAAGGTTGAAGTAGAGGTTGTTGAAATACCCGTTGAAGTAACAGATGCAAAAGAAGGAGAACAAAATGGATAAGAAGGGAAATTTTGCTAACATCATTGATTTTTCGGGATTACTGGTCAAGCTTGCATCTCCAGATGAAGTGAAAAACTGGTCGTATGGAGAAATTACTAAGCCAGAGACGATTAACTACCGAACGTTAAAACCCGAAAAGGACGGATTGTTCGATGAACGAATTTTTGGTCCAACTAAAGATTGGGAATGTTATTGTGGTAAATATAAGCGAATTCGTTATCGAGGTATTATTTGTGATAAGTGTGGCGTAGAAGTTACACAAAGTAAAGTTAGACGCGAACGCATGGGTCATATAGGGCTTGCATGTCCTATTGCACACGTGTGGTTTTTTAAGGGTGCACCTAGTAAGTTATCTTTACTTTTGGACATAAGCCCCAGAGCGTTAGAAGGAGTTATTTATTTTGCGCAGTATTTAGTGGTCAGTGTAGATGAAGATGAAAAAAAGAAGGTGCTGTCTGGACTTACCGAACAAGGCGAAAAACGTATAGCCGAACTCGTCAAACGCGTCGAGGTAGAAAAAGAAAATCGTCACAAAGAGGTGGAAAAAGAATTATCTGAAGTCAAAGAAAGTGTAAAGAGTAAAGAAGCGCAAGATTTGGCTACTTCGGAATTGACGCTTCGTGAACGGCAAGAATTAGCCAAATTTGATGATCAGAGAGGGAAAGAAGAGGAAAAAATTAGACAAGTCATTGAACAAGTAACAAGCATTGTAAAGAGTATTAAAACGCTTTCAACGGTTACAGAAGATGAATATCTTCATCTTTTAGACTATGACGCATCGTCATTTTTAAAAGTTGGTATGGGAGCTGAAGCTGTGCTTGAAGTGGTCAAAAAGATTGATTTGGCTAAATTAGCAGCTGCACTTCGAGAAGAGATTCAGACATCCAGTGGCCAACGACATGTCAAAGCGACGAAACGACTTCGGGTGGTAGATGGTATGCGTAAATCAGGCATATTGCCCGCATGGATGATTATGGGTATTTTGCCCGTTATTCCGCCGGATTTGCGCCCTATGGTGCAGTTGACAGGGGGCAGATTTGCAACAAGCGACCTTAACGATTTATATCGACGCGTTATTAATCGTAACAATCGCTTAAAGCATCTTATGGATCTTGGTGCTCCCGAGATTATATTACGAAATGAAAAACGAATGCTTCAGGAAGCTGTTGATTCGTTAATCGATGCTACACAGAGACCAAGTAGTAGGACAGTCATCCAACCATTGCGATCTCTCTCAGACATGCTTCGTGGTAAGCAGGGCAGGTTCCGCCAAAATTTATTGGGTAAGCGCGTCGATTATTCTGGTCGATCCGTTATCGTCGTAGGTCCTGAGTTATCACTCAATCAATGCGGGCTTCCTAAAGAAATGGCTCTTGAAATGTTTAAGCCTTTTGTGTTGCGTGAGCTTATCACAAGAGGTATTGCGCCCAATGTGAAGAATGCTAAAAATGTATTAGAACGAAGATCTCCCGAAGTCTATGACATACTAGAAGAAATTACAAAAAATCATCCGGTACTTTTAAATCGTGCACCTACACTTCACAAGTTAGGCTTTCAAGCGTTTTATCCAGTGCTTATTGAAGGTGCTGCGATTCGTATACATCCGTGTGTGTGTGCCGGATACAATGCGGATTTTGATGGAGATCAAATGGCTGTCCATATCCCATTGTCGTCTCAGTCTCAGCAAGAAGCGATTGACCTCATGTTGCCGACACACAATTTGTTAAAGCCAGCTGACGGATCTCCTATCACGGTTCCTAATAAAGAAATGGTTGTAGGGTGTTACTACATGACCACAATTGATCCAGCCAAAGAGCAGAAGGCAGACGATTCCTTAGAAAGGTTTGCTGATGAACAGGAAGCAGTTTACGCATACCAGACAGGAATGTTGCCACTTCGTGATCCTATCAGAGTACGTATTACCAATGGCGAGGTTATTACGACGTCTGTTGGACGAATTTTGTTTAATGAATTATTGCCAAGTGGCTTACGATACATCAATGCGCCTGTGAAAGCTGCAACTATAAAACAATTAGTTACCAAAGCGCTTTCGATTTATTCCAAAGAAGAAGTGACCGTGCTTATAGATGCGATTAAAAATATAGGGTTTTATGGAGCCACGCTTTGTGGAGGACTTTCCGTTTCCGTGTTTGATAATAAATCGATAGCCGAAAAAGATAGCATGATCGGACAGGCCGATGGTAAAGTCAAAGAAATTGATCAAAACTATCAGACAGGTCTTATAACACAAGAAGAAAAGAAGCGGTTATCAAATGAAGTTTGGATTGAGATTACCGAGCGTATTGCAGATCTTACATGGGAACGGTTAGAGAAAAATAATCCGGTAAAAATGATTATCGAGTCCGGTGGAGCTCGGGCCAGCAAAGATCAATTAAAACAGCTTTGTGCTATCAAAGGCTTGGTCGTTGACCCACTTGGAAAAATCGTTGAGCTGCCGACGAAGAGTAATTACAGGGAGGGGTTAAATATTTTTGAATATGTTACCAGTACGCGAGGATCCAGAAAGGGTTTGACCGATAGTGCACTAAAGACAGCAGATGCCGGATATCTTACCCGTCGTTTGGTAGATGTAGCACATGATATGATCATTCGCATAGATGATTGTGGAACGAGTGATGGTTGGGAAGTCTCCAAAAAAGACGATCGTCAAACTCCATTAGCTACCCGTATCGTTGGTCGTTTTGCAGCAACGGACATTACAGTACCAAACAAAAAGACTGTTTTGGTTTCTAAAGGTGAAGAAATTACAGAAGAAAACGCAAAAGTTGTGGAAGATGCAGGTGTCGAATCAGTATGTTTGCGTTCTCCCATTGCATGTCAGGCAAGAGTAGGTATTTGTGCGATCTGTTATGGACGTGATTATTCTACGACAAAATTGGTAGAAGCTGGAACTCCAGTAGGTGTTATGGCCGCTCAATCTATCGGAGAACCAGGCACTCAGCTTACTATGCGCGTGCGTCACGCAGGAGGCATTGTTGGCCTAGACGTTACGCAGGGACTTCCTAGGGTGGAAGAATTATTTGAATGCCGTATGCCACGAAATTTATCGCCCGTTTCTGAGATTGCAGGGTCAGTTACCGTTAAAGAAACAGAATCAGGGTATGAAGTGAGTATTCGTGACGAAAGTATAAAACCAGCTGAAGAGCGAGAATATGTCATACCACTCACCAGTGAGCTGAAAGTCAAAGACGGTGATCTGGTAAAAGCGGGAGATCAATTAGGGAGTGGGTATCTGGATATTAAAGAAGTGCTGCAAGTGCGAGGCTTAACCGGCGCGCAACGGTATCTTATAACCGAAGTGCAACGCGTCTATGAGTCGCAAGGAATAGCAATTCATGACAAACATTTTGAAGTCATTGCTAGAAAAATGAGTGATAAAGTGCGTATCGATACTTCTGGTGACACGTTTCTTTTGCCGGGAGAAATGGTAGATAAGATACGCTTTCAGGATGAAAATGCTCGAGTTCTTGCAGAAGGTGGAGAACCGTCAACAGCGCACATCGTCGTACTTGGAATTACTCGTGCGTCTCTTTACACAGAGTCATGGTTATCTGCGGCATCATTTCAGGAAACAACCAATGTACTCACTGATGCAGCTCTCGCATGTAAGGAAGATAAGTTGTTGGGGCTTAAAGAAAACGTTATAATTGGTCGTCTTATTCCAGTTTCAGCTAAGCGGGCTCGCATTGTTACATAAACGTATATGCCAACTATAAATCAACTCATCAGATTTGGTCGAAAAAGAAAAACCAAGAAAATAAAATCTACGGCGCTTCGTAAATTTTATAATGCTAAAATCGGCGTTACCAAAAGTTTTGCTGCACCCTTTAAACGAGGGGTCGTTACCTTAGTAAAAACCATGACGCCAAGAAAGCCAAATTCCGCTTTGCGTAAGGTTGCTCGAGTGAGGCTATCCAACAAGCAGGAAGTGACCGCGTATATTCCAGGTATTGGTCATGAATTATCAGAACACGCAATCGTACTTATTCGTGGTGGTCGAGTAGCCGATTTACCGGGTGTAAAATATCATATAGTGCGAGGTAAGTTTGATGCCACAGGGGTAGTTAATCGTAAGCAGGGTCGTAGTAGATATGGCACCAAAAGTTCAAGTGGTCCAACAGCTGCTAAAGCTGCATAAAAATATATGAGAGGAAAAAAGACATACAGTCATTTATTGCCCACCGACGCCGTGTATGGCAATCGATTAGTCACGCGATTTATCAATCGTGTGATGCTCAGTGGTAAAAAGACCGTTGCTGCTAATTTAGTGTACAAAGCATTAGCGGTGATTAAAGATAAAGGGGAAGATCCTATTAAGATATTAGAGACTGCCGTTTCTACTGTGGGACCAAAAATGGAAGTACGTACCAAACGTGTGGGTGGAGCGTCCTACCAAGTCCCTGTTGAGGTACGGGGAGATAGACGTATTGCTCTTGCCATCCGATGGATAATCGAGTTTGCCAAAAAACGATCGAACAAAGAATTTCATACCTTTTCAGAAAAGCTTGTGGTAGAGCTTATGGAGGCGGCTACTGGTCAGGGAGAAGCAATCAAAAAAAGAGACACCGTGCATCGTATGGCAGATGCCAACAAAGCATTTGCCCATTTTCGCTGGTAAATAGATTGTATGAGATTGTGTATACTTTAGGTATGCGCAATATCCTGATTATATATCTTTTGTGTGTAGCCCTTCTTTTAGGATTCATGGTGTATAAAGCCAATAAAGTACGTGTATGTTATATTCCAGCGATGCAGGAATTGGATGATATTTCCTATCGCCTGATCGCTCAACAAGCAGATAAAAAGAAAATGTGTACGTTATCCTTCGGCGTTATTTTTGAATTGCAAGATTGTGTCGCCAACGCATTGTCACAAAAGGGACTCACTATGTATTTTACTCCATTTATTAAAAAGCTTACCATGATATTGAGAATTTTTACGAAAGACGAAGCGACCATAATCCTCAATCATAACGCGACGTGCGAAGAGTACTCAGAATTATTGTTTGATGAAGGTGGTTCTCCATGAGGCATGTATGGAGTATTTTATTATTTACATGGTGAAGTAAGATGAAATATTTTCGATCAATAGGGAGAATGTTGTTGTTTTCCTCTTTAATTATTGGTTTATATCACGTTAGTAACTTTGTTTATAAAAATTTTCGTGGTGCTAAAATTGCCTTTGGTCCTCTCGTGAAACCGTCTACAAATACTGCATCAACAAATACTGCTTCAGACACAACTGGACTGGGATTAACGATTCCAAAAGGATTTCATATTTCGACCTTTGCCAAAGATATACCAAACGCAAGAGTCTTAGCATTTGATCCCACCGGCACGTTACTCGTAAGCGAGCCTTCGCAGGGGAAAGTGGTTGCACTTATAGATGCGGATAATGATGGGGTGTCAGAAAAGAAAGTAACGGTTGTTGAAGGCCTGAATCTTCCACACGGATTAGCTTTTAAAGAGGGGAGTCTCTATGTTGGAGAAACTGATAAGGTCACAAAATTTTCGTATGATCAAGCGATCCATACGGCCAAAAATAAACAGAAAGTAGTTGACCTTTCAGGAAATGGCAATCATTTCAGTCGCACAATTGGATTCAGTCCTGATGACAAACTTTATGTTTCGATTGGTTCAACGTGCAACGTGTGCGTGGAGAAAAATCCAATGCGCGCAAGTATTTATTCAGCAAATGCAGATGGATCTAATTTTGCACCCTTTGCCACAGGACTTCGTAATAGTCCTTTTTTCGTTTGGCATCCTGTGACCCATGACATGTGGGCGACCGAGATGGGGAGGGATTTATTAGGAGATGATGTCCCGCCGGATGAGATAAACATCGTAAAGAACGCATCTTTTTATGGTTGGCCATATTGTTATGGAAAAAACATTCGCGACTCTTCATTTTCACTGACAGGGTTAGACCCTGTCACAAAAATAGGCACGGTTGGGAAAGATATTTGTGATCGATCCGTTCCTTCACACATAGATCTGCAAGCGCATTCAGCTCCCTTGGGTCTTGCTTTCATCCCAACTCGCGAAGTAGTCAATAAATATGCTATAGCACAAAAGTTGACTACTTCAGGTTTATGGCCAATTGAGTATGAAGGAGATTTGTTGGTTTCATTTCATGGATCATGGAATAGATCAGAGCCGACGGGATATAAAATTGTCAGAATAAAACTTGATAAAAATGGCGCGTATGAAGGCATAGAGGATTTCTTATTAGGATTTATTGAGAAAAATGGTGCGAAAGGCAGACCAGTTGATTTGTTATTTGATCAAAATGGAATATTATTTATTTCCGATGATAAAGCAGGAGTGATTTATAGATTAAGTTTCCAACCCGACTAGGTCTAAGTTAATTAAATGAAGCTCACATTTCCCTGGCGAGATACAGTTGCTGGATCACCTTTCTTCCGCCCTTTAGCCGTTGAAGTTGTGACTGTGGCATCAAATCGTGTATTTACTTTACCAAATGCTAGTCTCCAAAAATTGGGTAAGGATCGATTAATAATTACCGTCACTTCTGCATGATTTAAATCAGAAGTTCCTACCTACTTAGCTTCTCTCCCCAATCCAATTGTAGATGCTGCCATAGTGTTGAGTGTACTATACCCATTTAATTCTTAAGTCAAATTGTATCTGTCATCCAAACGTAAACGCGTAGAGTTCGATGTCTCGTCCATCGACCGAATGAGACCATGCCAAATCATATTCTTTCGTATACGTTCGTTCATACTCAAATAACGCTTGACTTAGCGCTTGTATCGCATATAAATCTTCTATCGTTGCCCGCCGAATAAGTATATTCATAGCTATATAATATCATTTATATAATTTGGTTTTTGATTTGCAATGCGAATTGTAGATTTTATGAAGTAGTCAACTTATCATCGGTCGGTGTTTAGTTGACTACTTAATATCAACGACCTGAATAAGTTACGATACATATGCGACATTGAGTAAATGGATCACTACGCCCGAGC
>CAYIBX010000008.1:0-42839 GCA_964361785.1 uncultured Gammaproteobacteria bacterium | reverse complement strand
GCAATATCCATAAGAAGTTTGCATGAATTGCTGCTTCTATCGCTCACCGCGGCATCCATAAATTTATCATCAATGACAACGGAACAATTAAAATGCGCTAAAGCGTGCGTCCGCTTCAGTCCGACAAATTTCCGGATTTCGGGGTGTGTAACGTGAAGATTTGCCATATTCCCGATATACCGGTCATACGCCCCCGTTTTCGTTTCGTGCACGGAAAGCGAGTTGAGCCATAACAACAATTCAACCGGATTTTTATAAGGAGTTAAATCAAACCCGGATCCCATATTCTGTCGGTAATATGCTTTAATCAGTTTTTTCGATGCCTGTCTCTTGCGGAGATCAACAGGAATAATCGCACACGATGAAAGTGCGGCATCTTCATACCCTGCTCGCCCTGCATTCGTAAGCGTTGGAGTGCCGGGAGTATACATTTTTGCAGCCATAAACGCAGCAAAATCCTCTTTTGCTTTCTCCGTCTCATTTTTGGCTATACCAAACGACTCTTCAACACTAAAAAGCGTATTTACGACCCGTTCAAACATCTCCTGCGGAGATTCGCCCGGAGCTAAAATATTGCCCTTTATAAGCACTCTCAGGGCATTCTCCGATGGCTGATATTGTATATTGTGAAACATGTTTAATACGAAAATTATGTTAATTTGACGCTCTGATCTATAATTATACATCGTGCCGCAAAAATAACCATAAAATCATAATATGACGAATCAAAAAGATGCACGCATTTCTAGTCCAGATATTCTTCCCCATGATGTTCACGACATCCTTGCTTCTGATCCGTTTCTTGCCACTTTAAACATCAATGCTGTTGCCCCGATCATAGGTGGGGTTGCTCACAGGGTCTACCGCATCGAATCGGGAAAAGATGCGTATTATCTAAAAATCCGCGGGGACCACTTTGTAGCGATACCTACGATCTCCTGCAATCCCAATGATATCACTCACGAATATCGTGCTTTATCTTCATTTACGGGCGCGGCACCGGACCATTTTCCCAAAGTCCTATCCTTCAATAAGGATCATCATTATCTTGTCCTTTCCGATGTCATACAAGACGGCAGTAAATTGGAACAGATGCTTTTGGGTGGCAAACCTCCTAAAGGATTATTCAGACTCTATGGTCGGACACTAGCAACAATTCAGCGAAAAACTGCCCATATAACCGAACCCATCCGACCTGAAGGCGACGAGGCTTATTATCGTACGGTTTTAGGGCACAGATTCGGATACCGTAACCACCCCGTACTCAATGATGCGGTAGATAACTTGTCCCGTTTACCGAACAGACAACTGATTATGGGCGATCCTGCGCCAAAAAATATGGGTATCCGTCAAAAAGGTCATCTTCTCACGTTTTTTGATCTCGAAACGGCTCATCAGGGGAATCCGGAATTTGATTTTGTATATGGACTCGCGCACACCATGTTACACACCATTCCGAACATTGAACCCATGCGGCAAGCCGTACGGGATTTTCTATCGGGATATGGTAAGGTACCGTACGATTTAAAACTTATCTATCGACTAACACTCGGAATTGTCCTTTATCGACTCCACAGCGTCATTCCATACCCAATTGCCCTATCGAGTGAGGAAAAAACTATAATGGAAACACATACTGAACGGGAATTGTTCAAAATAACCGGCAAAGAGTCATGGTCGGATATCATAACCCGACTCACAAGCATATGAAACAAATACCGCTACTTCTTATCGGACTGGGAGCGCATGCAAAACGTATTTATTACAAAATAGCCATGCGTGACGGAATAGAATTCGGATTTAAAATTTCCCATATAATAGACATCGACAAGAAGCGTACCGATATCGGATCCTTCCTTCAAACCCAAAATGACGAAAAAACGCCGGTCCTGTATGTTTCAAGTCCCGACAAAACGAACGGACACCTTCAACCCACGATTGTTAGACAACTAAACGATATAGTCGAGAACGAAGGAATCATGGGTGTCATCATCGCAACCGACCCTGCGTCGCATGTCGCATATTCCAGATGGGCACTTTCCCAAAGATTAAGCATCCTCATGGATAAACCGGTTTCGGTGCATACAAATGCTTCAACGGACCCATCCGTGCCTAATATGCTCGAAAAAGATTATAGGGAACTGCTCACTGAATATGTTAACGCGAAAAAAATTCATCCGCGCCTTCTTTTCAGCCTTATGGCGCAACGGAGATTTCATCCCGCTTTTGACAAAATAAAATCGCTTATACGGGAAGTATATCTCCGAACAAATTGTCCAATCACCTCAATTCAATCATTTCACGGAGACGGGCAATGGCGGCTTCCGCAGGAATTGTTGGATATCCCCTACCATGGGTATAACGAGGGGTACGGAAAGTGTTCCCATTCCGGATATCATTTTTTCGATACCATGTCATGGTTACTTGAGGCGGCAGAAGGAAAAGACAAAACTATCGATTCCGTAGAAATATCGGTAAACGCCGTGCGCCCGAACGATTACCTTGCGCAAATAACTCCCGCCGATTATAAAAAACTATTTCCCTCCCAAAAGATACCGTTGCAAAAAAATCTCAAACGACTACTGGGGACATATGGGGAGATCGATGCGTTCTGTTCGTTCGCATTCAAACATAAAGACGTAACGATGACACTTGGATCCGTAAATCTTGCCCACAACAGCTTCTCGCAACGCGGTTGGTATTCGACAGCGGGACGGAACCTCTACAAAGGAAACGGAAGACTACGCCATGAAACACACATCATTGAACAGGGTCCGTTCCAAGCCATCGAATTTGTTTCCCTGCAATCGGAAGAAGTTAAACAGGGAAACACGAAAAATCTTTTCGATCCCGGAGGGGAATATCACCTCGATATCCATGTCTTTCGCAACCATGCACTCTTCACTGATTGGAAGTCTTATGAAAAAATAACCATTTCGGATTTATCCGAGCGGGCACTCGATGACCATTCCCGCGGTCACCAGGAGGATGCACGACGCAAAGCCATGTTGGAATTCGTATCATTTCTCCATGGAAAAAAAATTAACCCGATTTCCGATTTTTCGGATCATGGGCGTTCCGTTACCTTACTTACCGGTGTATATCAGTCCATGGCGAATCGGTTTGTTGGAAAAAATCCCATCATTACGTTTCCATTTAATAGCCAAAGCAAATGAAAATACAAATCATTACATCCTTAAAAAATGCCGACCATGCCAAAGGAGTAACCGTCGTCATTGACGTGTTACGTGCTTTTACCACAACGTGTTATCTATTTGCCAACAGCGCCAAAGAAGTTATATCCGTTGCGGACCTCGACGAGGCCTACTCGATAAAAAAATCCCACCCCTCCTACCTTTTGATCGGTGAAAGAAAGGGGATAAAACCATCAGACTTCGATTGGGGTAACTCGCCTGCCGAACTTAGAACGGTTTCGTTTAAGGGGAAAACCGTTATCCTCACGACAAGTGCAGGCACACAGGGCATTCACAAAGCAATACATGCCGATGAAGTTATCACCGGCGCATTCGTAAACGCAAATGCCATTGCTTCCTATATTCAAAAACGTAAACCGAATGACGTGACCCTTCTTTGTACCGATGACTGGCACCCCGAAAATGAGGATGTTATGTGTGCAAAATATATAATGTCACTTCTTAATGAACACCCAATGAACTTTCATAAGATTCGAATATATATGAAAACACATCCTTCCGCCGACGGTTTTCTGCTGCATCCGATGACGAAATGGTCTAAAATTGATTTTAATCTCTGCATGACCCGCGATACGTTCGATTTTGTCGTTAAAGCCAGGAAGGGAGACCCGATTATTTTGGAGCGCATATGAAACCACAAAGATTTACGCTAAGGAAAGAATATTTTGGCGGTCTTATTTACGACGCAAAAACAATGGCGGTCGAAATCCTGAACCCTGATGAGTATGGATTTCTTGCCGCTGTTACAAAAAGGTTAATATCCACCGGTACATGTCCCGAAACACGCATCGACTTCTTTATTCAAAAAGGGTTTATTAACCATAAAAATGGGAAATATACATCGCCATCCATGCGGTCCGTTCCGCCTCCAAAACATATCCGGAATGGAGTGCTGTCCGCGCCAATCCGCGTTTTTGACAGTTATACGCGCCGTTGTAATTTCCAATGCGAACATTGTTACTTCACTTCGAGCGCATTCGTGAAAGAAGCCAGACGGACAATCGAACAAACGAAGGATATTATCAGAAAATTTTATGAATCCGGAACCATGGAATGGCGGTTTACCGGAGGGGAAGCACTCATTATGGTCGATCTGTTCGAAGCGATAGCGTATGCCAAGTCTCTTGGGATGAACGTCGGCATATATTCCAATGGATGGTGGGTGGATTCGATAGCACAAAAAGTATTTGCTTCCGGTGTTGATGAGGCCGTTCTCAGTTTGGAAGGATCGCGTGAAATAAACGATAAACGGAGGCGGGTAGGCGGGTTCGATAAAGTACTCGAAACTGTTGAACGGATTTACCGGTTTAATACGGATCATCCTGATCGCGCAATTGCCGGAGTTATCGCAGCCGCAATCGGTCGGGACAACGTACGGGATGTACCGTTTTTAACCCGCTTGGCCGCAAAATTTAAATTTACCATCAACTTTATGCCGTTAAAACCCAGTGGTCGGGCGCGGTACGCGTTAAGTAATGAGATGCTTAACCCTATTGAGTATATGGCATTCGCCAAAACCGTGCAGAATCTGCGCGAAGAAGAAGCGATTAAAAAATCGGGAATTAAAATAATCCTGAAGTACAAGGATCTATTTTGCGGATCGTATGAAGACAAATCCGACAAACCGTTTCCGTTCAATTACGCGGAATGCGGAGCACTGACGAAGTATATCAGCATGATGCCCGATGGGCAGGTGTTTTCCTGCCCTTTTATTCTCGACGTCGATCCGACCGGAAAATATCTGGGTCCGAACATGATAAACACCTCCGTTGAAGACGCTTGGAATAATCCCAACTTCGAATCGTACCGCGCCGCCGATAAAATCGGCTGTATGGATTGCAGATTTTATATGAAACAATGTCGGGGGAAATGCCGTGCAACCGTTTTGGGATATGGAGGAAAAATTGCAGACGGTAAACTTATCGGAAACGACCCGCAATGCTTCGCTCCGCTTCTTTAGAAATACCATACAGTAACGGGTCATTGAAAAGGGTGCCCTATATAATATATAACCTCAGAAATTTTCTTGTGCTATTTGTATCACGTTTTATATAAGAAAGAAACGTATCTGTGCGGTGTTTAAAATAGCACTTTATATTGTTCTATCGTGCTAAATCACTATTCATGTGACATTTTTTCCACTTTTTGCCACTTCCGCACCAACATGGATCATTTCGACCAAGTTTATGGGCGACAACAACCGGCGTCTTTATAGAGGCTTCAGCATTTGTTTGCATGCGCTTGGCTGCCTTTGAAATTACTGTCTCAGTTGGTAAAACAGACGTTTTTATACTCTGATTCGTTTGATTTGGTGACAGTTCCACATGCACCTTAAAAATCCGTGCAACAATTTCAGAATCAATGCCGCTCATAAGCCGCTCAAACATAGAAAACGCTTCATTTTTATATTCGACCAGCGGATCTCGTTGCCCGTATCCCCGCAGCCCTATTCCTTCCCGCAAATCATCGATAGCATCCAGATGATCCATCCAAAAATTATCAATAACGGATAAACTTACCCATCGCTCAAGCTGTCTCATAACCTCTGGCGTCACTGCAGCTTCACGCTTATCGTACACATCCGATACTACTTTGCTAAAAAAATCGACGATATCATTTGCTGTATGAAGCTGTTGAAGCTGAACTAAGAGTTGTTGTTGAGAGGTAGGTTCAAATGGAATAATGGTACAAAACTCTGTGACAATTTTTTCGCGTTCTATATGACTCTCATCACTTGAATACATCAAAACCACGTTAGAAACTTCCGCTTCAACTTTCTTTACTATAGTCTCTTTTTGATTTTCACCCTCTAATATCTTTCTTCTACGTCTATACACAATTTCTCGCTGCTTATTCAGGACGTCATCGTACTCCACTAAATGCTTGCGATTATCAAAATGAAAGCCTTCTACCTTAATTTGTGCTTGCTCAAGTGCCCGAGACACCATCGGATGCTCTAGCGGCACATCTTCTGGAAGATTAAAAATGGTCATAAGTTTAGACACCTGATCCCCGCCAAAAAGCCTCATGATGTCATCTTCAAGCGACACATAAAACCGACTGGATCCCGGATCTGCTTGACGACCTGATCGACCGCGCAACTGATTATCAATGCGTCGACTCTCATGTCGATCAGTACCTAAAACATACAATCCGCCTAAAGACACTACTTCGTCATGTCTTTTTTGCCAATCCTTGAGATCTTTTTCCCACTGTTTTTCGTCCTCGTACTCCCACTTCTCTTTTTTTGCCCCACCTAAAATTATATCAACGCCTCGGCCCGCCATATTGGTAGCGACTGTGATAGCGCCGCGTTTCCCGGCATCTGAGATAATCATGGCTTCCCGAAGATGATTTTTGGCATTAAGCACCTGATGTGGGACACCCTTTTTGTTTAATAAATCACTTATTATTTCGTTTTTATCTATCGATGTGGTGCCAACCAAGACAGGTTGTCCTTTTTTATAATGCTCTGCAATATCATTGGTAACTGCTTCATATTTCGCTCGCGTCGTTTTGTAGACCATATCCGTGTAGTCTTCACGAATCATGTCTTTATTAGTCGGGATGACAATGACATCAAGATTATAAATCTTCTTAAACTCTTCAGCTTCTGTCGCTGCAGTACCCGTCATTCCGGAAAGCTTTTCATACATACGAAAGTAATTCTGTAAAGAAACCGTAGCAAGTGTTTTGCTTTCCTGCTGGATAGATACACCTTCTTTGGCCTCTATCGCTTGGTGAATACCTTCACTAAAACGTCTGCCGTTTAACAATCTTCCGGTAAATTCATCAACGATTATCACTTGTCCGTCTTTGACGATGTAGTCTTTTTCTCGTGTGAATAATGCACGCGCTTTGAGTGCCGCTTCTATATGATGAACCGTTTCAAAGCTTGACTCGTAGATATTACCTACTCCTAATATTTTTTCTACTTTTGCAATCCCTGCATCAGTCAAATGCGCTGTACGCAATTTCTCGTCTATAAGAAAGTCTATCTCTTTTTCTATCTTGTCTACGATTTTGGCATAGTCATAATACTTACTGGTCGCTTCTTCTGCAGGCGCTGAAATAATGTGCGGTGTGCGTGCCTCATCGATTAAAATTGAGTCTACTTCATCAATGACCGCAAAATGGTACTCGCGCTGCGACAGCTGCGACATATCAGATGCCATGTTATCACGAAGATAATCAAACCCAAATTCAGAATTAATGCCGTACGTAATGTCTGCGGCATACGCCTCTTTTCTCGACACAGGTCGTAAATGCTTCAACCTCCAGTCAGTCGCTGTGGGCTCGACAAATTCAGGATCATAAAGAAATGACTGTTCACTAATAATTGCCGAAACTGAAATGCCAAGAAGCTCATACACCGTCGCCATCCAGCCCGCATCTCGACGAGCCAAATAATCGTTGACCGTCACCAGATGTACGCCTCGACCAATGAGAGCATTAAGGTAAAGTGCAGGAGTGGCAGACAACGTCTTTCCTTCTCCCGTTTTCTGCTCTGCCACCTTTCCTTGATGAAGAGCAATGGCCGCCATAAGCTGCACATCGTAGTGTCTCTCGCCTATGATGCGTCGCGCTGCTTCTCGAACAAGGGCGTATGCCTCCGGCAAAATATCATCAAGTGTTTCACCGTTCCCTAACCGTACTCGAAATTCAGCGGTCTTTTTTTTGAAATCAGTTTCTTTGAGTTTACGCGTGGCATCTTCTCGGGCGTAAATAGAATCGACAATGCTCCCAAGCTTTGTAATTTCTTTCGCATTCGTATCAAGAAGCTTTGTGATGAACTGAAACATCTGTTAATTTTAACACATTAGAGGTTCTTTTTCGCAAGAAAAAATCGGTTGTAATCTTTGTCGTAATGAACTACAGAATTATATTCTTTTTCGAGCGCTTTAGGATATTCCAATTCTTTCAAATAATTGATAAATACAAAACCAGAAGATGAAAGCAACTTCTTAACTCTACGTAAAAAATAGATTTTGCTCACAAATGCAGGTATGTCTCTACCGATAAATAAATCTATTACCACACAATCATATATAGTCTTACAATTCTTCACATAATCCTTCGCATCTTCTACTACCAATTTCAACTTCTTTATACTGGAAAGTTCAAAATACTTATTACCAATCTCAATCATCACCGCATCGATGTCTACTCCAGTGATATATGCTTTAGGATACATATCGTGAAGCATGTGAATAATCGCGCCCCCCGCTACACCTAGAACTAATATATTATTAACATTTTTTTCTTTCGAAATATTAAATTTCTTAAATGCATATAGTAATAATTTTCTAATATATGGTCCTGTTTCAGTGGCTCCATTTACCAAAAGCTTATATGTCAACGCCTCTTCAACGACGCGTATATCACGATTATAGAAAGAACCAGTTTTGAGTATGGTTTTAGGAATTATGTACGTAATAAAATGCATATATGTGAGAAATCACATTTTTATTATAGTGCAAACCGAGCTATAATTACTCGATCTAATCAAATCAACATGACTATTTCACTCCGTAACGAAAAAATTTTCTATATCTCAGAATTCTTTGGTGGGCTAATCTTTCATATGCCCGTGTGGGTCGCGTACGAATTACAATTCATATCACTTCCTCAATTGGCACTCATTGAGGCGATCAAACAAGGAGCCCAACTTTTATCTGAACTCCCTACCGGGGCTATTGCTGATTTATTGGGTAAACGCGCATCGGTACTTATTGGCCGAATCATATCAATTCTTGGATTATTCATGTACGCATTTTCTACTAATTTTAGTACATTTATTATCGTAGCAATTATCGCTGGCATTGGTGATTCGTTTGTATCTGGAGCCAAAGACGCACTCATTTATGACTCTCTAAAGGTAGACAACCGACACAATCTCTATGCAAAAATATCTGCCAAAGCATCACTGATCTTTCAGCTTTCATTCGCAGGGGCAATTTTATTGGGTGGAATTTTGAGCATATGGGGATATATAGTGGCTATTTTTGCATCACTGTGCGCTGAAGTCATCGGACTTATCGTAAGTTTATGGTTTATAGAACCATCAATTGATACAGAAAAATTTACTATTCCTCGATACCTAACGCAGTTTAATAATGGATTTCATGAACTATTCAAATCTCCCTACGTTCGTGACATATCTCTTTTTTACATAGGAGTTGGTGGTATTACATGGTCTGCAATGATGATATTTAATACGTCGTTATTAACCACCATCGGATATACAACATTTCAAATCGGCCTCATTGTGGCTACTATACGCATAATAAACAGCAGCATACTTTTTGGTGCACTTCACCTCAAATCTATCATAACGAAACGACGCGCATATCTTTTTTTCCCTATCGTTATGATACTTTGTTATCTGCCTGGATTATTGTTATCCAAAGAATTTGCCATCATCGCTGTGGCCCTGTCTATATTTGCTTCAAGTGCTCGATGGGTAATTTTAGGGAGTTATGTCAACGAACATTATTCATCACAAAATCGTGCAACAGCGCTTTCCACGCTCTCAATGCTTATAGCATTCGCAGTCGTAAGCTCAGCAATTCTTTCAAGCGTGATTATGGATCTTTTCGGAGGGGTGAGAGCTATGTATACGTTCTTGGGTATAGTAAGTATCTCTGTTGTACTTCCGTTGGGTCTTCGTATCCGAAAAAAATATCACCCCGTAACTACTTTCGTGTAATTATTTTTTTCCCTACAAACGGTTGGAGAACGTCTGGCACTACCACTGATCCATCTTTTTGTTGATAGTTCTCGAGTATTGCGACTAATATTCTAGGTGTCGCGATAGCTGTATTATTTAATGTGTGACAAAATTTTGTGGTTCCATCTTTTCCTTTGTATCGAATCTTTAATCTACGTGCCTGAAAGTCGCCCATGAATGAATTAGACATCGTCTCTCCATATGCTTTTCTTCCGGGCATCCACGTTTCTATATCATATTTTTTCACCTGCGGTTCACCCATATCTCCTGTGCACATCAGAAGCACTCTGTATGGAAGCTTTAGGTCTTGTAATATTTCCTCTGAATTGGCTAATAATTCTTCATGTAGAGTAAGAGAGTTACTCGTTTCTGCAGTTGAGATAATTACTTGTTCAATTTTATTAAATTGGTGTACTCTATAGACCCCTTTTACATCTTTGCCATAACTTCCCGCCTCTCGACGAAAACACGGAGAGAATGCAACAAACTTTTTAGGCAAATCTTTTTCAAGAAGCACTTCATTTGCATAATACGCTGTGACAGGTACTTCTGCTGTTCCTGCTAAATACTGATTATCTTTCTCAAAATGATATATCTCATCTCTCCCCCATGGTAATTGGCCGTTTCCAAAAAACGTAAATTCTTTAACTAAACTTGGAGCGATAAGCGGCGTGTATCCTTTCGCTATCAATTTATTGAACGTATACATGAGAATTGCCAACTCGAGCTGTGCTCCTTCATTTTTTAAGAAATACGCACGCGACCCACCAACCTTTGCGCCGCGTTCAAAATCTATAAGGTCAAGCGATGTAGCAAGTTCTATATGATCTTTTGGTTCAAAATTGAATTTGGTTGGCTCACCCCCGCCTGCATCGCTTTGCGAAGCATTGCGGGCAGGCCACTTTTTTACTTCCACATTATCTTTTTCATCTTTCCCAACTGGCACGCTTTTATCTGGGACATTTGGGACAGTAAGCATGAGTGACTCAAATTCGCTTTCAATTGCTCGAAGTGCTTCTTCCAACTCTTTTAACTCAACTTTTATTTCTTTTCCTCGCACACTACTTGCCGCGGTTCGTTCTTGACTCACTGTGTTTCGCTCCGTACGAAGAACATCGATTTTCCCAATGAGTTTCTTGCGTTTTTCGTCTGTACTAAGCAATTTCTCCCACTCGACCACGCGATTTTTATTGATAGCCGCAACCTTACACAACTCCAAATTTTCTCGAATATATTTTATATCTAACATATATACTTTCGATTATACATAAATATCACTCATACTCACAAATGACTACAACTTTTTTGCGCTATAGCGCAAATTTGTTGTAGCAATACTATTATGGTAAATACTTCATGATATAAGGCTTGAGCTGTTCTAATGCTTTACGCCGATGGTTGTACACAACATTTTCTTCATCGGTTAATTCTTCATGATTATAATATTTCCCTAATTCTGGAATATAAAGGAGCGATCGAAAAGGAAATCCTATGCTATGTGTACCTGTTGGATTCATAGGGACAATCCCACGAACACTCGCTTCTGCAGTTTTTAATGTCCCATCAGGTAATGCCAACGCTAAAACTAAACGAAGTTGAGCAACTCTTTTCCCTTCGGGAACATGTTCCATCCGCTTGATGGTGTAAGCAATAAGCTCTTCATCAGAACTTTCTTTCGAAGAATCAATCCAACGATGAGATTTTACCCCTGGCTCACCATTTAATGCGTCAATCTCAAATCCCCCGTCATCTGCTAGAGTGGGAAGACCGGATTTTTTACAATAATACTTTGCTTTCAAAACGGCATTCTCTTCAAATGTCTTTCCCGTTTCTTCTACACTATCGGTAATCCCAACATCTTTCAAACTAACAAATTCTATTGGATTTCCTGCAAGAAATTTCCGAATCTCATTTAATTTTCCGGGATTTGTTGTGGCAATAAGAAGTTTCATTTATAACCCTAGTTCTTCGTGATGGTCTTGCATCGCTTTGAGAGTAATTGCGATAAATTCGGGAAGCGGAATGCCTAATTTTTCTTCACACTGTTCAATTTGTTTGCGATCAACCGCCGCAGCAAACTCTTTCTTCCCCCACTTTTTCATGACAGACTCAACAGTGACTGTCGCTAATTGTTTCTCTGGACGAACTAATGTAACTGCCACAATAAATCCCGTCAGTTCATCCACTGTTTCTAGCGCCCACTCCATCATTCCATCGAGCTCTGCTAAATGCGTATGTCTATTATTGTGTGACATAAGCGCATGGACGATAGATCCGTCTGTTATTCCAAGGTCTTTCAACCATGCCAATGTATGAATGGTATGTTGATCTGGCATATCTTTTGTCTCTTCCCAATCCGCGTCATGCAATAATCCGAGCGTTTCCCATTCTTCAGGATTACCACCTAATTTTTCTGCAAGAGCACGCATGGCAAATCCCACCGCATACATATGCCGACGAAGATTTTCGTTTTTCGTATGTGCATGAAGGAGACTAATCGCCTGATCTTTTGTCATACCGTATTTTCTGGACGAAGTGTGGGGAAAGGTATGACTTCTTTAATGCTTTTGGCGTCGGTAAGAAGCATAATCAAACGATCCATCCCTATCGCAATACCGCATGTTGGGGGGAACCCGTGCTCTATAGCCTCAAGATAATCATCATCAGTCTGATGCGCTTCATCAAACCCTGTGGCTTCTCTCTTTTTTTCTTCAATAAATCGTTTCTTAAGATCCACGGGATCATTTAACTCTGTATAATTATTTCCTAACTCTGATCCAAAAGCAAACATTTCAAACCGCTGTGTAAATCGTGGATCATCACATTTTTTCGCTAACGGAGAAATTTCTATCGGGTAATCATAAATAATAGTTGGCTGAATAAGTTTTTCTTCAACCGTTTCTTCAAACGCAAATGCCATGCACTCGCCAATCGTTTGCATTTTATTAAGCTCCTTAAACTTTTCTGACGATATTTCCATGCCTTGTATTGACGCTTTGGCTTCTTTGACAGTCTTCCACGACATTGGATTAACCCCGGTAAACTTTTGCACTGCTTCAACGAGTCGGAAACGCTGCCATGGGCGTTTCACATCCATCATCACGCCTTGATACATAAATTTGGTCGTCGCCAACAATTGAAGTGCCACATGTTCAATAATTTCTTCGATAATGTCCATACCATATGAGTAATTTTCAAACGCAATTTGCGCTTCAAACATCGTAAATTCCGGATTGTGATCGTGATCAACTCCTTCGTTGCGAAATACTTTCGTAATTTCAAACACTTTTTCAAATCCTCCTACGATCAAGCGTTTCAAATACATTTCATCTGAAATTCTTAGATAAAACTGAGTGTCCAATTCATTATGATGCGTCGAAAATGGCCGTGCGAAACCACCGCCGTATACTGGCTGCAGCGTCGGCGTCTCCATTTCGATAAATCCTCTATCTGTAAGGAAATCCCGAACCGCATCGATAATTTTACTTCTCGCTCTCAAACGAGTCTTCACTTCAGGATTTAACAGTGTATCCAAATATCGTTTACGATAGCGCTCTTCAACGTCTTTGAGACCGTGCCATTTATCCGGAAGCGGTCGAACAGTTTTGGTAAGTATTTGAAGTTGCTCTACAAATATAGATATCTCCCCAGCTTGCGTTTTTCCTATTAAACCTTGGACTGAAATGATATCGCCAATGTCTATAAATTCCACGAGCTTAAACGACTCTTCGGAGCACGAATCAGCTTTGATTACAATCTGCACTTTTCCACTTTCATCCGTTACATCCCAAAATAATATTTTTCCGTGACCCCGCATACTCATGACGCGCCCTGCAATCGCAGCTTTTTTTCCATCCATCGTAAGCGCTTTCTGTATTGTATGATCGCGTTTCACGACAGAAGGATATGGGTCGACCCCAATTTTTTTAAGACCCTCAACTTTTTCTAACCTAACTTTGATAAGATCATCTATCGTTGCCATAAAACTGATTGTATTATCCTACAATATCGTCTGTGCTTCAATCCATGAGAAATCCATTCACAAATGTTTTTGCTACTTCTCCTAAAATAGCTGTGTTATACCCACCCTCTTGGATAAGGACTGTGGGCAACCTCAAATCTGCTATCAAATGCGCTATTCGTCTAAAATAAGATGTAGAAAGTGAAAATCTACCTAGGGGATCATCAATGTGTGCATCAAACCCGAGAGAAACAACCAAGTAATTTGGATGAAAAGAACGAACAAGTTTTAATACGAAAAGAAGCGTTTTATCATATGTCTGATCAGAAGTTTTTAATGGTAATGGGAAGTTTACGTTATATCCAATACCTTCACCAACACCTTGTTCCTCAGTTCTTCCCGAAAAATATGGGAATAACGAGTCAGGATCACCATGAATACTCACAAAAAACACATCGTTGCGATGATAAAATATATGCTGCGTGCCATTCCCGTGATGTACATCAATATCGAAAACGCATACGCTACCGCGAGTACTTAAGTATTCAGCTGCAACAGCCGCATTATTAAAATAGCAATATCCTCCCATTCGAGATACTTCAGCGTGATGACCAGGAGGTCTACACAATGCATACGAAACGCTCTCACCTCTTCGCACATGCGATGCAGCAGTGAGTGCTGCCATAGCAGAACCTCGCGCTGCTTCATACGTCGCACTGTTTACCGGCGTGTACGTATCAAAGCTATACATGCCACGCAAGCCTACTTCCTGCATCGTGTGTGTATTGCCACCATAGGGAAATACTGACGGATACACATAAGAAGATCCTGCACTTCTTCCTGCTTGGGCAATGTAACTGACGTACGCACGATCGTGAACTCTTTCAATCCACGACAATGGAAACCGCTGCGGCAATATAAAACGCAAACCCTCTATTTCCCCCAACGATTGTCTGATATTCTCAATCCGCTCTGGAACTTCCGCAAAAGGATCACGATTGCCATTAAATATTTCGTTGGGAGGCCTGTGTCGCACGTGACGTGATGGATAAACGATGATCATACGCCACCTCCTCTTTGTGTTCTTTCAGGACGTGACCGTAATATTGCACTTCTGGCTTCAGCATTGTATTGAACATTTTTTACCTCATCAGGTAAATAGGCCGGAACAAAATCTCTAAGTCCCACCGGTTGATGACCATCACCTACCGTCACGTGTTGCTCTAAAATATGCGGAATGTTGAGTCCACTCATAATATTTGGAGCTATTTTCATACCTGAAGCTAACCCGACTCTGTGTGCTTTGGACATAAAGTTTGTTTCAGCAAAAATCGTTGGACTAGGGATTACTTGAGCCAAATCATCCAATATCTGTGCCATAAGATGTGTATTGGTCGCTGCCATATACCCTTTACCTTCTTCTTTACTGCTCCATTCAGAACTCTCGATTAAAGGCACTGGAGGTAATCCATTTCCTACGCGCATATCTGCCCGTTCTGCAGTAGCGACAGAGACCAAATTACCTGTAGGATTTACTAACCCGCTAAACCATACTTGTCTTTTTGAAGGGAGTTTGACCACTTGATCATGCAATGCCCGCGCCCTACTTTTTACTCCATCTAACTCCCAGCCAAACGTCGGATGCCATAACGCGTACACGGTGTTGATAAAATGTTCGGGAATATGAGAAATGAAACTATATCCCCGTGACCGTAATTGAGCTGTTCGATCCACGTGGTCTACTGGATGTACACGACGATATTCTATATCTTTTTGAACCTGACTGATCATTTCCGAACGCGGAACAATACACGTTCGAGATGAATGATTTCGTGCACCCATCAAAACCATGGCGCGATCCCCATTTTTTGAAATCCGCAACGAGGTGGGAAATATCGTTTCCACGACACCACGAATTCTTTCATTTTGCGCTATCAGAGGCAACACACGTTCTGATACGAGAAAGCGTGCGACTGTTCGGGTAATTCCTCGTGTTTGATTACGAATTACACGTTCCGCTATGGTGTCTGCGTGTTCTAAGATAGATAAATCATCTTGCACGCCAAAATCTGACTGCAGATATCCTCTATTATCTCCTCTAAGTGAGATTCCTGACCGCGCCATACTTTCAACAACCCCAGTTGACTGATTATTTTCATTACTATTCATATATTCCTTTCTCTCACAAAACCCTATTTAATAACCACAAAAAAACCCCTCAGGAGAGGGGCTATATGTGATATTAATTATTTTCTTACATTATTCCACAAGCACCTCTCCCTGTTAGGGATTGTTTCTTTGCTTTCTTAGTGATTAAAGAAAAGGTGTTCATAGGTATAAGTACTTACATATACACGTATATTTACTATCTGTCAATGCTGAAAATACAACTGTAGCGAGATGGTTAATCTATCCGCACTACTTTATAGAGAATTTTTCCGGCTGGTGCTTCTACCTCTATTTTTTCCCCTACCTTTTTACCCATCAGGGCTTTGCCCAGTGGAGAAGAATGAGAAATTTTCTTAGCCGTTGGATCTGCTTCCCACTCGCCGACGATATGAAACTGTATTTCTTTTCCCTTTAAATGAAGCGTCACTTTGCTCCCCACGTCCACATGTGCTTTTGAGTGAGTGGTGATAACTTTAGCGCCGTGCAATATCTCTTCGAGTTCTGTAATACGACCGTCCATAAAGGCAAGCGACTCTTTGGCACCTGAATACTCGCTATTTTCTGACAAATCACCCAATTCTCTGGCATTAGAAAGCCTCAAAACCGCATCAGGACGCTTGACGTGTATCAGGTCATCATATTCAGCCTGAAGTGTCGCCAAACCTTCTTTCGTAAGTACTACATGTTTATCCATAAATTTATAGTGAATGTCTTCTCATCAACCCTCCGCATCTTAGCAGTCGCCTTTTCAATTCTTTTCGAATACGGCTCGTGCTGCGATTGCTGGCGGGTGACGTATTGCTAAACTCTCCTTCGACTTCGCTCTGGATCGTTAAGCACTTCGTCAAAAAAAGCTCCCCAAGGTATATTGAGCCCGAGGAGACGAGTTTAATTGTGTCAAAATTACCTTGCCTTGTCAAGCATGAATTGGTAGAATAGGCAAACAAACGAGGTATGATTTTATAATGTCTGGCTAAGCCAGACCTTGCTTCGCAAGGCCCCCATCGTCTAGCGGCCTAGGACGGTTCCTTCTCAAGGAACAAATCGTCGGTTCGAATCCGACTGGGGGTACTAAATTACAGGTTTTCAAACTATTAAATTCACTAATCCACTGACGAATAATACGTCGGAAGTTTAACAAATTATTCTCATCTGCTAATATCCGTATTACAAACCTCCTGCCTATCTATACGCCCACATGATGGAGCATCAGCACGATGATATCAAAATTGGCTCTCCGGCTGAATTAGTATTCAGAAGGATTATTGAGCACCATAAAAAAATTAAGACACTCACCGTTTTTACGTATGACTTACATATCAACTCGGATGATGAGCTCCAAGCGGTAGGAATGAGGCCGATGCGACGAAAGGATTTACATTACGATGGCTTGCGTCGGTGGTCGGATCAAAATCATCAAATAGTACGTGAAGAAAATGATGAGGTTGGGCAGGAAAAGGAATTTGGTATGGCTATAGCGTCAGTAGTTAGGATGTATGACGGTTCAATTAAACATATCCCAATGTTGGATTTCGCAAGCAGATCAAAATTTAGATCTATACTTAACCCCCGACGTATATCAAATATCTTACGACCGTTCCCTGGATTTCTATTAGAGACAGGAGACTCTCTACATTTTTGGGGGATTAATTTATTATCACCGAGACGCTGGGAGAAATTTCTTACATTTGCCAACGACAAATTTAGTGACGATGAAATAGACAGATCTTTTATCGAGTTTTCGCAGAGAAGGCATTTCAGCGGGCTAAGAATTTACAACTATGGAGATGTTAAAAGAACATCTCCATATGTTGTAGCGAAGATCGGAATTTCTAATTAAGCGGTTTGTTTTATACATAAGAGAAAGCTAATAATTGTTGGCATATTGCTTCATATTCCTTAAGGATTTGTTCGAAATTGAGGAGTTTTGGGGTACTTTGGATCGTCAGAACAACCTAAACCAATATTGCTAATAAAACTACCAGCATTTTATTTAAGAAAGTTCCTAGATGCGATATCTAAATCACCTCCCAAGTGAATGGGTTTCAACGTTATTTATACAAATACTCAATTATTTTTTCAAAATCTATACCTAATCTCTTAATTTGTGAAACATAACTTGAACACGTATGAGGATCGTATTTATTCTTACCAAGAATAACAATAATGAATGGTCTCAAGCCTTGTGGTGGCTTTAAGCCTAATGGGATTGAATATTTTTGATGACTGGAAGCGTTCTGAGGTTTAGGTAGAAATCCAAGTTTTATTAAACAGTTGCACAACTCTTTACTCCCAAATATTTTGCTCATGCCCTTAAATGATTCGCTATATCTCTTGTTGCCAGAAGTTGATGTGTATTTACTGTATGTAAATCAACTTTAGTTAAATCAGTTGGATGCTCTTTTTTTGATCGATATACAATTTTTGCCTGCATTTCTTTAGGTACATCAAAAAGTGTAAAAATCATATCATTGATGAAATAATCAAGTTCTTCCAATGAATCACTTTCTGTAAAAACATCATATTCTGGAAATTGAACTACGTATTTACCCAGCCGTGTTTTAACTATTTGAACTTTAAGTATATCTGGAAGGCTTGACAGTTTAAGTTGCTTCATAATCCTATTATATATTTTTTATGGCAATGGTTGTCAATTATACCACTTAGCCATTTATGAATTATCGACCCTTGAGCATTTGTTCAGAATCAAATAGTGTTGGGGGGTTCTCAATGCTAAACTCAACCAAGGGTACAAAGCCCCGCCTGCTACGCGTTGCGACCCGCCCGCTTCGATATGCGAAGCATTTCGGGCAGGAGCATTGCGGGCAGGCCTGCCTGCGCAGGCGGGTAGTCCACCTTAAGGGTGATAAATTTATTTCAATCTTTTTCGTTCTTGCGGAAGATAATTTGACCCGCTGATAACCCTTTTTCCTGTTTTCTGTTCCAGCTCCATCCTGGCATTTTTAGCAATCCGTCCGCCTTTTTTGGCCGGAATTTTATTCTCCTCCAAACCTTTCGTTTCCATCGTTTCCGCAATTTGTCTGGTAGAAAGTTCAGCAAGAGCCGTAAACACTAACTCCGCATCCGTCATGTGGTCACGTAAATTTTCTGTTTTAAGCTTTTTAAGCGCTTTGTGTTCCCCTACTGACACATCGCTCCATTCCTCATGGATGATGTTCGTCAGTATCGCATATGCATCTTGCTCTTTGACATCATGTTCTTTCCAATAGTCGGTAAGTTTATTTCTTATTTCCTGCCCCATCATTCGCTGTTGAATCCATTTTTGACTTCTGCCCATTCTTTGCCAGAATTCTCTTGACCTATTCAGCGCTTTTTCAGGATCGTTAATCTCCTGTATTCGTTCATATCCGACACGCGCGAGCCATATTTTAAAGGGTTCTGCTTTTTTACTGGGTATTGACTGAATAATTCTAAAAATTTGTTCCGTGTTACCTACCAATGTTTTCCGCTTTTTTCCTGTCTGTGTAACCATTTCTACCTGGGGACAATTTGTCCCTAGGTATTTTCCAAGCTCGAAATCCCTTTTTCTAAGTTTTTTAAGATAGTCTGTCGGGTTACTGCTATCGGTAAGTACTGCAATAATATCCACCACGGAAAAATACCATTTTTCCTGGCTTTCATCCCACTTCCGACGAATCCTTTTTCCCTCAAAAATTGCCAATTTAGTTTTCATCTGCTTCATACTTAATTATGTTGCATAACCACAGTATTGACGCCTCTCAGCCTCTGGCGGGGCAATAAATCAAAATGCTTCATTATTATAGCATTGACACTCCTTTGCGTACCTTCTTAATATTTCTTCAGGCACGCATGATATAATTTCAATTATCCTGCCTCTTTCACTGACTCATGGAGTATACACGCATGCATTCACATCGTAAAACACGTAGAGGATCATTACTCCTTTTTGTTGCCATATTAACTCTTAGCACTTTCGTCATGTGGAAAATGATGCATAAACCACAGCCAATCATCTCTCCAATTCCTGAACAAACCGAACAATCCAAACCATTGATTGCATTCTTTACTAAAAAGAAATCACCACAGGATCTTCTCGAAAAAATTGACAACGCAGTGGGAGATACTGTCATAAACTATTCAGTCGTGGTAGATGACCTTACAAAGCCTTTCCGCGCAGCAACAGGTGAAACAGAAATTTATGTAGCGGCATCAATCAATAAAATTCCAATACTGGCTGCTCTCTACTACTATGCGCAAAAAGGAGATATCGATTTAGATGAAGTTATTACCCTTCAATCGGCAGACATCCAAGATTATGGCACAGGATCACTGCGTTACGAACAACCGGGGGCTACATACTCCATAAAAACACTTGCCAAACTCATGATCAAACAAAGTGACAACACAGCAGCATATATTCTGGCTAATCACATCATTGGCTACGACAAACTCCAAGCAATAGTTAACCAATGGGGACTTACCCAAACAGATATGACAGCAAATAAAACCTCAAACAACGATATGGCGTCACTGTTTCGTATGATCTATGAAAACAAAATTACCAACAAAGCAAACACAGAAGAAATGCTTTCGTTTTTTAAAGACACGGACTTTGAAACGCGTTTGCCAGCCATGTTGCCAGAGGGGGTGACGGTCTATCATAAAATCGGATCAGAAGTTAGAAACGTGCACGACATCGGGATAGTCACATTTGGAAAAGTGGCCTACTACATCGGCGTTTTTACCAATGAAATTACTGATGATCAGGAAGCTGAAAAAACTATTGCTACTATTTCTAATATTGTGTACGAATATATGAACAGGTAGATCCTTCGCTTTGCTCAGGATGACATAAGAATGTCACTTCAACTTTAATTTGGGGATTGCGACTTTCAGTACTTGGTCCATGTGCTCGACAAAATGAAACTTCAAATCTGACATCACTTTTTGGGGAATATCCTCTTCCAAATCTTTTTTATTATTTTTGGGCAAAATGACATCAGTAATTCCCGCTCTGTGAGCAGCCAACACTTTTTCCTTCACCCCACCAATTTCTAAGACGCGACCTCGCAGGGTAATTTCGCCGGTCATCGAGACCATCTTTCGCACTGGCTTTTTCACAAAGGCTGAAACGATCGCTGTAGCCATAGCCGCTCCTGCGGATGGACCATCTTTGGGTACTGCGCCTTCTGGCACGTGAACGTGAACGTCTAACTTTTGATAAAATTTCTCCGTCAACCCCAATGCTTTCCAGCGGCTTCGTACATAGGAAAGGGCAGCTTGCGCTGACTCTTTCATGACATCACCTAATTGCCCCGTAAGGATAAGCGTTCCGCGTCCGGGCATCAGAGCCACCTCGATAAAAAGAATATCCCCCCCAGCTTCTGTCCACGCCATCCCTGTAGACATCCCGATTTCATCATCTATCTCAGCTAAACTTGCGGTATATTTGTACGGTCCTAAATATTTGTGTAAATCAGCTATGGCAACAACGATGGGCTTGACATCTTTGGGTTCAACCTCTGCAATAATTTTGGCTATTTTACGAAAGATAGTAGACACTTCTCTCTCCAAACTTCTTACCCCCGCTTCTTTCGTATATTTTCTGATAATCTCTCGCAACGCACTGTCTTCTAACGTTACCACCCCTTTGGGTACGCCGTGCACTTCACGTTGCTTTTCAAAAAGATAATCTTTGGCTATATAAAACTTTTCATCTTCTGTATATCCTGCAAATCGGATAATTTCTAGTCTGTCCCGAAGTGCCGGCGGGATGGTGTCGAGTTGATTACACGTCGTAATAAAAAATACGTCAGAAAGGTCAAAGGCAACTTCGAGGTAATGATCTGAAAATGCGTAATTTTGTTCTGGATCCAATGCCTCCAAAAGGGCCGCAGACGGATCACCGCGAAAATCAGATCCTACTTTATCTATCTCATCGAGCATAAAAACAGGATTTTTGGTCCCTGCCTGCTTCACCCCTTGTATTATCCGACCCGGCATCGCCCCCACGTATGTACGCCTATGCCCACGAATTTCTGCTTCATCACGCATGCCCCCCAAAGACATCTTCACAAACTTTCTCCCCATTGAACGCGCGATGGATTTCCCTATGGATGTCTTACCCACTCCAGGAGGGCCCACAAAACAAAGAATTGTGGGAGATGATTTTGCTTTATTTTTCTTTGCTGTATCTGTCGATTGATTATCAACCACCCCTTCGACTTGTGCTTGGCGCGCCCGTAATTTCATGACCGCTAGATATTCTAAAATACGTTCTTTGATTTTGGCTAAACCATAATGATCTTCATGTAACACCTTCTCCGCATCCTTTATCACGACGTTGTTTGGTGTCTCTATAGACCACGGCAACTCTAATAACCAATCCACATACGTTCGCACATACGATGCTTCTGGATTGTACTGAGACATTTGCGCTAACCGTTTAATCTCTTTCTCTGCCTTCGACTTAACCTCATCGGGCATACCGGCTTTTTTCACTTTTTCCATGAGCTCTTTGGTATCTTTATTCTCGTCATCTTCGCCGAGTTCTTTCTCTATCGTTTTGATGCGTTCCCGAAGCACTTGCTCTTTCACGTTTTTTTCAAACTTTTCTTGCGTTTTCGTGGCAATTTTTTTCTCAAGCTCCAACACTTTCACTTCGTTTGAAAGAAAACCTGATTCTCTCTCTAATCTGCCTTTGACAGACACTTCTTCTAAGAGCTGTTGACGTTCACTTGGCTTAATGTCAAGAACTCCTGCTAACTGGTAAGAGAGTACTTGTGGGGTCACACCACTCATGACGTTCATAAACGTCAAAAAATCCATAGATTTTCCTAATTTAACTGCCTGTCGCAATTGATTCGTAAGGTGATTAAATAACGCATGCATCTGGTCATCTTCTTCGACAAGTTCTGGCACTTCCTCTACCCGTGCAACAAGAAACGGTTCCACTGCCTCAAAAGAAGTAATTTTCACTTTCATAATACCCCGAACGAGCGCGTTTATCTCCCCTTCATTTCGCATCATTTGAACTATTTCTGCAACTGTTCCTATTTCATTAAGATCTGAAGGTGAAGGATCATTTATATTGGCATTTTTCTGCATGACAAGGATCACGCGTTTACCAGAGTTTTGCGCGGCTTCTATGGAAGAGACAGACCGTTGCCTCCCAAACGTAAGGATCATTTCTGTTCCCGGAAATACGATGCCATCGCGTATTGGAACAACCGGAAGAATTGATAAAGAATTATCCATAAAAAGTATCTGTTAGCACTCTAGTATACCAAGTGCTAATATTTTGTCAACCCCGAATTATATAAATTCAGCTATTAGCTTGTCCCAATGCTCTACTTCTAACTTTTTGGATACCAATGTTGATGTCTGCAGCGCTCCCTCACGATCCTCACTGGTTGGCCTATCTTCTGCGTAGAAAATTCCAAATGGTATCTTGTCTCCCCACTCAAATGACTTTTCAATCGCCTTCATTCGATTCGTCGGATCGTACCCTGTTTCAGTCTCTATTTTATACAGCCTTTGCCTGTACCACTGATACGTGTGCACTTTATCAAATGTGACGCACGGCTGCAAAATGTCTACGATTGAAAATCCTTTGTGAGCTATCGCCTCTGCCATAATCTCGGTAAGTCCCACGAGGTCTCCTGCAAACGCACGTGCTGCAAATGTAGCACCTGCCGTGATGGCAAGTGCTAATGCGCTAATCGGCTCGTCGGTGGCACCTTCTGGTGTTGACTTTGTTTTAAATCCCTTTTTGGCTGTAGGAGATGCTTGCCCGGTGGTGAGTCCATACACTTGATTATCATGCATCATGACCGTAACATCTGTGTTTCTTTTGGCGGCATGCAGGAAATGATTGCCTCCTTCCCCAAGGCAATCTCCATCTCCTGAAACAATGATGACAGGAAGCACGTGATTGGCAAGCTTCACTCCTTGCGCGACAGGCAATGTTCGCCCATGAAGTCCGGCAAACCCATACATATTCATCCAGTCGTACATATTTCCGTGGCATCCGACGCCGTAAATGATAAGTCCGTCATTTGGTCCTATTTCTAATTTCGCGAGAGCTCCCTGAAGTGATTTCCAAATACCAAAATCTCCACACCCGGGACACCATGTGGGTAAAAATCCAGTATTATATGACGCTGCAGTTAGTGTAGACATAATTCAACGATTTCTTCCGGGAAAAACGGTCTCCCGTCATACTTTAGCAATTTTTCTTTTATCTCAATACCTATTGATAGACGAATAAGTTGTGCTAGTTGCCCCGTAGCATTCATTTCTATATCTATCACGCGTTTTTTATTGGCGACCAGCGTTTGAAAAGAATCTTTTGGAAATGGAAAAAGCCATGGAAGATAAATTGTTTCCACTTTAATACCCTTGTCGCGCATAATATCCATCGCGCTAAGCACTACTCCACGCGTCGATCCCCACGTCACAAACGTAATGTCTGCGTCTTTATCCCCAAACTGCAAAGGAGGGAGCATATCTTTTTCTATGGCGTTGCTTTTTTTCAAGCGCTTTTCTACCATATCTTTTCGCAGCCTTGCATTCTCCGTCATGTGCCCTAATCCATCGTGCTCGTAAGAGTTGGCATAAAACTGACCATTTTTTGTACCTGGTACACTACGCACTGATACCCCATCCTCAGTTTCCAGCGCGTATCGTTTAAATTCATGCTCAAGCTTACCCGTATCTCCCATGATCAATTTACCGCGATCAATAAGAACTGTACTTTGAAGTTGGGAGACAGGAATGCACCATTGACTCTCATTTAAATATTTATCCGTCAATACAAACACGGGAATTTGATATTTATCAGCAAGATTAAACGCTAAAATGGTCAAATCAAATGTTTCTTTCGCGTCCGCAGGGGCTAAAACGATACGAGGAAACTCTCCATGACCCGAATAAATTGCAAACAATAACTCACCTTGCTCGGTATACGTCGGCATTCCAGTAGCAGGCCCTACCCGCATACCTAAATCGATGACAATCGGCACTTCTATCATGCCTGCAAGAGAGAGTCCTTCCACCATAAGAGCAAACCCGCCTCCTGATGTGGCGACCATACTTCGAGCACCGGCCAAAGATGCACCAATTGCCATATTTATCCCCGCAATTTCATCTTCCGGTTGTTTATACACGAGTTCCAATTCTTTCGCATGATCAGCCAAAAATGAAATAAGAGCGTTAATTGGCGTCATCGGATATATCGCGGCAAACTTTAAGCCTGCTTTCACCGCGCCCAACCCAAGTGCTTCACTCCCGTTTACTACCGCAAGCTTTTCTGTGTATGTACCTTTATCCAAATACAATGCAGTAAGATTGGAATAATTTTTCACAATATAGTCATATCCTTTTTTTGCAATCTTTATATTTTCATCAACGACTTCTTGTCCCTTACGGATAAACTGGTCACGTAAAACTCCGGAAAAAATTTCAAACGAAGCACCAAAAAGCGCTATCGACGCACCAAGTGCTATGGTATTTCGCATGATGGTATCAGCGCCAAGTGTCGATACGATTTCACGAAGAGGGAGTGGTACAAGCTCAACCTTTGTGTGAAAGTCTATATCTGTCCACTCTTTATCTTTCGGGTCATACACGACCACCGTCCCCTCTTGCACTTCTTCTTTGTGTTTCTCAATCGTCTCAGCATTTAATCCGACCAGCAAACTAATTTCTTGAGTCATGCTGGTAAAGGCAGATGTCGCAATACGAAGCGTCACGACATTATGCCCGCCACGAATAAGTGAAGGATAATCATTGATCGCGAATATATGGTAGCCGGCCCTGGTAAACGCACGCGCAAACATGACGCCTGCTGACATGATCCCAAATCCCGCCTCCCCTGCTATTTTCCATGTGACACTTTGCTTCATAAAGAAATATTATGGATACAGCTGTTTCCCATTTTCATCGGTTATAAATATCGCCATGACAGGACACCCTTTTGCGGCATCAAGAAGCGCTTGATCTGTCTCCTCTTTAGTCGTATCAAGAATTATTGCTTTGGCTTCATCATCCAATGCCCATGCTTTTGGTGCCAATGCCACACACGTTGCGGCCCCTATGCAGAGATCGCGGTCAATACGCATGGTGAGATTTCGAATTTTTCGTATAACTCTGGGGTCATTTGAATCCATACTTATTTATAGTATACCTTACCCATATTTACAATGGTTTTCATAAATGCTTCGTACCCTAAAAGAGCACATTTGACGCGGGAAGGAGTAAGTGTGACGCCAAGTATTTTATATATATCATCCGGTGTAAGCAGTTTCATGTCTTGTACCAATTTTCCTTTGACATGTTCGGTAAGAAGCGATGCAGATGCTTGGCTTATGGCGCAACCAACTCCTGAAAAACGTATGTCAGAAATCACGCGCGCGTCGCCGGTGCCTGTAAGTAAAATCTCTATAGAAATCGTATCGCCACACGAAACATTATCTGATGTGTCTGTAATCGTGGGCGCTTGAAGATGCCCAAAATTTCTCGGGTGTTTGTAGTGATCAAGAATTTCTTCGCGATACAAATCCATGTGGTATTAGGAAAATAGTTTTTTGGTATCTTTTAAACCATTTATAAGTGCATCGACATCTTCTTTGGTGGTATACACATAAAACGATGCGCGCGCGGTAGCAGGGACTCCCATATGCGCATGGAGCGGCATCGCACAATGATTGCCAGCCCTCACAAAAATGTTACTCTCATTTAACACCTGTGCGATGTCATGTGGGTGTACGCCGTCCATAGTAAAAGCAAACACACCTCCTCTCATTTCAACATCTGAAGGACCTACGACGTGAAGATAAGGTAATTTTTTTGCTTCTTCTAAAGCGTAGCCTATCAATTCTTTTTCATGAAGCCTCACCGCGTCCATCCCTAAGTTCGATAGATATTCTACTGCCGCACCCAAGCCAATAACACCTGCAATATGCGGCGTCCCTGCTTCAAATTTATGCGGTGTTTCTTTGTACTCTGCATGGTCTCTATACACAGCAGTAATCATCTCCCCGCCATATTGATAAGGATCCATAGCATCTAAAAGCGCCTTTTTTCCCCACAAAACACCAACGCCAGTGGGGCCTAACATCTTATGTCCGGAAAAAGCAACGAAATCAGCTCCCCATTCCTGCACGTTTATTTTCATATGCGCGACAGCTTGTGCCGCATCAACGACAACTATGCAGTTTGGATTTATGGATTTAACAATCGCAATAATCTTTGTAATCGGCGGCAAATAGCCCAAAACATTGGATCCGGCAGAAATTGAAAACACTTTTGTTTTTTTTGTAACTATCTTTGACAACTCTGATAGATTGAAAACATAATCAGGTGTGGTATCCCAAATCTTTAATACTGCATCTTTCTCTTTTGCTACCACCTGCCATGGGACCATATTGGAGTGGTGCTCAATAATCGTAGTCACGACCTCATCTCCTTTTCTCAATCGCGGCTTTACAAAACTTGAGGCCACCATATTGAGCGATTCCGAAGTATTACGTGTAAAGATAACCTCTGCAGACGATGTGGCACCGATAAATGTAGCTATGAGTTCTCGTGCTTTTTCGTATGCAAAAGTAGCTTCTTCACTGGTCGTATAAATACCGCGAAATACATTTGCAGAATAACTTGTATAGTACCCTGTAATCGCGTCAATAACTGACTGGGGCTTAAGCGACGTCGCAGTGCTATCCAAATACACAATTGGTTTGTCGTTTATTAAACGTTTAAGTTGAGGAAAGTCTTTGCGAACTTGAGTCACGTCTAACATATTCATACCTTCACCCATACATCGCCGTTTTCTATCTTTACTGCATAAATTCTCACATTGGTTACCGCAGGAAGCGACATCACTTCGCCTGAACTCATATCAAACTTCGCGCCATGACAACCACAGATCACGACATTTCCATCAAGCGCACCTTCTGTCCCAAGAGAACACTCTTTATGGCTGCATGTGTCATCGATCGCAAAAATCTGACCATCAATGTTTGCCAATGCAATTTTATTATTACCCACCAGTACGGTTTTCATCATGCCATTTGTCAGGTCTTTTTCATGTATCGCAAATGTGTATTCGTCCATATATTTTTCTTCCTATGATTTAAAAACTTCCGACTCAATTGTAGCACGCTTTTTCAAATCCGGAATAAGCCGCAACGCACTTTTTAAAAATCCGTCTGCTATCAAATCTCTTGCGACATCCTCCGATATGCCCCGACTCATCATGTACCACAGCTCTTCTGTCCCAATAGATGAAATGGTCGCACCATGCGTGCATCGGACATCATTGGCTTTTATCTCAAGTGCTGGCTCGCTGGTCGCATGTGAAAGACTTGATAGTAATAAATTTTCATTGCGCTGATATGCATCTGTTTTTTGTGCACCTGTATCCACAAGAATACTTCCGGCATATGAAAAAGTTGACGCATCATCAAGCACTGCTTTCACCAATAAATTACTTGTCGTATTTGGTGCTTGATGGTGTTGAAGGGTTTGCATAATAATTGAAGCGTTACTGCTCCCGCGCACAATCCCCATACACGTTGCCGATGCATACTCGCCAACGAGTTGTAAATCAATAGTGGCAGTCACAGATTTCTTGGCATCAATAAGTGCTACAAATACCAAATTGGCTCTCTTGCCCACGCTATAGGAATATTCCATATCTTCCTCACCGATATGGGCTATATAGAACGTATCTCGTTGTACCTCTGTAACCTGCCGCTTCATCCTACACTCCCCTCTCTCGCGGAGCGAGATCTAGCTTCGCTAGACATTTGTTTTTTCATCCGACTGATCCCTCCATTTGTAGTTGAATTAAACGATTCATTTCCACAGCGTATTCTAAAGGTAACTCTTTGACAATCGGCTCGATAAAGCCATTGACAATCATTGACTGTGCTTCATCTTTGGCTATCCCTCGGCTTTCAAGATAAAAAAGCTGCTCATCACCAATCTTAGACACAGTGGCCTCATGCTCAACCGTCACGTCTTTTTCATGAATTTTCATAGTGGGATACGTATCTGATCGAGACTCGGGATCTAGAAGCAGCGCATCACAAACCACTTTCGATTTCACATTAATAGCACCTTTGTGCACCTCGACTAATCCTCTATATGATGTACGACCGCCATCTTTACTTACGGACTTAGATATAATTTGTGACGTCGTCTCTGGTGCCACATGTACGGCTTTTCCTCCGGCATCTTGATGTTGGCCTTTACCCGCATAGGCAATGGAAAGTACTTCTCCTCTAGCTTTTCGTCCCATCAAATACACACTTGGATATTTCATAGTAAGTTTGGAGTTATGAACAATGAAGCCCTGTGAAATAAAATTTCCTGTTCCTTCGACTTCTATATCCCAAGTAGAAATCGTGAATTTAGAAAGCTCAGATAAAATAATTGGAAGGATTTCGACTGACTTAGGCAGTCTAATATCTGAGCGACCGATCGTGCGATAATGTATCAGGCGTGCCGGACGGCATTGTTTTGCCTTTTTACGTAATAAAGGGCTGACATATTGAATCAGACGCGTATCCAATGGAAAAACAAGTTGATGCGAACCATGAGCTACACAATTTTTCCCCATAATTACTACATGCCGAGGACCTATAAACTCCGTATAAAGATGCGAAGTAATACCTAACGTACATAAAAGTGATGCAACATCCTCAAGAAGTGAACGATTTACTGATTTTAATACAAAACTACGAGGATTTTTTACATAACCATCTGCATCCAAATATCCAGCAATAAATGAAAGACGTTGTGATTCTGGAAGCGACCATATCCATTTCGGTATATGTTTGTTGCGGGCGTTACCGACAAAACCATTCAAAAGAAATAACTCTGCAAATTCTTTACTGTGCCACGCTACATAAACACCATCCTTTCGCATAACCGGCCTTACATCGATAAGAGATGTAACCGTATGCATCAACCGATCACGAGCACGATCAGTTACTGGTGTAGAAAATCCAACCTTTGCCCAACGGACAACATTTCTTGTCTTAGCATTTTTTATCTCAATATTTCCGTCACCTAACCAATTCCCGAACAACCAAGCAATATCATCAGTAGTATAAAATACTTCACGTAATTTTGTCTTCCGTTTACGAGACATAACCAAATCTTCAACATATTGATTACGAGACAAAAATTTAGTCACAAGAGAGGACTTCTTTAATTGATATGGATTACCATAGTCGATAGAACCAGATGGCACAATTACTTTCTTAACTTTATCTGCACGTATATAACTAAGCTTGTATCGATGAAGTTTTTTGGGCGCCGTCAAATCATACACATACGAGTAAAATGGATGATTTGATGTCACACGAAGTTTACGTTCACCAGCTGAAATTACATGAACATGTTGTTTACCTGAAAAACGCTTCGCACGTACTTTTCGAAAACATAATTGACCTAAAGATTCATCATATGACAAAATTTGATCACCAGCTTTTATATGTTCAATCTTCTTTATTCCGTCTGGAGTTGTAACAGTCGATCCCTGAGCAAGACATCCTAAATTTCCGTCTATCCATTCCATCGTCCCTTCTTCTTCTACTCTTGCTCGTTTAGTCACCAGATTGTAAACATTGGTACTCCAGTTTTGAATGGTGGTGTATCTTACGCGCGCACCCTTTTTCACAATTATCTCAACGACTGCAGAATGCAGCGAATCTGTCGTATAAATTGGCGCGGTACAACCCTCCAAATAATGAACGAAGCTTCCCTCCTCCGCGATTATAAGCGTCCGTTCAAACTGACCCATATTCGCGGCATTGATACGAAAATATGCCTGCAGAGGAAGCTCAACCTTCACACCTTTCGGAACATAGACAAATGAACCGCCAGACCACACACTGGTATTTAATGCTGAAAATTTATTATCTCCGGCTGGAATAATCGTCCCAAAATATTGCTTCACTATTTCTGGATACTCGGCAAGCCCTGAGTCCATATCAAGAAATATGACGCCCTTTTTGGTAAGCGCACTCTGAATACTTTTATAAACGACTTCTGATTCATATTGGGCAGAAACACCCGCTAAAAACTTTTTTTCGGCTTCTGGGATGCCAATTTTATCGTAAGTATTTTTGATTTCTTTTGGGATATCATCCCAACTGGACGCCACATTTTGTGTGGGTTTTATGTAATAAAAAATATCATCAAAATGAATAGTCGATAAATCTGCACCGAATAAAGGCATTGGTTTTCTCACAAACGTCGCGTAAGATTTTAGCCGCATCTCTTTCATCCATACAGGTTCGTTTTTATGGCCACTTATTGACGCCACGACTTCTTCGTCCAAGCCCTTTTTTGACTTAAAAATATAATTTTCTTTCTCATGAAAACCGTATTTATAGGAATCATTGATGATAGTTTTTGAGGTCATAGCTCATTCTCTGAGGAATTCTTCATATCCGCTTTTTTCAATTTGCTTAGCAAGCGTTGCAGGGCCGGTTTTGACTATCACTCCTTTAACCAGCACATGAACCACATCAGGGGTCACGTATTTTAGAATCCGGTTGTAATGCGTAATGATGATAACCCCTGTGCCCTGCTCTTTAAGAGTGAATATGCCAGCTGAAACGACTTTCAGTGCATCAACGTCTAAACCTGTATCTATTTCATCAAACACCGCAAACTTTGGTTTAAATACTAACGCCTGCAGCATCTCAAGCTTTTTTTTCTCACCTCCTGAAAACCCATCGTGAATACCACGCGACAAAAATGATTGATCAAGGTCAAGAATTTTCGCTTGTTCTTTCACATACGATGTAAACTCACCGATCGGCATGCCTCCCACATCAAAACGTTTGGCAAGTACAGAATTTTGTATTGATTGTAACTTTCCAGATTCTTTTTGTTTATGGATTGACTGATACGCCGTACGGAGAAGATTCATCACCGATACTCCGGGAATCGCAATGGGAGACTGAAACGCCAAAAATAATCCTAACTTTGCACGTTCATCTGCAGGCATTTTAATCAAATTCTTCGTTCCTAAAACTATTGACCCCTTACAAATATACCCAGGATGCCCCAAGAGTACCGAAGCAAGGGTTGATTTCCCGCTGCCATTTGGCCCCATGATGGCGTGCACCTCTTTCGGCTTTACCGTAAACGTTACTCCGTGAAGAATTTCCTTCGCATCGATTGAGGCGCGAATATCATCAAGTACTAGTAGAGGATGTGCTTGTTTCATAACGCTATAGTCCATCGCTAACACGATCATTTTTCCCGACAAACGCCTCGGTGATGCCAACCATGCGTAACATAAAATATTCCTGAACTGCAAGAATGTTACTATCAATCGAATAATATCGATCGACATCACCCTCTTGTGTCATGTGTTTTCTCAACGCCTCTTCTTTGACACTCGCAAAACGTTTGATGTCAATCACGGTTGAAATTTTCTTGTCCTCGACTCCTCTCCATGGTCTATCATGCGCCTCCGCCGGAAAAACTCCCTCATCGATAAGATACCGACACACGCTCTCCGGCACACAGGCATAATATAACTTCGGAGGATTTTCATCGTTTGGAATTGCCTTTCGTCTCATTTTTGCATACTCCTGAAACGCATACGTCGTCGAGTATGAAAGCTTAATATGATCTGGATGATTACTAATGCCGCCTGTTTCAAACGTGATCACGACATCTGGTTTCATTTCCGATAATTTATTGATAAGTGCTTCTTCTATATCGCCAGGGACTTTGGTGCTAAGCGTTCCATCTTTATACGGCAAAAATGTAATATTGGACAAACCGAGTACTTTACCAGCTTCTCGAAGCTCCGCTTCTCGCACCTGCCCTAATGCATCGCCTTTGCTCACTCGTACAGATCCAGTATCACCCGCTTCGCCACGTGTGCCGCAGATAAGATCGACAGTCCAACCAGCTTTTGCGTACTTAGCAATTGTACCGCCGGCAGTAAACGACTCATCATCAGGGTGTGCGAAGACGCAAAGTAATTTTTTCATGTGTGATGAAGCGGAAATACTATAATCGTTCAATGATACCGTATTTGAGGCCAAAGAGGAACCCGTTGATTACTTTTTCGTCATCAATAGTTTATAAAGCCAAAATAGTCCGGAAAGACCAATGACGCCCTCGACCACTCGCTCAAGCATGGGGCTTGTATTAAACATGACCAAAAGAAGATTAAATCCAAATACGCCTATAAGTCCCCAATTAATAGCGCCAATGAGGACAAATATCCCTGTTGCCCGTTCAAATTCTGATAGATTTTTCATACACAAATCCTCCACGTACATCAAGGATACCACATGAAAGAAAATCATTCTAATCCACCTAGATACCATTGATTGATAATCACATCGATATCGTGGTATACTGTATGGGTAGAAAGGAGACAAAATAGATTATCGTATATTACAATCTATTAAACACACTATGAATGGTACAATTAAAACGAAAACAGATAGAGGATTTGGTTTTATATCCAGAGATGGCGAAACCAAAGACCTATTCTTTCATTCAAAAGATTTAAGTGGCGTCACATTTGACGAACTTCAAGTCGGTGACAAAGTCACATTTGAAGTGGAAGACGGTCCAAAAGGACCAAGTGCAAAGAATGTAAAACGAGCTGCATAAGCTTGGTTTTAATTTTAAACACTACAAAAATCCCTCGCTGATGCGGGGGATTTTTTGTGGAGAAAATTCTAGCGACCATGCACTGTAGGCTTTGGATGTTCGTGAGCTTTATCAGGAGTAAGTGCATCACCAGACCAACTCAATCTTCTCCAAGCTTCTTGAATTTGGTTCTCTGCATTATGTAGTGCTTCCTCTGAACCAGCAACCCATTGCGATGCCACACTGTTTATCGTATGAAATGCTCGGAGAGCACGCTTATATGCAGCATGATCTGCTTGATGTTGCTTCTCTATATCAACCTTAGCCACACTCATGATTCGCACTTTAGTAGATATTCAAAAAAAAAGCAAGACTGAACCTATCAAGTAAGGTATACTAAACTTATGAGATTTCAGAAAAAGCCAACCACATCTTGGCAAAAAGTATCCAAATGGTACGGCGGCATCACCAAAGGAAGTGGTCACTACTTCCATGAGCATGTCGTCAATCCCAAAGTGTTAAAGCTTCTCGGATTAAACCCCCAAAGTAGCGTCCTTGACTTGGGCTGTGGCACAGGCGCCCTTGCTAGAGCCCTCCCCAAAGGCATCCCCTACACCGGTATAGATATAGCCAAAAGCATGATTGATGAAGCTAAGAAATATGACAAAGATCCCAAACACACGTATGCGATAGCCGATGTCACCCGATCCATTGGCGCGCCAAAAACATTTACCCACGCGACCTTTATATTATCTCTCCAAAACATCAAAAAACAAAAAGAAGCAATCCGTGTGGCGTCAGAACACCTCGTACCCAATGGCGTGCTTGTCATCGTCCTCAATCACCCGAGCTTTCGTATCCCTCGCCAATCGAGTTGGCAAATAGATGAGACGAATAAATTAGAATACAGAAGGATAAATCGATATCTCTCTCCTCTTGAGGTTCCAGTGAATATGCATCCTAGTGAACGCTCGTCAGCAGTCACATGGAGTTACCACGTGCCCATCTCAGCATATAGCGAGTACCTGAAAGCAAATGGATTCGTGATTGAGGCTCTTGAAGAATGGACGTCTGACAAAGAAAGCGCCGGCAAAAAAGCCAAAATGGAAAACCGTGCAAGATCAGAATTTCCGCTCTTTTTGGCTATAAAAGCCAAGAAAATTACTCCACAAACGTAAGGGCTATGCCTTGTTTATTCGCTCTGCCTGTGCGACCGATGCGATGGGTATAATCATCTATCGTTTCTGGTAAATCAAAGTTAATGACATGTGATACGTCTGGAATATCCAAGCCTCTTGAGGCTACATCTGTCGCAAGTAATACCTGAATTTCACTACGCATAAATTGTGTCAACACGTATTGACGTTGATTTTGACGCTTATTGCCATGAATGGCACCCGTACGAAATCCACGTCTGCCCAATTCATCTGATAATTTTTGAACTCCCCATTTCGTGCGACCGAAAACCAATACTTTATCAAACCCTTCTTGATTTAATAAATCATGCAGCATGTCCACTTTATTATTTCTATCTTGGACGTACACCACTTCTTGTCTGATAGTTTCGATTATTTTATTTGCTTTAATACTAACCGTTACCGGATTTTTTACAAACGCTTTTAATACCTCATTTACCCTGCCGGAAATGGTGGCCGAGAAAAACAGTGATTGGCGTTCTGAAGGCAATAATGAAATAAAGTATGTAATGTCATTTATAAATCCTATGTCTACCATCTGATCCACTTCATCCAAAACGACATTTCGAAATGCAGACATCCGTACAACTTTCGTTTGGATGAAATCTTTCAATCTTCCCGGAGTTGCTACCACAAAGTGAGGATCTAACCGCATGTCATTTTTTTGTCTCCACTCATTGGCCCCTCCGATAAGCATCGCACTGCGAATGCCTAATCCTCGAGAAAATTCACGCATTTCTTTATGAATTTGAAAGGCTAACTCTCGTGTAGGCGCGATGATAAGCACGCGTTGTGCTTTGTCCTGTACTATTTTTTCTATAAGTGGGATGAGGAATGCCGCAGTTTTGCCCGTGCCGGTTTGCGCAGTACCGATAAGATCTCTTCCTTCTCGTATCGGAAGGATTGCCTGATCTTGGATGGGTGTTGGCTCTACATACTGTTTAGCCGTAATATTTGCCATCAAACCTGCAGAAAGTCCAAAGTCCGCAAACGAATGCGTCACTTTATATACATCTTCTGGTGGAGTCACTGATTCTTGTTGACGTTTGGATGCATCAATCACACGCATAAGTTCAGATTTTGCCATTGTTCTCTGCATCCGCGGGTTGCCTCCAAAACGAGGTCTATTTTGTGGTCGATAAGATTGTCTTTGCATAATGATTTTTTGAAACAATAGAACTGCTTAAACGAGAGGGAGTTTTCAAAGAGAAGTAAAAAACGCGGAGTAATAAAAATAAATCAGGCGCTCTTTAACGTAACAAGTCAAAAACTAATCACTAATTAAGCAGATGTATTGCTTCAATACAAATGTCTAAAAATGAGTATAACAGAATTACTCTACCGCGTCTATAAGCATTTCTATTTGGCCTCGCGGTGCTTGTAAAATCACAGGATCCCCTTTTCGTTTGCCGATAAGCGCTTTACCAAGCGGAGAAAAATGTGACACGGTGTGTTTGCTTGGATCTGACTCATATCCACCGACAATCGTAAACTTGCGAGTGCCTTTTGTATCAGAAACTGTCACTCTACTGCCAAAACCAATAACACCGTTTGTGTTGACATTCTCTATAATTTTCCCGAGCCTTACCATTTTCTCAAGCTTACGAAGTCTTGCATCTATGGATGATAGCCTTGCTCTGGATGCTTTATAATATCCATTTTCTGACAAATCTCCCATCTCTCTTGACTTTCGAAGGTTTTCTACAGCATCGGGTCGCTGTGTAAGTAACTTTTTCTTTTCCTCCAAAACATCATCATATCCTTTCTTAGTAAATAAAATACGCGGTGGTAAAGGAGGTATTTGTTTCATGTGTTACGCTATTGGAAGAATGTAGAGATCTTGTCCAAAGCTATTTTGACCTACTTGAGTAGCTTTCCCCTTGATGACCATCTCGTATGGTCTACACGCGCGACACCCATCCTCTTTACATTTGAAATGCCCGAGCTTACGGGCAAGGGCTACTTTTTTAGCTATGTCCAACACTCGCTTATATGACTCGTCAGCATCTGGAAATGGCAGATCTATCGGTTCATCATCCCGATCGATATACCAATACGCAATGCCTGTGATAGGTTTCGTTTGCGTGTGAGTGGCTAACAGATAATAAATGGGAAGTTGCAACGATTCAGAGTCTTCATCAGACTTTCCCGTCTTAAAGTCGACAATGCGCACCGCATCAGTGACTTCGTTATACTCCAGCCAATCGATTTTGCCGCAAAGAATAATATTATCTTCTTCTGATAACCAATAGTACGGAAGATCCTGCCGTATCTTTATCGCTTTGGCGGTAAGCGGTCCACGGTGTTCATCAACGCGTTTAATCATGGCAACTGCCCGTGCTTTATATTTTTCTTCTTGTTGCTTGGAGGTAAACCCACCCTTTTGCCCTGTAATCTGTAGCCATGATTTTTCTAAACGATCCAAAAGCGATACAACAAAACGCTCATCCACCGGCAACTTTGATAACCCTTCTATCGCTTCATGCACAGCCTGACCAAGTGCAAGTGGAGGTTCTATCACAGAAATTTTTTTATTGGTCTTTGGATCCCTATACACGTTTCGCAAATAATACGCACGGGGACACTTGAGGTAATCACTCATGGATGAATGCGACACCCATATAGCTGAATATTTATCTTTCATACTGCATATTCCTGTCTCGGGTTATCAGGAAAGTTCACTTCATCAAATAACACATAGCTTGAAGGAGTAATCATATAGACGACATGACCATCTGTATTCTCTACAATTCTCTTTACACGATCCTCCGGCAATCCAAATCGCTTGGCGTACCACTGCATAGCATCCGCCGCACTTTTCTGATCAGTAATTTCTTTCGCAATACCTTCAAACTGTAGCCCTCGTACTTTATCTCCCATGGTATGTGGCAATACTATCGCCCCTGCGACATGTTCATTGTTTCGTAGCTCCTGTGAATGCCTGCGTTGTGTACTCGATATCCAATAGAGATTACGTTTGTCATCAAATGCAAAGTACACACTGCACACCCATGGCTTATCATCTCTAGAGGTTGCCACCTGCATAAGTGTCGCCTTTGATAAATACTCTGTGATAAGTGATCGTAGATCCATACGTTATTACGAAACGAGTATAACACCGACAGTTGTAAGCATTGCACCAACAATTTTTTTTACTATATTGTCTCGTTCACCCAAGAATATTGTCGAAAGGATCACAGTAAGAATGATAGATGACCTCACTACCGTACTCACCTGCCCCACGAGCCCTCCAGCAAAAATAGCGGTATAAAATGTTATACCGGCTATGGCATACAAAACACTATAAATCAAAAGATTTTTTCTCTATTTTGATGAGCGCTTTCCATACGAGTGGTATTTTTTTAGGGTAGGTAAGCATCATGATAAATGACGTCCCAGCAGTTCCTATAGGAATAAATGACGCTACTTCAAATCCACGGATAATGCTGGTGTCAAAAATTACCGCGATGCCATAACAAGCCGTCCCTGCCAAAGCCAACCATACACCCTGATTTATTACAATGCCGCCCTTTTTATAATTGATCAAAACAACAGCCGATATGATACACAAGACTCCAAGAAGTTGCTGCGCAGAAAATACATCGCGAAGAAATAATACAGAAGCAATAATTGTAATTATTGGCCCTACACCACCAATGATAGACATCTCAGACGCCTCTATTTTTTTGATGGCATGAAAAAATAATATCGTTCCGACGGCATAAAGAGTTGCTGTAATTATAAAATATGGCAACAATGAAATTGTGGGTATATGAAATCCTTTTATCAATGCATATAAAAAATAACATATACCGCTAACAATCATGAATGTGGTAGCGGAAATCACTGCATCGGTATTCTCATCACGCATCGCAATTTTTTGATACAAACTTGCGACAGACATCACAATTACATTAATAAAAACAAAAAGTAACCAACTCATAGCCTCAACTATATCATAATTCCCCTTCGTTACAAACCTCGACACCGGGATTTATTGCGTGTTCAAAAATAATCTATTTCTTTTTTCTTAAATCATCCACGTACTGACAAGGATCTGTAACAGCACAGATATATTTTGCGAAAGGACCAATGCCTCTATTTGTTTTTTGCAATTTTGTATTCGGTGCAATAATCGCTATTCCTTCAACACCTATCTGCTGATTAAGATCTATAGAGAGTGCTTTAAGCGCTCTATCCAATGGTTTTATTTGTCCTTCTTTCGGTCGTCGTCCACCTTGATATTCCTTTACCGTAAATGGCTGTGGAGTCCTTTTAGGAATCACTACTTTATCAATTTCTACAAACTTAAAAGTGACTTGACCATGTAACCCTATGCGAGCAGTTCTCCCATTTGCTATCTCTGCCGCTTTACGCGCCACACGTTGGAGTAATCGAATCTTCTCTGGATGCTGATCATGGAAACGCTGTATACAACTGTCTCCCCAATGAAATGCGTCCGAATCTACCCCCTGATCTATAAACGTCTCATCATGAATGAAACTAAAAGCATTTTCAGGGGTAATATCTTCAGGCTGAAAATTTTCAAATCTTCTTAAATTTCCCATTACGGCTGAATTATAGACTTTATTACTATAAAATCAATTAGATTCTTCCACAAAACGTTCTTCTTGAGATAATGGATAACGGTTTCTTATTAATTCATCTCTTAAAAACTCCATAATTTTCCCAGCAACATTTAACCCTCTTCCATTTCTTCCTGCCCCCCAATATCGATTACTGGTGTCTAATACGATTGGCAAATCTCCAGAGGCAAGAAGAGCATTTCGTACTTCTTTGTGTTGCTCCAGCTTCGCCAGACTAATTTCCATAACTACACGTCTCTTCCGTTGATGCCAAGATGGTGGAATTATATGCTTGTACATATCTGCAATCTCAATGGATTCAATCGGTGTCTGAGCATTACGTATTTTCTCAAATACTTTTGGTGCAACATTTATAAATGGAGCTGCTCGACAGGCGTGTTCTGACGTGTGAAACTTACCGTCATGCCAAACTACCGGAATTGGAGCGAAATGAGAAATGGGATTTTCATATCCCTTCATGCTCACATAGCGCGTATCAAGAACATTTTTCATAAATCGCACTAATAGTAATACATATGACTACATGATAAAAGAAACAGAATTCTTCCTCTACAACTTTTTTACGCTATAGCGTAAAAAAGTTGTAGTGAATATTTTTAAAAAAATAGATTATACAAGATCAAAGTATTCCTTATACGGGGTATCATCCTCAAGTTTCGTAGCTATTACATACAACACTTCATTTCCTACATCATAATATTCTCTTAAAAATGTAATTTGTTCTTCGCAAGAATACGGGTATACCCAGACGCTTTCTTGTAACTTTAGAAATCCCAGCGCTATAAGTGCTCGTCGAAACGTGTCTCTCAATTTTTTCTTTTTCTCGTCCACATCATAGATAATCATGCGCCACTTTCCATCCCAGTGCTTTGGTTTTTCAACTGACAATTCGTTTAATGCATATTTTAAAATGCGACGTTTACCAAACTGAGTAAGAATTACTGTCTTCACATCGTCTCTATAAACAATTTCTACTAATTTTTGCTTTTGTAGTCTTTGAATCGATCTGCGCAAATAGGATGGGTTGTAATGTTTCCATGCTTCACGTTCTCTTTGTTTCTTTTCATCAAGAAAAGGTTTCGCAAGCATCATCGCGGTGGGAGCAACAAACGCTAATCCAATAACGCCAGCTACGCCAATTCCTGTAAGAATTCGTTTTATCGATGCATATCTTCTGTGAATTTCTTCCTGTTGAATGTTTTTTGTGAGTATCGCCGAAAGAGAGGCTATCCTATCATCCGATGGGATCGGCAATTCAGAATTTGAAGATTTATTATCTTGATGTGTATTTTTCACATCTACCCTACTCAAGTATACCACTACAACTTTTTTACGCTATAGCGTAAAAAAGTTGTAGTACGTTCTCCAGTTAATTAGCCTATAGACCATAAGGTTTCGCTTGAAAGTTCCGCAAGAATGAGAACTTGGAGTATAATAGTGACACTTGCGGGATCGTATAATGGTAGTACAGCAGACTCTGAATCTGCTTATCTTGGTTCGAGTCCAAGTCCCGCAGCCAGATATGAAACTCGTTGACTTTACTGTAAACAATCACAAATTTAAAGGAACCCTCTTTTTTCCTCAAAATCTAAAAACAAAAAACCCGGCGATTCTTTTTATCCAGGGTTGGACAGGCGAAAAGGAGAGAAGTTATCAATATGCCGAGGCGCTTGCAAAACTAGGCTACCTTTCCTTTCTATTTGATGGAAGAGGGCATGGAAAAAGCGAAGGCAATATACGGACAGTTGCCACCAGAGAATTTCTCGATGATATTCTGCAGACGTATGACTATTTCACAAAAATTGAAGGCGTGGACAAGGAAAATATCAGCGTAGTTGGAAGCAGCTACGGAGGTTATCTCGCAACACTTCTTACAACGAAAAGAAATGTTAAACGATTAGCGTTACGCGTTCCTGCCGACTATCCGAATGAGACGTTTAATAAATCAAAGATGCAAACGAGTGGAATAGATAATCCGGATATTTTTGCTTGGAGAGCACACGCCCGAAATCCTGGCGAAACATTTGCTCTTGATGCTATCGCAAATTTTGATGGACAGATCCTTATTGTTGAATCAGAAAACGATACTGTCGTCCCCCACGAAACTGTTCAGAATTATGTAAATGCAATAAAAGACAAAAGCAGATTGACCCATACAGTAATAAAAGGCGCTCCTGATAGTATCAAAGAAGGACCTTTCAGAGACGAGGTAGAGAAAATTTATATCAATTGGTTTAAAAGTTATAAAGATTGAATAGACCTACACCGGCATGCTCAGCCAACAATGAACAACGCTCTTTTAGATCATTTGCACCACATTATAAAAGAGCAGTACAATAAAAATGCATATGATGAATATACCACTTCACAAATTAAACTATGTATTCACAAAAAAGCCACTTCTGGTCGGAGGTATGGCGATGGAATATTATGGATTAAGAATATCTGGCAAAGATATTGATCTTATCGCAGATGAACAAGATGTGGTGGCGCTTATAAAAATGTATCCCGACAGAGTTAAAGACTTATATTGTGATCTCGGTGTGTGTCCTTTTGAATTTGAAATCTGGCGATCTGTCCAACTATTTAGGTATAACGATCTCATCGCAAATGCAATCGAAGAAAAAGACTATTTCGTGATATCACTGGAAAAATTACTTCTTCTGAAATCTCTTGTAATGAAAGAAGAAAAATACAGAAATGATGTGGATCTTATCGGTAAACATATTAGTGATACTCAGGCAAAAAAATATAGCATGGAAAAACAACGCGTTGAAAACTTGTTAACTAATGTGAATATTAAAACGTATATCGAAAAAACTGGACCGAATATTATATGAACATCAAAAATCTCAAACAATTTCTCATTGATTCAAATAAAGCAGGGTATGCTGGTGGGCAGGAAAAGAAGTGGATTAAAGAAATTGATGGGTCAACGACTATCCCCTTCCAAAAAGGAGAATGGCGATCCCATGACAATTTTATTGGTGGAGAACCATACGGCGGCAGACTCGTCGTCTTTTATAAGAATAAACCTGTGTGGATGATGGTATATTATGGCTTAATTCTGAATGGTATTACTGTAAATCCAATATACGCGATGTTAAGAAATGCATTAAAAAATATGCCAGACGATGCTCCGTTTCGCGGACCGAAAAAATTAAAAAACGACAAACTCACCTACTCCAATACTTGGAAAGGAACCATTGAGCTATATAATGGCGAAGAACACATTACAAAAGGAACACAAATAGTATATAAAGCAAATTATATGGGCGGCTTGGATAAAACAACCCACGACCTTACGGTCGGGGTTTTAGGATGATTCAGCTCCGAAAC
>CAYIBX010000007.1:0-43038 GCA_964361785.1 uncultured Gammaproteobacteria bacterium | reverse complement strand
TTCGGAGCTGAATCATCCTAAAACCCCGACCGTAAGGTCGTGGGTTGTTTTATAAAATAACGATCCATTTATTTTGCAGCCTAGCGATTTTGTTTTGGCAACAACTGTAGAAAAAATAGAATTGCCTGATGATTTGATTGGGCGACTTGAAGGAAGATCGAGTTTAGGAAGACTTGGGATTGTAGTACATTCAACAGCCTCCATTTTTGATCCGGGGTGGAGTGGAGTAGTCGTTATGGAATTAGGGAATATGGGTAGGATGCCGGTAGCACTGTATCCTAACATGCGCATTTGCAGTATGACATTTGAAGAATTGAGTTCTCCAGCACTTGTGCCATATAGTAAAAAAAAGTCAGCAAAATATGTGGGGCAAAAATCCGCACTAGCAAGTAAAATTATTGAAGATAAATAATATATGCAGGGCAAAGTCGAATTTGCGTTATGGAAAGATGGTAAAAAACATCCTACTCGAAGAGTGGAGTTACATACGCCAATAGTGATAGTAAAGCAACCAGCGAGGTGTTGGGCATTTTTTTTGTCAACCACTGATGATATGCAATCGGCAGATATAATTCGGAAAATGGGTCCTGAATTTTGTATCATGCCAACAAGTGATGATGCCGTTGTTACAATTGAGCTTAAGGAGGGAGAATCGCACCGTTTGTCGACAAATGTAACGAAAAGATTTTTGTCAAGGCAATCTCAAATGAACTGGCCTTTGCCTCATCGGGGATGAAATTTATGGACTGGCCGATTTTGTATAAACAAGTGCTTCATGTCAAAGATGCCAATAATCCAGTCGGTGTTGCTATCATGTGGACGGAGCGGCAGGTCGTCGCTGACATCCTTAAAGATGAAGCGTATTGTGCTATTGGCAATCTGTATTCTTCCGCAGGTATTTCAGCAATGATTCGCAATGTTTTTGCCAATCCGCACATCCGAAAAATTGTTTTGTGGGGCGCTGATTTATCCAGAAGCGGCCAAGCGCTCGTAGCACTGATGGCAAATGGTGTGGATGAGAATTTTTTTATCATAGGTGACGAGAAAAAGGGACAAATAGAAAAAGAAATCGGGAGAGAAAATATAGATGTATTTCGAAAATCCGTTGAAATAATAAATTTACGGGGAAAGCCAGTATCGTTATTGCAAAGTACCGTTGCAGAGTTGTCCAAAGCAAAACCCAATCCGTTTACCGAATCCAAATCATTCCCAACCAGTAGGCCAAAACCCTTCACCTATCCATCAGAGCAAATAGGACTTCGCGCTCATGGTAAAACAGCAGCTCAAGTTTGGCTTAAAATTCTTAAAAATATCATGCGGTATGGCAGAAATAAAACGACTCGGTACACGCAGGAAAATGAACTGAAAGAATTTCTAAACATTATGGCGGTCGTCTATGACGAAGATCCAGACCATCCGTATATGCCGGAATTTTTTCCATTCTCCCAAAAAGATCTCGATCAGTATTATCCACAAGTATTATCCGCAAAAATAATACCGGGTATTGCGTACACGTATGGACAACGACTTCGCGATTTTGAAGGTGTAGATCAAATTCAAAATATTATAGACCTTATAAAAAATCGACCGTTTAGCAAAAAAATGATCGCCGTGACTGCGAAAGTCAAAGAGGATTGGTCTGTGGTCAACAAAGGGGACACGCCCTGTCTTACACAGGTCGTGTGTTCTATCCAAGATAATAAATTGTTTATGACTACACATTTTCGCAGTCAGGACATGGTGCATGGATGGCCAAGAAACGTGTTTAGTTTACGAAAGTTACAAAAGTTAATCTGTGATCAGTCGGGGGTGGGGATGGGTGCGTTTGTCATGATTACCCATAGTGCTCATATTTATAGTGATGATTATGCCTTGGTAGAAAAGATTCTTAAAGAAAATTATGAGAAAGAATTAGGGTACACGAGTCGGCAAATGTTTGAGGATGATCCGCGGGGAAACATCGTTATTACGGTAGAAGAAGCGAGTAAACATGCAGTTGGCAGGCCCACAAAAAATGCTGTCAAACCAATTCAAAAATCCTATGAAATCGTAATAAAATTATATGCCCCGAACGGAGGACTTCTTATTCATCAGTGGCGGGGCAGTAGTGCGATGGAAGTGTATATCGATATGGTCAATATTGGGGAGTATCTTGTATTGCCAAGCCATTTGATTTATATTGGTACGGAATTGCAGAGAGCTGAGTATTATATTAAACAAGGGATTGCATTAGAGTACAACCAAGATCCTGCCGCAAATAAATCTCTTTAATACGTTTGCTTGACATTACCCCGCAACATTCTTCATACTGAGTATATGCTTGATCAATTGTTTGGATTACTTCTTTTGGGTCTTGGTCTTTCTGGCCCTTCAACATCTCCAAGTGTAAAGGGTGATAGTGACACCACAGAGTCTTCATCTGGTGCCTCCTTAAAGACAGAACTCCCGAGAGAGGATAAGGAGCAAAAAATTAAAAAGATAAACAGTAAAATGCTTTATAAAGAGTCAAACGACACAGTTGCCTCAAGGTCAGGTAAATCTCCCGATAAAATTAAAAAGCGTGAAGATGAACTTAAGAATATTTTTGAAGCTCGGAAAGAACGTCTTACTGAGGAATTAAAAACCAGACGTGAGGAAGCTGTGGAGAAATTTAAAGAAGAGCGGGAAGCATTTAAAGAAAAAGTGTCTCAAATACGCGATACCAAAAAGAAAGCAGTAGTAACAAAAATTGATTTAAAAATTGCAGAAATAAATAAAAAACGTACTGAACAGATGACTGAGCGGCTGACAAAAATGTCAGAAATCTTGGATAAAGTGGGAGTACGAGCCTCAGAATCAAGTACTACGGGCAAAGATTTGACTACAGTAGACGCGTTTGTATCGGCAGCCCGTATAAAAGTGGCATCTGCACAAACAGCCGTGAGTGCACAAGCGGGGAAAGTGTATGTTGCTGATATCGCATCCGAAGATATAATAGGCGTCGCTATGAGTACGGCGCTTACATCCTTACAAACGGATTTGACTGCCGTACATGAAGTGGTCAAGAGCGCACAGCTTGCGGTGCAATCATCAGTGAAAGAATTAGGGAAAATTATGGATGAGGGTACAAATTAAACTATGAAACGCTCGTCATCACTTGTTATTATAATTCCTCTTTTTGTGGTCGCGATTATGATTGGACTTGTTTTTGTCATGCGTATTTCGTCAAAAGCATCAGAGCCGGTTGCTCTTCCCACAGAAGCAACTATTCCACTGCTTCAGGATGAAGTCGGAAAACCAACCAATGGCTTTACGGTTACCACGGGCCGTGCGTCATCAGTTTCTGATTTGGAAATGGATGTAAATATTACTCTTGATACCAATGACACCAGTGAGATTGACACACTTCAAAACGAAGCCTCCGCTTTATAACTATTTTTGAACGCTTTCGTAGACCTTCTTCATTTTTGCGGCCATGGTCGACCAATCAAGTAGAGAAAGGTCCTTTGGGTTTAGATGGTGTTCTTTTTGTTTCATGGTTACCCGATACAGTTCTTCAGCAAGCTTAATGGGGTTATTGGCGGATATTACATGGCCCTTAGGAAAGTTTTTCAGCATTGGTGATATGCCTGTGACGTCTGTGGCGATTATAGATGTGCCGCACGCGAGTGCTTCAAGTGCCACCATGCCAAATGATTCGTAGTGACTGGGCATGACGACCACCTCTGCTGCGTTATAGTAGTCGGGAAGCTTTTCTTGTGGTTTTGCTGTCACAAACCGTACGCTTGTCGCAAGTCCCAATGTCATTTGTAATCTCTCTAAAGATTGTAGTTCTGTAGACCAGCTGGATTTATCTTCACCTACATCACCGCCCACAATCCAAAGACACACCTTTTCTGATAATTCAGGGTGAGAATGGAGGAGTATCTTGAGAGCAAAAAGAAGCACGTCAAATCCTTTGATAGGGTCAATCCGACCAACAGCTACTATGATGCGGTGATTTAGGTCTGCACCAATAGCTATTTTGGCAAGTTGTTTATTTTTTGGGCGAAAAAGTACCGTATCAACGCCCGGCGGTATGGATGCGATTTTTCTTTGCGGACAATCATACAAACTTGAAAGATACATCGCATCATTATCACTTGACGTGACGAAGAAATCTGAATTTTTTACCAACGTCTGTTCTAGAGAGATACGTTCTCTTGGGTCGTTTGTGAGTTCGCTTCGCGATACGAGTTGTTTCATCAGTCCCAAAGTATGAAAGGACATGATAATAGGTGACTTAGTTTTGTAGGTATTTTTTAGTGTGTGAGCCACGATACCGGAATAATAATAGTGTGCATGGATGAGGTCGTAGCGTAGGCGTTCTTTCTCTATAAATTCATGCATGTTGTTTGCAAATTCCGAAAGGTGTTGGATGACTTCCTTTTTAGGATATTTAGCCAGTGGTCCAGCGGGAAGATGGATAACACGTGTCTTTTCATTGATGTGCACTATGCGAGGGTTTACGGTATCTTGAGTACGGGTAAAAATATCTATGGAGTATTCGATTTTATTTAAAGCTTTGGAAAGTTCGAAAACATAGACGTTTATACCTCCCTTTTCTTTTCCTTCCAAAGAAGCAAGCGGACACTCGTGCACAGAAATCATCGCGATGCGTTTCATACAATTATTATTGTACCATTTGTATTTTATTTGCTGGTTAACATTTTCAGTATAGAAATAATTATATTAGTATGTTAGTATGATGATACATAACGATGTTGTTAACATGGAAGAAGGTATTAACCGTTTTGTTTGCCTTTTAAAATAACTGCAGCAGCAGACGCGTCCATAATAGCTGTGACGCGAGAGGGTACTTTTTGTAAGGCGGATGCTGGACATTGGATGGTTGGTGGATTATTAAACGCATGGTCAAATTCTTTTCCTTTATCTTCACCGAATCCCACGATAAGAATTTGTTTTGCGCTTAGAATATTTGCAATTCCTGCAGTATAAGCGAATGATAACGGTTGTTGTCCACGTTGTTCATCTCGATCAAGCACTTCTTGTGAGAGTGCGGCGACGTGTGTTTCTTTATCAAACGGCGTATTCGGTTCATTAAATCCGATATGGCCATTTGGTCCTATACCTAAAATAACAAGGTCAATTGGATGCGCTTTGATAAGGTCATTGTATCGTTTAGTTTCAGCTTCATAATCAGGCGCCATACCGTCTATTTCGTATCTATTCTCGTATGGGATGTGTAAGGGGTCAAAGACTCTCGTGCGTAAAAATCCGACGAAGCTTTCATTATCTTCAGGTGCCACGCCTACATATTCGTCTAAATGAAATGCTTGTATTTTTGAAAAATCTACACAAGTTTCTTGTGCTAAAGAAACAAGTTCTTCATAGACAGGGATTTGGGTTTGCCCAGTAGGGAACATGATTACAGCATCTGGTTTATGGATGACAGTCGATAAAATCGTTTGTGCCACAGCTCTGGCGGCTTCTCTTTCTGTCGCAAATTCACGGATTGTAATTTCAGGTTTTACAGTCGTTAGCTCTATGTGGGTGATAGTCAGTTTCTCGGTAAGTGCCATAAGGCCTGTAGTATATCATGAAGCTGCAAAAACGCAAATTATTACCTTACCGTCACGCTTTTGGCCAAATTTCTAGGCATATCAGGATCGAACCCTCTATCAATGGTTAGGTAATATGCAAGTAGTTGCGCCACCATGATGTTTGGGATAATTGTGGCTATCCCGATGTTTGATACTGGTAAGAATTCGTCAAATACTTCATCTTTGGTATCAGATACACCGATGATGTAGCCGCCCCTTGCCTTCATTTCCATCGCATTTGCCATGGTTGATTGATAGTGCTGATCATGTGGCGCAAAGACCATGCAGATTGATCCTTCGGTCACAAGCGCTAATGTGCCGTGTTTTAACTCGCCGGCAGGGATGCCTTCTGCGTGGATGTAGGAAATTTCTTTGATTTTTAAAGCGCTTTCAAGTGCAGCACAGTAGGAAAGTCCGTGTCCGATGATATACATATGTTGTACATCTTTGAGTTTGTGAGTAAGTGTTACAATTTCTGATGTATATGCTTTCGTCGTTACCTCTTTTGCCGCTTTAGCGGCCTTGATAAGTAGGGATTGGCCTTCTTTCACTTTATCAATCATTGCGTACGCGATAAGGAGAAGATGTGCAATTTTGGTAATAAATGCCTTTGTGGATGCTACACCCTTTTCAGGCCCTGCACCAATAGCAAGCTTTAGATCAGACATGCGCCAAAGAGTAGATCCGACGACATTGATTAGTGAGAATATTTTGATATGCTTAGCTTTTGCTTTTTTGACGACGTCTATAAGATCCATGGTCTCTCCGGATTGTGAGAGTGCCACAAGGACACTTTTATCGGGAATTATAGATACGCGGTGATCAAACTCACTTGCTACGCCAAAGTTAATAAGTTTTTTTGCTATAAGAGAAAAAATGTATGATGCCGTGCGTGCCGCATGACTCGACGTCCCAGCACCAACCATGTAGACACGAGGAGCTTGTTTTAATTCCTTTGCGATTACTATTGATTGATTTGCTGACTCAGATGCGATTTCAGAAAGCAGTCCTGCCTGTTCATGAATTTCTTTGAGCATAAAGAAAGGGTAGTGCCCCTTTTCTGCTTCTTTGGCAGTCCATGTAAGCAATTGTTTTCTAGGTCTTACATTGTCGCCCGTCGTCGCGTTATAAATATGTATAGAATCGTCTTTTACGATTGCCATCTCATCGTCATCGAGGAAATGAATTTGCTTGGTATGAGGCAGAAGGGCTGCCGGATCACTTGCTAAGAAATTTTCATTAACGCCAAATCCCACGACCAATGGAGAACCATTTCGTGCAGCAATCATCTCATGTGACGTGGTGTTTATAAGAATAATTGCGTTTAATCCATCCAATTCTTTAAACGCACGCTGCACTGCTTTGGAAAACATGGTGGTTTTTGCATATTCTTCTACCAAATGTGCGATGATTTCAGTATCAGTATCTGAAATAAATGTATGGCCTTTGGCTTTAAGCATTTTTCGTAAATCTTCATGATTTTCAACGATTCCATTGTGGACGACTGCGATTTTTTTTGTGCAGTCTAGGTGTGGATGAGCATTTTTTTCCGTTACCCCTCCATGAGTGGCCCAGCGAGTGTGGCCGAATGCAAGTGTGCCCGCAGGGAGATCAGTCACTGTTCCTTCACCAATTTTGCCCGTCTTTTTCTTCACGACAATAATTGGTGATTGTGCATTGGTGATTGGTGATTGTTTTGGTACCACCGCCACTCCCCACGAGTCATATCCTCGGTACTCTAAGAATTTTAATCCGTCCAAAACGATTTGTGGCGCTGTAGACTTGTGCCCAACGTATCCAAATATTCCGCACATAGTGCCAAAAGAGAAGCGGACTTCTTGTTTTATAATTTATGTCTGACATTACTATCAGGTTTTTCTCATAAAACTTACGGTGAAAAGCGTCACCGAGGGGCACCCGCAGATTCACTCAGAAAATTTCTCAATTTTTGTGAAATTGTTCTGAGTTTCGATAACCCGCGCAAATTTCATACGAAATTTGAACGGGTAAACCCCTTCCTCGTATTCCCACTTCGCATAAAGCTACGCGGGACCACACGCTGTAAATTTTTTCCGCTCTCTGTAAATGTACCTTACTGCCCAATGCTACTTTGTTCACGATTCGATTGTCAAGTTTTGTAAGGAGTTTTCCAAACATATCATCATGCTAACATGTTAGCATGATGATATGAGCTTATTTTTTGATATTCTTCGTGATATGATGTTTTTTGCATGAATGAGCTATTAAGAAATGTTAAAGTTTTGATTTGGGATTTTGATGGGACGCTCTATAAGATGACGCCTTTGATAGCAACAGCCGTAAAAGAAGCAGATTATAAAGTGGTTATGAACCATACCGGCTGGAGTAAAGAGAAAACAATTGAAGAATTTAATAAAGTGTACATGGTCAAAACTCCAAGCAGTACCAAAACCGCATCGATATTAAGTAATATTTCGCTTCTTGATGCGGCTATTGAGTGTGAGACGTATAAAGACAGAAAACCACATCTCGGTCCTGATCCAAGGTTGTCCGAGATGTTTTTAAAACTTTCCTTCTACAAACATTATATTTTGGCAAATGGGGTGAAAGATAGAGTTTTATCAGCTCTTACCATTTTGGGTGTTTCATCTGTTCAATTTGAAGAAATAGTTACCGCTCAAATAGTAGGAGTAAATAAACCAGACACAAAAGGATTTGAATATATTATGGAAAAATCTGGTTTACCTGCAGTAGCACATCTGATGATTGGTGATCGGGAGGCTGTTGATTTAGCACCTGCAAAAATGCTTGGGATGAAAACGTGCTTAGTTTGGGCGGATGGTGCCAGTACTGTAGCAGATGTTACCTTGAAGACTGTGTACGAGGTTGCTACTATACTAGTATGAAAATTTATTTTACTTCCGCATCCACCAATAATCCTGATGATGTCCTGCGTCTTAAAGATGTCATTGCGACGTTAAAATCTATGGATCATACATTAACGTCGGGTGAACAGATTGTCCTCGCATCTGATCAGAAAAAAGAAATTGGTCCTACAGATATTTTTTTGCGTGAGAAGAAAGCGATAGAAGAAGCAGACTGTATCGTGGCTGAGGTGACAGTGCCAAGTAGCGGTGTCGGGGGAGAGATTGTGTATGCATTAACGCACGACAAGCCAGTGCTTTGTTTGTTTTACAAAGATGCTTCTGATGCATTGTCTCCGATGATTACCGGTAATCCTTCTGAGCATTTGTATCTTGAGCATTATGATGAGGATAGTCTGACCGTTGTATTGAAACAGTTTATAGATGAAGTATTGATACAGCGTTCTCGAAAAGGAAAGCTTATTGTCATTGACGGTGGAGACGGATCGGGAAAAACCACGCAATCCGAATTACTTTCAGTATATTTTTTGAACAAAGGAGTGAAAGTGAAATCGTTTGACTTTCCACGGTACTATTCCTCTTTTCATGGTAAAGTCGTTGGTCGATTCTTGGCGGGAGAATTTGGCGGGGTGAATGAAGTCTCGCCATATTTGGCGTCCTTGGCGTATGCTTTGGATCGTGCAGCAGCCAAAAAAGAAATGGACGATTGGTTAGGCCATGGCGGCACGATTGTAAGCAACAGATACGCCACAAGCAACATGGCGCATCAAGGCGCTAGGCTTCCGGAAGAAAAGCGCAAAGAATTTTTGGATTGGATTGATGAACTTGAGTACAAAGTGCACAAAATTCCTCGTGAAGACATAGTGATATATTTGCACGTTGAGTGGAAAGTGGGGATGGAGCTTACGAAGAAAAAGGGAAACCGAGCGTACTTGGCCGGTAAGCAAGATATATTAGAAGCGGATGAAACGCACAGAGCCGCATCTGAAGAAATGTATTTACATTTAGCCAAAAAGCAGAAAAACTGGGCCGTTATCGAATGTGTGATTGACGGCGTAATTCTTACAAAAGAAATGATCCACGAAAAAGTATTAGAAGTATTGCGATCAAGAAAACTGATAGACTGAATTGTTTGAAAAAGGCCTCTCCCTTAAAATTTTATGACCACTATTTATTTATTACGTCATGGACAATATGAACCCCATGATGGAATTCTTCCATATCGACTTTCTGACTTTCATTTGTCTCAAAAGGGAAAAGAAGACGTACATGAATTAGCAACGAAACTGTCGTCGAAACCAATCGTTGCCGTCTACACCAGTCCTTTGGAGCGCACATTTGAAACCGCAATAATTTTAGCCAAATCATTTGGGTTAACTCCGATTATTGATGAACGATTACTTGAAGTTCGATCTCCCGCTCAAGGCGAAAAAGAAGGATTTGTTAAATCCAAAGGTGGATGGGGGATTTACGAAACAGAATGGTACAAGGAACATGACGGTGAATCTATGGTAGAAATTGTAGCGCGGATGAAGTCTGCTTTCGAAGAATTTGTTTTCAAACATGAGGGAAAAGAGATAATCGTTGTCTCCCATGGCGATCCAATTATGTTGACGGCTGCCTATTATCAGGGTATTGCGCTTGAATCAAGTGCGTTGGGGTCAATTCCTTACGTCCCCATGGTTGGTGGGTTTAGGTTAGCTTTTGAAGCTGGCGAGAAGCCTACAGTCGTTGTTTTTTCATCCTATAGTATTGCTTCTTGACACGAAGTCGTTGGGGTGTTATAAATAACTACAAGCGTTTGAGGGTAAATCCTTAAACGGTTTTGTTTTTTCTCAAGTAACGCCACCCGGCTCACAAGGCTAGGACGTAGGACACCAAATGAAAAAACCAACAAACCAGTTGTATAGTCATTTTTTTAGAGAGACCCTTCACGGGTCTTTTTCAGTTTTTATGGAGGCTTTCTTATGAACGAACGCCCTCCAATTACATTTGTCACAAGCCTTGATGGCAATAATAAAGCAGATATTTTTCATAAATGGCTTCCTAACTGGACGATTACGCGAAGAGATCCTCTTTATAATGAGGATCGTATTCATGAGGATGCGCCGCACACAGAACACAGGCCGCAGATTATTGCCGAACGGAAAGCCAAAGACGATATAGCAGTAGCTCAAGCCATGTCAGGTATCGCCAAAGCGATAGTAGAAGATGGAGATATGTACACATTTGGCTCAGAAAAGATGCTTCTTTATACGGATACCGTTCAGCTTGTGCATACAAATGATACAGAAATAGTACTTCTAGAAAAGCCCGTAGGAGATCCAGTAGAGTGGGCGAAACATTCTTCTGAAGCCATGATGCAGTCAGGAAAAGATGTAGAAATAATAAACGCATTGACAGGCGTTCGAGCGGGTAAGGATGGTGTGACAGAACCTGTATCCGTTATTCTTCATGTTCGTGTTTCGATGCGGCCTTTTACGCGCGATGAAGTAGTTGATTTTGCAACGAAATCACCAGCTACAGTTGCCTCCACATCGGGAGGCTTATCGATCGCCAATGGTGGACGTTCGTTTTATGATATGAAAAAGCCGTTGGTTATCTCAGTTGCTGAATCGATGGAGGATAAAAACCCGAGAGAGTTGGCCCGATACGACACATGGGATCATATTACCAACGCTGAACTGAAACCCTTTATCTGCGGCGCAGTTGAGCCTGCTATCGATCGGTTGGTACAAAAAACAAAGGCTTCAAAAGTGCTATAATCCCCGTATCCATGGACACTCAAATTAGTGAATTGATAAAAGCAGAAACTACTCGTCAGCAAAATACTATTTCGCTTATTCCTTCAGAAAATTATACATCCTTGGCTGTGCGCGATGCGTTAGGATCAGGGCTTACGAATAAGTACTCAGAAGGGTATCCGCATAAACGATATTACCAAGGGAATACAATTATTGATCAAATTGAGGATTTGGCAATCGATCGCGCAAAAAAATTATTTGGGGTGCCGCATACAAATGTTCAGCCGTATTCCGGATCTCCGGCAAACAGCGCAGTATATTTTGCACTGTTAAACGCCGGGGATACCATCATGGGATTGAAGCTTTCCGGTGGCGGGCATTTGACGCACGGGCATCCAAACGTCACATTTTCCGGTAAATATTTTCATAGTGTTCAGTATGATGTCGATAAAAACGGACTCATCGATCTTGATGAAGTCGCGAAATTGTCTAAACTTTCTCGTCCAAAAATAATTGTCGTCGGGACGACAGCGTATCCTAGAATTTTTGACTGGGAAGCTTGGCGAAAAATCGCAGATGAAGTTGGCGCGTTGTTACTTGCGGATATTTCTCATATTGCAGGTTTAGTCGTGGCAGGTGTGCATCCGTCTCCAGTTCCGTTTGTTGATGTGGTGATGACCACAACGCACAAAACACTTCGGGGTCCTCGCGGCGCGATGATTATGGTGACAGAGCGCGGGTTAGCAAAAGACCCATTGATGAGGGAGAAGATTGATAAGGCAGTGTTTCCGGGGCTTCAAGGTGGCCCGCATGATAATACGACAGCTGCTATAGCTATAGCGCTTCATGAAGCAAGTCAGCCGGAATTTAAAACGTATGCCAAACAGATTGTCATCAATGCAAACGTGTTGGCACAGACTGTAATGGAACATGGATTCACACTCACGACCGGTGGCACCGACAATCATTTGATGGTTATAGATCTTCGTCCGCAAAATCTTGTTGGTAACGTGGTTGCAGAAGCGCTTGAGGTTGCAGGAATTGTCGTCAATAAAAACAGCGTCCCGCATGATACAAGTCCTCCCTATTATCCTTCAGGTATTCGATTGGGGACGCCAGCTATCACCACACGTGGGATGAAAGAAAAAGAAATGGCCATGATTGGGAATTGGATCTCGGTGGTGATTAAGGAAGTATCTCATTATCAATTACCAGTTAACAAAGAAGAGAGAAAAAATTTTTTGGTGAAAACGAAAAAAGAACTTGTGGGAAATGAGATGTTGTTATCCATCAACCACGATGTTCAAGTATTGTGTGCAACGTTTCCCGTTTCTTAGATTTTTTATGCTTTCTCAAAGGGTATTGCAATTTGGCTTGATGTAATCTATCATTTGTGCCATGAGAATAGCAATAGTGGAAGAAGTAGAGCAGAGAAAGACTATTCGTTTAGTAGAATCCAACGCAGTACATTCTGTGCTTGGTAATTTGTCTGTAACTGCGCGAAGAGAAACAGATGCAAAAGGTAACCAAAACGTGAACGTGTTCTTTTGGGATCCTTCAACAAAACCAGATTGGCAGGGAAGAATATTTCCGGTACGAACTGTGAGCCTTGATATGGGTCATCCTGAAAAGAGAGTCAGACGAGGATTGTTTGGGCTCGGAAAAGCCGCCACCCTACATTTATTTACATAATTCAAGTAAAATCTTTTCCCCCCTCTTGATACCCATTGGCCAATACGGTATAATCCATATATTCTACACACTCAAACAGTATCTCTTCCCGATTGATAAACGAGGATATTGAGTGGAAGGTCAAGAGATACGATTACGCAATAAAGCGCCGTCGTATCGGCGCTTATTTATTATGAAAAACATTACACTCGAACAATTGTTAGAAGCAGGATGTCATTTTGGGCATAAATCAGAGCGATGGCATCCAAAGGCCGCTGAATTTATCTGGCAGGAAAAAGACGGCATTCACATCATTGATCTTGCAAAGACAAAAGCAGGTCTTGATGCAGCCATTGACTATCTTTATGAATTAGGGTCATTGGGGTCAACTGTTATTTTTGTCGGCACCAAGCGTCAAGCGCAAGGCGTGGTTAAGCTTGCAGCTACTGCCGCTGGAGCAAGTTTTCTTATCAATCGCTGGATTGGCGGGTTTATGACCAATTGGGATGGGATTTCCAAGAATATTAAAAAAGTAAATACCATGACGGCCGACCAAGCAACGGGTGCATGGAAAAAGTTTCCAAAACATGAACAAATGGCTCTCGCTCGTGATCTTGTCCGTTTGATGGCAGATTATGAAGGCGTGTTGACGCTTTCAAAGATTCCCGACGCAATAGTCGTGGTAGACGTACGGAAAGAGCAAATTTCCGTCAAAGAAGCACAACGTGTTGGTATCCCAGTATTTGGCATAGTAGACACAAATGCCAATCCTACAGGGATAGATTACACAGTCCCCGCAAATGACGATGCAGTAGGATCTGTGGAATTGTTGGTTAACGCATTGGCAGAGGCATATCGTGAGGGACTAGAGGTAGCACAAAAAGAAGCGGCGATTACCGCGGGTAAAGTAGCACCGATGAAGGAAGAACCAGCGATGCAAAATATAAATGCAATGTCAAAAGTCCCGAAAAAAGAAGAGGCGAAAGAAGTGAAATTAGTAAAAAAAGTTACACGATCTAAAAAATGAACATTTCTATAGATGTACTCAAAAAACTTCGTGAAGAGACTCAGGCAGGGGTCGCTGATTGCCGCAAGGCACTCGAAGATGCAAAAGGTGATTATGATAAGGCAAAAAAACTTCTTGTAGAACGCGGGCTTGAAAAAGCAACAAAAAAAGAAGGCAATGAAACGTCCGAAGGGATAATTTCTTCATACGTTCATACAAATGGAAAAGTAGGCGTGCTTATTGAGCTCAATTGCCAAACTGACTTCGTGGCTCGCACCGATGAGTTTAAAGCTCTTGCACACGAGATGACGCTTCAAATTGCCGCCATGAATCCTAAAAATGTAGAAGAATTATTAAAAAGTGATTATATTCGAGACACAAAGCTTACGATGCAAGCGCTGATAAAACTCTCCATAGCAAAGCTTGGGGAAAACATCACAGTGTCAAAGTTTACTCGCATGACACTTGGTGAATAAGTGTGCTATTATATTTTTACCGATGATTGATCCACTTCTCTCAAACACGCGTGACCGGATGAAGAAATCCATAGAGGTTACGCAAACCGATATAGCATCCATTCGTTCCGGTAGAGCCACTCCCGCGTTGGTTGAAAATATCGTCATATCAGCCTACGACGGGACACAGCGATTAAAAATTATGGAAATGGCGACGATCACGACTATGGATTCCAAAACCATAGTGATCGCGCCCTATGATGCCTCTACGATACAAGAAATCGAAAAAGGAATTATGGAAACCAACTCAGGTATTACTCCTGTCGTCGATGGGGATATTATTCGCATTACTATTCCACTTCTCTCTGAAGAACGTCGTCAGGAATACATCAAACTAGCTAAAGCCAAATTGGAAGCAGGTCGTATTATGGTTCGGCAAGTCAGGCAAGAAGGCATGAAAGAGTTGAAAAAATTTGAAGACGCCAAAGATATTTCAGAAGATGATCGTAAACATGGCGAAAAGCGCGTGCAAGAATTGACGGATGAAATGATTGCGGATATTGACGCGATGGGGCAACGCAAAGAGGCGGAGTTGTTACAAATTTAGCATTTATGTTTATTACCATTATTGTCTTCTTCCTTCTTCTCTCCGTCCTTGTTTTTGTCCACGAGCTCGGGCATTTTCTCGTGGCCAAATGGTCGGGCGTGTTTGTTGAAGAATTCGGTTTTGGATTGCCTCCTCGTATTTTTGGAAAAAAATTTGGAGAGACGGTATTGTCGCTTAATTGGTTGCCAATCGGTGGATTTGTAAAATTGTTTGGAGAAGATGAAGCGACAGACACAGAATATCTTGAGTTACAGAAAAAAGAAGGCGTGAAATTTTTTGCTAATTTTTTGCGTGAGCGATCGTTTCAGTCAAAATCTAAAAAAACGCGAGCTGCAATTCTTTCGGCTGGTGTCACCATGAACCTTTTATTAGCAATCGGTATTACCACGGTGATTCTCGTAAATGGCGTGAAGGAACCCACCGGAAAAGTCATGGTAGAAAAAGTCGTTACTGGCAGTCCAGCAGAAAAAGCAGGGCTTAACGTAGGGGATGTCATAATTTCTATATCTTCTTCACGTACGTTGCCTACGTCACTTACGTCACCTAAGGAACTTATAGATTATGTAAATGACCACAAAGGTGATGAGGTCGTCATGACCATCATTCGGGACGATAAAGAACGATCTTTTACCGCCATCCCTCGTAAAGAAGTGCCAGCAGGTGAAGGTCCGCTAGGCGTTGCTATTACTGATTTAGCGTTGCATAAATACTCATGGAAAGAAGCGCCCGTGAAAGCCGTGGTAATAAATGCAACGCGAGCAAAAGAAATGTTTGTGTCGTTAGGACAAACCGTGTGGAAGCTTGTTACTTTTCAAAAGCTTTCTACTGATGTCGCGGGACCCATCGGCATTGCGCAAGTTACAGGGCAAGCCGTCAAATTTGGGTGGGCGGCAGTTCTTGAGTTAGCAAGCATATTATCGTTGAATTTAGCGATAATTAATATTTTACCCATACCAGCGCTTGATGGTGGACGATTACTCTTTGTCTTTTTGGAAAAAATATTAGGAAAAAGAGTTCGCCCCGCATTTGAACGATCGACCCATCAGATCGGTATGATCGTTTTATTGATTCTTATTCTTCTGGTATCTGTCAATGATGTGATGCGCATTGTCAGAGGAGGATAGTGGCAATACTATGGCAACATATGATGATTTTGTAAAACTCGATGTGAGAGTCGGGAAGATTATTGCAGCTGAAGATTTTCCAGAGGCGAGAAAACCCGCGTATAAAATTACCATTGATTTCGGATCAGAAATTGGTACGAAGAAGAGCAGTGTTCAGATTGTCAAACATTATACTAAAGAAGAGCTGGTTGGAAAGAAAGTTCTTGGGGTGGTGAACTTCCCACCTCGTCAGATCGGCCCATTTTTGTCGGAAGTCTTAACTCTTGGTGTACCTGACACAGATCATGAGTGTATACTAATTACACCGGATAAGGATAAAGCGGTCATTGGAGGAAAACTATTTTAACAATATATGAAACAATCTTTTGAAAAAAAGGAACTTAAAAAGAAATCTGAGAATCTCTCGGATTGGTATACGGATGTCATCCTCAAGGCGCAGTTGGCTGACTACGGGCCGGTCAAGGGTACGATGGTCTTTCGTCCCTACGGATATGCGTTGTGGGAGATGGTGACAGAGTCTTTGAATAAAATGTTTAAGTCTGCGGGTGTAGAAAACGCATACTTTCCTATGTTTATTCCTCTATCACTTTTGGAGAAGGAAAAAGAACATGTCAAAGGGTTTTCACCGGAACTTGCAATCGTAACGATTGGAGGAGGGGAAAAACTGAAAGATCCTCTCGTAGTGCGTCCTACCTCAGAGACGATTATGTATGCAATGTATTCTAAATGGGTACAAAGTTGGCGTGATTTGCCCCTTCTTATCAATCAGTGGAATAACGTAGTTCGATGGGAGAAACGTACATATCTTTTTTTGCGCACGATGGAGTTTTTGTGGCAAGAAGGGCACACAGCGCATGAGACGCACAAAGAAGCTCTCGAGTTTACGAAAAAAGCACTTGAATGGTATCGCGTGATGTATGAAGATTACTTTGCGATACCTGTGTATGCTGGGACGAAAAGTCAGACCGAAAAGTTTGCAGGTGCAGAAACGACGCTTTGTGTAGAAGCACTGATGCCTGATGGGAAGGCGCTTCAAGGCGCTACATCTCATGATCTAGCTCAACATTTCTCCATCCCATTTGATATCAAATTTCAGAGTAAAGAAGGGAAATCTGAGCATGTATGGCAAACGTCATGGGGGTTTTCAACCAGAAGTTTGGGTGGATTATTTTTAGTTCATGGCGATGATCAAGGGCTTATTTTGCCTCCCAAGATGGCATCGATTCAAGTGGTGATTATACCGATTAAAAAATCAGCCGATCCACAAAATACCGAATTAGAATTTTACGCCAAACAGATTCAGGAAACGTTAGGCAACGGTGGCGTACGATCTAAATTTGATGATCGTGATGAACCAAGCATCGGCAGACGATTTAACGAGTGGGAAGTGAAAGGCGTGCCCATCCGATTTGAGGTAGGTTTGAGAGAGTATGCGGATCGCACCGTCACTATCGCTCGTCGTGATACAGGGGAGAAAACGACTGTTTCGCGAGAAGAGATGCTGATCACTGTAGAAAAATTATTAAAAGATATTCAGAAATCTTTATTTGATAAGGCAAAAGCATTTTTGGATGCCAACACATACGACGTCAATTCCTATGATCAGTTCAAAGAAATTATGGGGTCGACACGTGGCTTCCTTCGCGCATTTTGGTGTGAGGATGCTGGCTGTGAAGCAGTGATAAAAACAGAAACCAAAGCAAGTACCCGATGTCTACCTCTTGATACAGTTGAAGAAAAAGGAGTCTGTGTAAGGTGTGGTAAAGAAGCCGTGCATCGCTGGCTCTTTGCCCAGTCGTATTGACATTATAGGCTATTTCGATTAGACTACATCCTTACATATGTCGCAAGCGAAAGAATTAACTTGGAAAGTACATGGCGGGCACTATAGAATTTTGTCAGCTGATTTGGATAGCATCATGAAAAGTCGAGAGGGACTTCCTCATATTTGGCATGGCGTTGCAGCAGATGGAAGTTCTGGTATTTTTGCAACAACAAAAATTATCTCTGATCATGATAAAAAAGTATCATATACTTCCCATCGTGTGATGGATTGACCTCTAGCTTTCCACTATTGGATTCCCAGTGTTTAGGATATACTAAAATTAAATGAAAACCATTGTTGCTCATCTTGGACCGGATCTGGATGCTATTGCCAGTATTTGGTTGGTAAAGATGTTTTGGCCTGAGTGGGAAGAGGCGGGGTTTGCGTTTGTACCTGCTGGCAAGACATTAAACGATATGCCTCCGGATAACAATCCGGAAATCTTGCATCTGGATACTGGATTTGGGAAATTCGATCATCATCAAACAGCAGATGATACTTGTGCAGCAAAATTAGTTTATGACGAAGTGAAAAAGCATCACGGTGAAGACAAAGCGCTTGAGCGAATGGTGGCAATTGTAAATGACATAGATCATTTCCGTGAAGTATTTTTTCCAAATCCTAATGGTGACATTTGGGGGTTTGGGCTTCATACGATTATTGACGGTTGGCGATATATGTATGCGGATAATCAATTAAAGATTGTAGAACTTGGCATGTCAGCTCTTGATGCGATATATAAGACTATGCAAAATAAGGTGTGGGCAGAAATAGAACTTGAGAAAAATGGCAGAGAATTTGAGACCAGATGGGGAAAAGGTATTGCATTTGAGACGGTCAATGATGAAGTGATACACGTTTCGCAAAAGAAAGGGTTTGTGATTGCCGTTCGCAAGGATTCCCGTAAACAATATCTGCGTATAAAAGCGTTGCCAATTGCAGAAATTGACCTTTCGCCGGTATACGAACGGCTTAAGAAAGAAGAACCGGAAGCGACATGGTTTCTTCACGCCAGTCACCACATGGTGCTAAACGGCAGTGCCAAAAATCCCGAGATGAAACCGTCTAAACGGCCGTTGTCGGAGATTATTGAAGTCATAAAAGAAGTTTGTGGTGATTGAATATTGGTGATTGGAGATTGTTATGGATTGTATTTTTTGTAAGATTGTGGCAAACGAAATTCCTTCGTATGTCGTTTTTGGGGATGAACATACGGTCGCGTTTCTCGATATATTTGGCGCGACAGATGGGCATGTACTGGTCATTCATCGACGCCACGAGAAAACGATACTTGGATATCAAGATACGGAGATTAAACAAGTATTCGTTACAGTAAAAAAGGTGTCTCGGGCATTGGAAAAGGCATTTGACACAAAAATATTATCTATCGGTATAAATCATGGTGAGCCGGAGGGAGTTTCTCATATGCACGTTCATATTATGCCTCGCTTTGAGGGCGATGGTGGTGGTATAATGCAATCACTTCCAAATAAAAAATTAACTGAAAAAAACTTTGGAAAGATAGTTAAGATGATTACATCTTATCTATGAAAGGAAGGTGTTTTATTTTATATGGTATTTGTAAAAGCACAACCAGGAGATTCAGCGGATTCGACAATTCGAAAATTTATGCGTAAAGTCCTCTCTGAGGGTATCTTACAGGATTTGAAGAAACGTGAGTTTTACGTCAAACCGGCAGAGAAGCGCAAAGAGGCAAAAAAGGAATTGAAGAGACGTATGCGCAGAAATCGAAAGACATCCTATTGATATGCTGTTTGAACAACTTCAAAAACAATTAATCGTTGCGATGAAAGCCCGAAACGCCACAGAAGTGGGCACTATTCGCATGCTTATTTCTGCCGCCAAAAATGTGGCGATAGATAACTATGGCAAAGATGCGGACACGAAACTGACAGATGCCGATGTGTTGGAAGTTGTGAAAAAGCAAGTAAAAACACACAAGGAATCCATAGATGCATTTACCAAAGCCGGTAGGGTAGAATTAGCACAGAAAGAAAAAGAAGAATTAGATATATTGTCCCATTATTTGCCCGCCGAATTATCTGATGCTGATCTTTACACGATTGTGTCGCGTGTAGTTTTAGAATCTAAAGGACTAGCCTTTGGCCCGCTGATGGGCAAAGTTATGGCTGCAATTAAAAACCTGCCTGCACAGGCAGGCCAAGCTGACGGGAACAGAGTGTCTCTCATACTTAAAAAATTGATGTCCAAATGATCACAGTTTTATTTCAAACAGAATCGCATTTTCCAGTAGACGCACAGGCTATAAAGGATGCAATGAGCAGAAATTTACTAACCCGTGTTACAGGAGAAACTGAGGTGAGCATATCAATAGTCGGCGATCGTGCAATGACGCGTTTAAATATGCTGTATCGCAAGCTAGGCAATACAACCGATGTTTTATCATTTCCGCAAAATGATCCTTCGCAATCTATGGCCCCATTTGTCCCTCCTCCGGACGGCGTTATGCGACTGGGGGATATTGTCATTTCGTACCCGCAAGCAGTAGTAGAAGCTGGAGAAGAAAACATGTTGGTATTGGATAAAATTATAGAACTAGCGCTTCATGGATTAGAACATTTATTTGGTAATCACCACGAGGAATAATTTATGGCATTTTATCGCATCTATCGTCCACAGCGTATTGAAGAAATTGATAACGCACATGTACGTGATCAATTATATTCACTGCTTTCCAAAAAACGAAGTGAACTTCCGCATGCATTCTTTTTTAGTGGTCCCAAAGGAACGGGAAAAACTACCGCAGCGAGACTTATCGCAAAATTATTTTTATGTGAGAAGCTTGACAAGACCGGACCGTGTGGCACATGTGCGGCATGTACGTCAGTTGCCGGAGGATCAGCTCTTGATGTAATAGAAATTGACGCAGCAAGCAATCGCGGCATAGATGAAATACGAGCACTTAAAGATGGGATAGGACTCGCCCCATCTATGGGAGATTTTAAAGTGTACATTATCGATGAAGTACACATGCTCACAAACGAAGCGTTTAATGCGCTCCTGAAGACACTTGAGGAGCCGCCAACGCATGCTGTGTTTGTACTAGCAACTACCGATCCTCAGAAAGTACCAAGCACCATACTTTCTCGGTGTGTGCATATTAAATTTGCCCGCGCCGGCAAAAAAGAACTAGTGACCGTGATACAACGGATTGCCAAAAAAGAAAAGCTAACGTTCACTGATGAAATTATTGATCTCATCGCAAATGTGGCAGACGGATCATTTCGAGATGCAGTGAAATTATTAGAGCAGGTAAGTTTTTCGAAACCGAGTGCGACTATTGATGAAGTTCGCGCACTTTTGTCTGTCTCGGACCAGTCGACGAAAGAGTTATTTCTCACTGCATTACTGGAGAAAAATGCAAAAGAGGCATTATCTATTATCAATCGACTCACAAGGGAGGGAGCGGATATCAAACAGTTTACAACTGATGTGTTGTATTCGTTTGAAGAACAGCTCGTTACTATTGCATCCGATGGTGCATCAGATACCATGTGGAAACAAGAAGCATTACTGTTTATGATCGATGAACTCTTGCACGCATATTCGACATTTCGGTATACACCAATACTTTCTTTGTCTTTGGAAGTTGCTGTAGTAAATATTTGTGTTTCAAAAAGCGCCCTACCTGTCGTGTCCCAACAACCTATGCAACACATTGTCACAGATGCACAAAAAAATCCTCCCCAAATAGCACAGGTTCTTGTAGTGCCCCCAAACACTTCAGTTAAGTCGTTGGGGCTTCTTACCCATGAGAGACTCGTGGAGCATTGGTCAGATGTCATTGCTGCAGCCAAACCCTTGAATCATTCAATAGCTGGGGTACTGCGATCTTCGCGTCCTCATTCTGTAGAATCAGGGGTCGTCACTATAGAGGCTTTTTATCCGTTTCATCAAGAGAAGCTCTCAGAACCAAATGTTCGTTTTATGCTTTCAAATCTTATGAAGCAATTATTTGGTGAAAAGGTGACCGTAGAGATAGTGTTAGGCAAAAAGTAGTACAATATTCTTTTATAGAAAGGGGAGTGCCATGATTAATCCATTTAAAGCGTTAGGAGACTTAAACTCCATGAGAAAACAAGCGATGCAAATACAGCAAGCGCTGGCTCAAGAAGAATTTGAAGTAATCGAGGGAAATGTGCGTATCGTTATCTCTGGAAATCAAGAGGTGAGGGTGATCGAGGTTGATGGTGTGGAGAATGACAGCTTGAAGCGTGCAATAAATGACGCTATCAAAAAATCGCAACAAGCAGCAGCGCTAAAGCTTGCTGAGATATCCAAAAATTTTCAACAATGAACATTCTTGTCACCGGATCATTGGGATTTGATTACATTATGGATTTTTCTGGTCGGTTTGCCGATCGGATTATGCCGGATAAATTGCATAAGATTAGTTTAAGTTTTTTGGCAGACAAGTTAACTAAAAATTTAGGTGGTACTGCTGGAAACATTGCATATACGCTTAAACTTCTCGGACTAGAACCGACGATCATTGCATTTGCCGGTAATGATTTTATTGAATATAAACAGTTTTTAGACAAACACCAAATCGCAACGAATGGTATACGTATTGTCTCAGATGAACCGACAAGTTCTTATCATGTGGTGACAGATAGGGATGATAATCAAATTGGGGCATTTTACATAGGCGCATCAAAATACAACAAGGAACTTTCGCTTCAACAATCCGAAAAACCTCATTTCGTCGTCATAGGTCCCAATGACCCTGCTGCAGTGAAAAAATATGTAAATGAATGTCGAGAGTTTGGATATCGATACCTTTATGATCCTGCGTTTCAGATTGATAATTTTACGCCTGAAGAGTTGCGGTTTGCTACAGAGGGAGCGGAGATTCTTATCGGTAATGATTATGAAATAGCGTTGATTGAGCAAAAACTTGGTGTATCACACGAAGAGTTGTTGGTGATGGGGCCCAAAGTCGTCATCACCACAATCGGCGGCAAAGGTTCTATTATCGAGGCGCGAAACGATGCTATTCACATAAAGTCTGCAAAGGTAAAAAATGTTTCTGATCCAACAGGAGCAGGGGACGCGTATCGGGGTGGATTTTTAGCCGGATATTTACGAGGATTTAATCTTCTCATCTGCGGCCAGATGGGCTCAGTTGCTGCCGCATACACCGTAGAAAAATACGGGACAGTGACGCATCACTATACCAAAAAAGATTTTATCAAACGATATCAAGAAAATTATGGTGCATCGCTCGTTTTATAAACTGCCTCTTGAATTTTTTTTGAAATCGTCTAAAATTTTCTAGTTATGACCAAACTTGTCGCACATGACGTCAAAGATTTGTCCCTCTCAGGCTTAGGAAAAAATCGCATAGAGTGGGCGGGTAATCAAATGCCGGTTCTCAAAATCCTCGGTGAGCGCTTTGCCAAAGATAAACCATTGAAAGGTCTAAAGCTTGCCGCATGTCTTCATGTCACCGCAGAAACGGCGAACTTGATGATCATGCTCAAAAATGGTGGAGCTGACGTGTGTTTGGCAGCTAGTAATCCATTATCAACTCAAGACGACGTAGCGGCATCACTCGTTAAAGACTACGGTATTTCGACGTATGCCATAAAAGGTGAGGATACGAAAACGTATTATAAACATCTAAACGCAGTGCTCGATACACACCCAAACGTCACGATGGATGATGGGGCGGATTTAGTTTCTCTTCTTCATAAAGAGCGCAAAGCACAATTGAAAGAAATGATAGGGTCAAGCGAAGAAACGACGACTGGCGTTATTCGATTAAAGGCGATGGAAAAAGATGGTGCGCTCAAAATTCCTGTGTATGCTGTAAATGATAGCGATACCAAGCACATGTTTGATAATCGGTATGGTACAGGGCAATCCACCCTTGATGGTATCATGCGGGCTACAAATATGCTTCTTGCTGGTAAAACGATAGTAGTGTGTGGATATGGCTGGTGTGGCAGGGGCTTAGCATCTCGTGCGCGTGGAATGGGAGCGCAAGTAGTAGTCACAGAGGTGGATTCAATTAAAGCACTCGAGGCAGTTATGGACGGGTACCGCGTTATGCGCATGAATGAAGCTGTAAAGACTGGTGACATTTTTGTAACTGTGACTGGGGACAAAGGAGTTATAACGCTTGATCACATGAAGGCAATGAAAGACGGTGTGGTTGTCTCTAACTCTGGTCATTTTGATGTAGAAATCGAAATGGCAGCTCTTGAAAAAAGTGCAAAGGCTAAACGTCGTATTCGACCTTTTGTAGATGAATACATCTTGAAAGGAAAGAAAATTTTTGTTCTCGGTGAGGGTCGCCTCATCAATTTAGCAGCTGCTGAAGGGCATCCTGCTGAGGTTATGGATATGAGTTTTGCCAATCAAGCCTTGGCTGCTGAATTTTTTGTGAAGAATAAAGGAAAACTTGATGTAAAAGTTTATCATATTGATAGGGACATGGATCTTGAGATCGCTCGACTTAAGTTAGTGGCTATGGGGGTTAAAATTGATACGTTAACAAAAGATCAAAAGCATTATCTAACCAGCTGGCAGGAGGGAACATAAATGCTATACTGGTAATCTATGATTTCCAAGCGTTTGCAATCCGTTCCCGCCTCACCAATTCGTAAACTCGTGCCATATGCTCTAGAAGCTAAAAAAGAGGGCGCTCATGTGTATCACTTTAACATTGGTGATCCTGACGTGCTTACTCCTGATGTGATGATTGATGTTCTTCATACATGGCAGAGAAATCCAGTAGGATACGCCAATTCTCACGGAGAAGCACCTCTTCTTGCATCATTGAAAACATATTATCATGGATTAGGATTTTCGTTTTTAGAAACATCTGATATTCAGATAACGACGGGCGGATCAGAAGCAATTTCTTGGGCGATGTTTGCCACGTGTGAAGTGGGTGATGAAATACTTGTATTTGAGCCTTTTTATACCAACTATAATTCATATGCTATTGTTCATGGAGTTACACTAGTTCCTGTACTTACTACGGCAAAGAATGGCTTTCATCTTCCATCTCCTGACGAAATAGAAAAAAAGATTACGAAAAAAACGAAAGCGATCCTTATTTGTACCCCAAATAATCCGACCGGCACAGTCTACACGAAAGAAGAAATGGAGATGTTGGTTTCTCTCGCTAAAAAATATGGATTGTTTTTAATGTCCGATGAGGTATATCGCGAGTATGCATATGACGAAAGGAAGCAAGTATCACTGCTTTCGTATATGAAAGATTTGCCAGAGCAAGCAATTATGCTTGATAGTCTCTCCAAGCGTTATAGTGCTTGCGGTATTCGAATTGGAGCTCTCGTGTCTCTCAATAAAGATATTATGTCCGGCGTGTTGAAAATCGGACAAGGCAGGTTATCAGCTGGACTTGTAGACCAGGCCATGGCTGCCGAGCTTATCCACGTTGATGAAGCATATTTTAAAGGATTACATGATGAATTCGAAAAGCGTCGTGATGTATTGTACGAAGGTTTGAAAAAAATTGAGGGAGTAGTTATCCCAAAGCCCGAAGGATCATTTTATACCATCGTTGGGCTTCCCATAGATGATGCGGAGAAATTTTGCATATGGCTTCTTACGGATTTTCGGGATAATAATGAAACGCTGATGTTAGCTCCTGCTGCAGGGTTTTATGCGACTCCAGGTCTTGGGAAAAACGAAGTTCGGATTGCGTATGTCTTAAATACCACAGCAATCACGCGTTGCGTCGAACTTCTCAAAACCGCACTTGTCCAATATAACGCACGTGTATAATTAAACCATGAGAAATAAGAAGAAGTATGTGATGTTTGATATCGATGGGACGCTTATTCGTCCGTTAGCTCCTGAATTTGCGATGGGCAGATTTCCGTATGCCATCAAAAAGGTGTTTAACAAAGATATCAACCTCGATTCTTCCATGTGGAGTAAAAGATTTAATGGTGTGGGAGACCGAGAAATATTTTTAGGTCTGCTTGAGGGCTCTGGAGTTTCTCAAGAATTTCTTGTTTCTAAGCTCGATTCTTTAGGTGACGCATTTGATGAATATTTGACCAATGCATCCAAAGAGCGGGCTTTGTACGCAAGAATTGATCATGCGCATCAATTGTTTATGAAAGTTCACAATTCAAGACATCATGTCTTGGGTACGCTTACAGGAAATTTAGGAAAAAGTGCTTTATGGAAGCTTTCACATGTAGGAATTTCTACGGATCAATTTTGTGTTTCTGTGTTTGGTCATGAAGCGGACATGCGGGATGATTTAGCGAAACTCGTTATTCCAAAAATTGAGACATTATATGGGGAAACTCCAGATCCTAGAGATATTATATTTATAGGTGATACCAAACATGATATTATCTGTGCACGTAAAATAGGAGCGCGAGTAATTATAGTTACGACAGGATGGAATATAGATAAAGGGGAATTACAAAGAATGAAGCCAGACCTACTCGTCGATTCACTTATGGATGAGCGGGTATTGCAATTGTTAGAATTAAAAACATGATTTTATTTTCCGGTACATCTCATCCATTACTCGCCAAAGAGGTCGCATCAATTCTCGGTATATCTTTAGGTAATGTTGAGGTGACGAGGTTTATAGATAGTGAGTGTCGCGTAAGAATTCTTGACGATGTTAAAAATCAAGATGTGTTTGTCATACAGTCGTTATCTCAAATAGCGGATCAGCATTTAGTGGAGCTTTGTTTATTTGCGACAGCACTAAAAAACTTAGGCGCAAAAACAGTCACTGCTGTCATTCCGTGGATGGGATACAGTAAGCAAGACAAAGCATTTCGATCGGGAGAGGCTGTGTCAGCGCAATTGGTTGCCAAAGTCATAGAAGTTGCAGGATTTGATCGCGTGATATGTTGTGAGCTTCACTCCAAGACCGTTATTCCATATTTTTCTATCCCTGTTGTAGAACTTTCAACGGAAGAGCTTTTAGCTTCTGCAAGGGGACCCCTTGCAGAGAGTGTGGTTGTTTCGCCGGATAAAGGAGGAGTATCTCGGTCTGAGAGTTTTGCTAGCCATATTGGCAAACCAATCGTGTATTTAGAAAAAAAGAGAAATCATGATACGGGTGAAGTGTCGGTATCATCTATATCAGGTGATGTGAAAGGCAAGGCAGTCATTATTTTTGATGATATTATAAATACTGGCGCTACCGCGGTAGAGACAAGCGCGTTTCTCAAACAGCATGGCGCCGCGAGTGTTATTTTTTTGGCCACTCATGCGGTATTAGCGGGTGATGCCTCAGCAGTACTTTTAAAGAGTACGATTGATCAAATAATTGTTACAAATACTATTGTCATTTCAAAAGAAAAATTGTTTTCTTCATTAACCATTGTATCGGTTGCGTCACTTTTGGCTGATGCCATAAAACAAAATTTAGGCTAGAATAATAGATCATGTCCCTTCTCCCTCCATCACTAACCAGACTCATTGAAAATTTTCAGCGTCTACCCGGTGTTGGTCCAAAGACGGCTCAGCGACTCGCGTTTTATCTTCTCCATGTACCAGAGGAAGAGTTACAAAAGTTTGCCGATAATTTGACGAATCTTAAGAAAAGTACCGTGCTTTGTACGATTTGCCGCAATGTATCAGAGAAAGATCCCTGCCAGATTTGTGCAAACCCTTCAAGGGATCAGAGTATCATTTGTGTCGTTGAACAGCCGACCGATGTGTTGTCTATAGAAAAAACCGGCATGTTTAAGGGCATGTATCATGTATTGCATGGTTCTCTTGATCCATTAAATAATATAGGGCCTGATGAGCTATATATTGAGGATTTGTTAAAAAGAATTTCTTCAAATGTCTCAGAAGTGATTTTAGCGGTTAATCCGAACATGGAAGGAGAAGCGACCGCCATGTATATTACCCAACAACTTAGAATAAAAAATGCGAAACTATCAATAACTCGTTTAGCCCATGGTTTGCCTGTAGGCGGAGATATAGAATATGCTGATAGTGTGACGCTTACAAGAGCTCTTGAAGGGCGCAGGGAGTATTAACTATGGTGACCAAGACACAAATAGAAAACGTACTGCGAACTATTCCTGATCCAGAAATAGGAGTTTCCTTGTGGGATTTGGGACTTATTTATGAAATAAACATTGACGAAACATCAGGAGTAGTTACAGTCGTTATGACGCTTACCACCATTGGGTGCCCGTTATTTTCGCTTATTTCAGGTCCGATTAAAAAAGAAGTCGGAGCGCTCAAAGGAGTTGCGGGGGTAGACGTAGAGCTGACGTTTGAGCCACCATGGAACATGGAAAGGATGTCTGACAGCGCCAAAACGCAATTAGGATTTTTATAATATGGCAAATACGGGCTCTTTAGTAAATCAAATTGGCGAATCGTTTGAACAAATTGGAAAAGATGTAGTTCGAGAGACGTTAAACGCTCCAAAAGATATTGTGGGTAAAGCTCTTGAGAGTTTAGGTAGTGGTCAAACTTCAAAGAAAAAATCAGCATCACAGCCTATAGAGAAGCCGAAAGAGGAGGCGGACGAGGCAAAGCAATCCATAGCCCGCGCTGCACTAGAAGAATTAGCTGGAGGAACAAAATCTAAAGAACCATCTGACTATCAGAAAAAGCTTCAGGAAGAAGAACAAAAAAGAAAAGAAAAAGAACAACAGAAAAAAGAAGCAAGTATGACGTTGCAGCATCAATCAACGAAACGCAAACGCGGTGATCTCTTTGGTTTGAAAGCGAAAAAAAGCAGTACAGAAATAGGCAAAAACGTGAGACAGGATTAAACATTATTTGATACTATATTCATGCAATGAAACTTTACAACACTCTTTCTAAAAAAATTGAAGAATTTATACCGATAGAAGAGGGGAAAGTGAGATTCTATCATTGTGGCCCTACAGTATATTGGACGCAACATATAGGCAATCTTCGTGGGATGGCTATGGGAGATATCCTTGTTCGTACATTGCGTTATTTTGGATATTTAGTGACCCATGTACGCAATTATACAGACGTCGGGCACTTAACGAGTGATAGTGATACAGGAGAAGACAAAATGGAAAAGGGGGCTAAGCGTGAAGGATCAACTCCCGCAGAAATTGCTCAGAAATATATTGATATTTTTGAATCCGACACCAAGGCAATTCATTTAGTCGAGCCTGATTTCAAACCATGTCCGAGTACGTTGATACCAGAGATTATAGACATGGTGCAAACGCTTATTGATAAAAAATTTGCATACGTTACGGATATGGCCGTGTATTTTGATGTGTCGAAATTTCCTGAGTATACGAAGCTGTCACGTCAAAAAATAGACATGAATATTCAAGGAAAAGGCAAAGGAGATGTGGAAGATCCTGACAAAAAACATTTTGCAGATTTTGCACTCTGGATCTTAAAAGTCGGGTCTCATGCTAATGCACTTCAGACGTGGGAGTCCCCATGGGGCGTTGGATTTCCTGGTTGGCATATCGAATGTTCGGTCATGGCCAAAAAATACTTAGGCGTCACACTTGATATTCATATGGGAGGTGTTGAGCATATCCCGATTCATCACACCAACGAAATAGCACAAAGTGAAGCAGCAAACGGAGTACCATTTGTCCATTACTGGCTACACAACGAACATCTCGTCATAAATCACGAAAAAATGGCCAAGTCTCAAGGCACAGGTTTAAGTATTGATGAGGTGAAGAAGAAAGGATATGACCCATTGAGCTTGCGGTATTTTTATCTAAATGCCCATTATAGAACGCGTCAAAATTTCACATGGGACGCACTTACTGCGGCAGAGAATAGCCTAAAGCAATTGCGATTATATATGACTAATTTGACTCATGAGTCAAATAGGACTCATTTGTCTAAAGAAAAATTAGATAAAGTAGATACGTTTCGCGATAAATTTGATGCAGCACTTTCAAATGATATCAATACCCCACAAGCGCTTGCTGTCGTATGGGAAGTAGTAAAGTCAAATATCCCTTCTTCTGACAAATATGATTTATTGGTGAGCTTTGATGAAGTGCTTGGATTGGGACTTCTCATGCAAAAGGAAGTCGATGTTATCCCACAAAGAGTATTGGAGCTGGTTGCTGAACGTGAGATAGCACGTAAAGCGAAAGATTTTGTTCGTTCAGATACCCTGCGGGATACCATAGAAAAAGAAGGATATCAGATCGAAGATTTTTCCACTGGTTCTAAAGTTTCAAAGAAATGACTTATTTTCCTACCGTAATTTGAGAAGCCACGACACTTTTGGTAGTCACATTAAATGATTTCGCGTCAATATTAAAGGTCACGGTTGAGCCTACCGTAGCTGTGATTAATGCAAAATTTGTTGGCACAAATACTTTCCATGTGCCATAATCTTTCGCAGTTCCGCTTCGAGAGGTGTCGGCAAATTGTACGTTTGAGACAATGAGCATTCCTTCTAGATCTATCACTTCGCTCACTATTCCGGTAAGTTTTAGTGTATTGGTCACGGCAGCACGAGCACGTATGTCTGTTCCTCCGGATTGATTGGTATTTTTGACAGCATTTATTATCGCTGTGGTTACGATGCCGACGATAATAAGTCCGACTGCTGCAACGATATAGATAAGGCTGTTTGGTTTTTTGTTCATATGAGTATTATTTTCCATGACTGCACGTATATTGTCAAGGTTTTTTGATACAATTACGTAAGCGCCATGAAAAATATAGTTAGAATTTTTGAGTTTACTAAAGGATTTAGTAAGTGGTATGTGGGCATGGGATTTTTTATCCTCGCTTCCTCTGCGCTTTCGTTCGTGGGGCCGTTTCTTCTTAAAAATATCGTCGATATTATTGCGACAGAGGTCAAATCTGGGAATGGCAATTTTGCGGCAATCGTCACATCCTTAGGTTTATTATTGGTGGCCGATGTGATTGGTACCTGTCTCACTGCATATGGTATGTGGATAGGCGATATTATGTCAGTGAAGTTACAAACGTATTTATCTGTCAAGTTTTATAAGCATGTTTTGGATTTAGATGTGGGATATTTTGATAATATCGCGGTGGGAAACCTTGTAAACAAAATGACCAGAGGAATAGCGAGTATTACCAATTTTATCCAAAACGCCACCAATAATTTTTTGCCGTTTTTTCTCACTGCTGTAGTTACGATCGTGATTCTTGCATTTTATTCACCGATTGTGGCGGTACTATTGGCTGCATTGTTTCCTATTTATGTGATGATAACGCATAAATCGTCAGAGGCATGGGGCAAACATGAGGGCAAAAAAAATGTGATTGCTGACGACGCACAAGGTCGAGCGCTCGAAAGTTTATCCGGTATTCGTGTGGTAAAAGCGTTTTTGGGTGAGCTGTTTGAATATGGGCGATTTAATAAGGCGCGAGCTGATATCGAAGCAATTACACGGGATCAATCCAAAGAATGGCATATCTATGATTTCTACAGACGTATTGCATTAAACGTCATTCTTTTTGCTATTGTCGCCTACATTTTGTACGAAACGTTTCATGGTGTATTTACGATAGGTGAAATGACACTTCTTTTCCAGCTTGTGAATCAAGCACGGTTTCCTTTGTTTGCCATGTCATTTATCATAGGACAGATTCAACGGGCAGATGCAGGAAGCAAAGATTTTTTTGAGGTGTTGGCTACAAGCAAGGAGATTTATGATAAGAAAAATGCGAAACCACTTGTGTGGCAAAAAGTCGCCTCATCGGCGACCCGCCGAAGAGGCGGGAATGCAGGCGATAGTCTTAAATTTTCTAATGTCTCTTTTGCTTACGGAAAAGGGAGTGATGTCCTCAAGGACATTTCGTTTATCCTTAAATCTGGTGAAAAGTTAGCACTCGTAGGAGAGAGTGGGCAAGGAAAGTCGACTTTGGTGAATCTGATTCTTCGCTATTATGTGCCGCACACGGGAAATATAACTATTCAAAATCAATCGATTGCAGAGGTCACCAGCGAGTCGCTTCGCCGCCAAATTTCTATTGTGTTTCAAGACTCATTGTTATTTTCCGGTACAGTCGGCGAAAATATTCGTTATGGCAAGCCGGATGCATCCCAGAGAGAAGTAGAAGAATCAGCCAAACTTTCTAATGCTTCTGAATTTATTGAGAAGTTGTCAGAGAAGTATGAGACGACAATTGGTGAACGTGGTGTGAAGCTCTCAGGCGGACAGAAACAGAGATTAGCAATAGCGCGTGCCATCCTTCATGATGCGCCAATTGTCATCCTCGATGAAGCGACGTCGGCTTTGGATAGCAAATCAGAGCTGCTCGTGCAGCAAGGATTAAAAAGGCTTATAGAGGGCAAAACCACGATTATTATTGCGCATAGACTCTCTACACTTTCAGGAGTGGATAAAATACTCGTTTTATCAGGCGGTCGTATTGCGCAATTTGGGTCGCCTGCGGTACTTTTGAAAGAAGAGAAGGGATTGTATGCACAAATGATTGAGCTTCAAAAAACTCTCCTTGGTGCTTCAGACGAAGAACGTCAAAAAGCGTTAGAGAAATTTGATTTGGTGGGATGATTCAAGTCCTTGTTGATTTTGTATGACGTGTGTTAGCATCTTTATATATGACAAATAATCAACCGTCTTCAGACAATACGTGTCCTTTGTGCAAGAGTGCCTTAAGTGAAGAAATTACGACACCGACGGGTAAAAAATTGAAGCGTTGCAGTACGTCTTCATGGAACGCGGAAACCAAAAAATCAGAAGGGTGCCAATATGTGAAGTGGTTGGCTGTAGAGCCGGTAGCTTTAGATGAGAAGTGCCCCAAGTGTGGCAATCCTCTCGTTCTTACAGTGACACGGTTTGGCAAGAAAATGAAAAAGTGTAGCATGGGCGGATGGGATAAGGAGACGAAAAAGGCGACAGGGTGTGAGTACATCGAATGGATAAACGGCACGACCGTCGAGTTACCAGAAGAATGTCCAGAATGTGGATCTAAATTAGTATTGTTTACCACGTCTGCGGGCAAACGCATGAAAAAGTGTAGTACGTCAGGGTGGGATAGAGAGAAAAAGATAGCTACAGGCTGCACGTACGTGCAGTGGTTGAAGGCTGGTGAACAGCTCGAACAGCCAGCTCCACCAGGGGAATAGTAGGTTTTAGAAAAGCACTATGAAGAATATAAACTCACATGAATCGATTCATGTGAGTTTATAATTACGTATGCCGCAGATATCTCGTTATCCGTTACATAAAGACATAAAAATGGTCATGTTTGCCAAGTTTTGGCAATCAATTTCAGCGTTGCGTGATGGGGATACTGTGGCGTCATTCTTTTCAGATTTTTTAAGTGACACAGAAGAACTTATGCTTGCGAAGCGTTTTACGATAGCTGTACTTCTTCTTAGAGGGCGTCGACCAAAAGAAATAAAAAATATTCTTCATGTTTCTAATTCTGCAACAGGTTCGGTTTCTGCGTGGGTAAAAAATGCAAAGCCCAAGACCCTTGCTACACTCACGCGTGTTATTAAGGAAAGCAATTGGGAGGAATTTATCGATAGTGTTGAAGCCGCTATTGATGAATTGCCGCCGATGTATGGGTCGAATTGGAGTCAAGTAGGGAAGGATAAGTGGCAAAGAAAAATGGCAAGATCTACTCGACAACTACTACGATAATACAACTCACATGAATCGATTCATGTGAGTTTTTTTGAAATTCATGATTATGAGTATGATGAAAAATATTTGGCAGGAGCTGAAGATTCCATTTCTTGTGTTAGCTCCTTTGGAGGGTGTCACTGATACCGTGTTTCGACGTATTGTTGCTTCATGTGCAAGACCTGATGTATTTTTTACTGAATTTACAAGTAGCGATGGGTTTTGCTCTGTAGGCAGAGATCGCGTCGCAGAAAGTTTTCGGTTCACCAAAGAAGAACAACCCCTTATCGCACAAATATGGGGCAGTAATCCAGACACGATGTATAAAACAGCGAAGGAATTATCGTCTATGGGCTTTTCCGGGATAGACATAAATATGGGTTGCCCTGATAGGGCGGTTGTAAAAAATGGCAGTGGAGCAGCACTCATAAAAAATCCAGACCTTGCGAAAATACTTATAGATGCAGTGCGGCGAGGTGCCGGGTCCGCCAGCCGGCGGATGCCGATAAGTGTAAAAACGCGAATAGGGTTTAATAAAATTGTGACAGACGAGTGGTTTCTATTTTTGTTAAACCTAGGCCTTGATGCAATATCTATACACTGTCGTACTGCCAAAGAATTATCCAAAGGACCAGCGCATTGGGATCAAATACGAAAGATTGTGGATATGCGAAATAGAATGGGTTCTAAAACAAAAATTATAGGAAACGGTGATGTAAAGGATGCGAAAGATGCCATGAATAAGTATACATTGTATGGTGCTGACGGTATTATGATGGGTAGAGCGGTGTTTACCAACATGTGGGCGTTTGATAGAAAAGAAGTGCCGCATCAGCCGACGACGATGGAACTTCTTGATTTGATGGAGCGTCATGTGCGAATGTTTACTGCAGAGTGGGGCACAAAGAAAAATTATGCAATACTTAAAAAGTTTTTCAAAATCTATATAACCGGATTTAAAGGCGCATCAGAAGTCCGTGATCGATGTATGAAAACCAATTCAGCAGAAGAGGTTTTGCAAATTTTACAAGAACTGAGAATTTAATTATTTCATCCATTTTTCAATTGCCTTTTTTAATTCGGGATGAGTGAGGGACTCTTCTTGAAGTGAGATTTTGTGAAGTGAGGCATCGAGTGCCTGAACAACCGCTCTGGCTCCCGCTGCCGTCCCATTCGGGTGTCCGTGAATACCGCCGCCGAAATTAAAAAGCATATCTTTTCCTAAGATTGATACAAGGTCAGGAATGTGCCCTGGGTGCAGTCCTCCAGAGGCAGTTGGCATGACAGTTTTCAGTCCAAACCACTCAGATCGCAAAAATGTATTTATAGCTACAACCTCTTTTTTGCCACCCTCCATTTTCCCAACGACCGTACCCGTGTGGAATGAATCAACGCCGGCAAGGCGCGCGAGTTTGGCGATGACAAGCATCGACATGCCGTATTGGCGGGAACGCGTAAATGCGGCATGCATCGCGCGATGGCCATGAATCATAAGACCGAAGTTTCTGTTTCGTATGCCGCACATCCCGCTAAATCCGGCAGTGAGCACATCCACCATCAAGCAATTGGCCCCACTGTCCCGCACATAATTTGCTCTTTTTAGCATTTCTTCGTAGCTTGCCGTAATGTTAAACGCATGAATTTTTGCTTGACCAATTTGGAGATATTTTTTCGCATGCATTCTTTTGGTTACTTCGTCGACGCGGGAATAAAAATTATCAAAGGTCATACTCGTGAGATTTTCATCGTCTTTTACAAGATGTATGCCATTGTCATAGACATTCATTGCAGCTTCGGCATGTTGGACACTCGTTAGCCCTAATTTGGGTTTGATGATAGAACCTAATAATGGTTGACTAAAGACTCCTGTGAGAGATCGAATACCATCAATACCAAGGGCAGGGCCTGGGTATGACGTCACATACTTTTCTGGGAAGTCGAGATCTTCAAGTCGAAGACCGACAATTTCTTTGAGTCCAAAAACATTGCCTGTTATAGAGGAGAGAAGCTGTGTTAAGTTTCCCGCTTCAAAGAGATCCAATGGATAGGCTATTTTAATGAGACCTGTTTTTTCATCCATTGCTATTACTTTGGCGTGGAGTCTATCCCATATTTGTTTTTCCTCAAGCCCCACATCAGTCCATGTACCCACAGACGATTCTGCCGCGACTCCTCCTGCAGTTTTTTCGAATGGTTCTCCAGAGACTGCAAGGGTGAATGTTGCGATAATGTGTTTTTTTGTATCAATAGTTTCCTGCAGCGCTAAATAATTTGTATAGGTATTTGCCATATATCTATTATGCAGGGTTATTGATATCTAATACAAATGGAAAATGTTTTTGTACAGCGTCTTTGACGGCTTCTCCTTTGATCACTCCTTCTTCACAAATGATATGGACATTGGGGAAATAGGGGACGAAATCAAAAGCAGGGGAGAAAAATTTAAGATTTTTGGGAGCATCCTTCCAAATTTCATCTGGACTTCTCGTTTCAATCATTTTTGGCTCAAATGTACGCGGATCAAATTTTAAGAGTGTTGAAAGTGAATAAACGGGGATATCATGTCGATTTGCGGCAACTGCTACGCTTAAACTTCCTATTTTGTTTACAAACCCTGTATGAGAAAGAAGATCAGCCCCGATAAAAACGGCGTCTATTTTTTCTCCCTGTCCTTCAAGAAGTGATAAAGCGACCGTATCAACGACCATGGTGACATCGTCTAACCCTATATCCAATACTTCTTTCGCGGTAATCCTTCCTTGGAAGCGGGGTCTGGTTTCAGCCACAAAGAGGCGAAATTTCGTGCCGCTCTCATGTGCTTTTTGAAATAAAGAAACTGTTGTGGATGAGTGGCAGAGTGTAAGGTAGGTGCCATTTTTTAGGATAAGTGGTTTCCCATTTTCAGGGATTGATTCTTTCCCCTTTTCAATAAATGCGCGAAACTCTTGAATGTTAGGAAGAATTTGATTCGTGGGATTCGAAAAAATATATCGGACAGCGTTTTGCGCCAATGGCTCTGTGGGCCGAGCATAGGCTAATTGTTTTCCGATTTCTTGAAGTGAGGCGACAGCGATATCTGGAGTTTGGTGTATAAGCGTTTCGAGTGTATCAAGTACCGTAAGTGCCACATTCGTCGCACCTTGAACTTTGAGACTTGTTATGTCTAAGAGAGACTGATCAATCACGTTCATCACTTTCTATTGTAAAGACATTATCATAACGAGCGCAAGAAGCTTGCATTTATCAGATGATGGTGTATATGATAATAATATATGAGCGTAAGAAACCTAGTTCGTCACCATAGATTGTTTTTTGTGTTCTTTTTACTTTTTATTTTCGTAGGGAGTGTGGATATGTTTAATCTCGATAGAATTATTTACAAAGTACTCTGCGATGCAGTGGCTCCTATCTCTGGTAGTCCGTGTCCGCCGTATTATGATCTCCCGATTTGGCACGTATATCTTTCTTTGGCGATACTTGCCGCACTCTATCACGTACACGATGAGATACGAACTTCAAACAAGCATCTTTCTTCGCATAAACACTAGCTTCAACAATTTGGAGAACCCGTAGTGGAGATGATTGACGGATATACGTTTGAAGTACAAGATCCTAATGTGGAGTTGGAAGATAAAATGCATAAGCGTGATGTGCGGGGAGATGAGAAGCGACCAGAGCACGAGCAGGATATAGAAAATTTGAGAGTAGCGCTTGGTGTGTATAAAAATGCTGATTGATTTATGGGTTGATATATCCTATAATACTTATTCACTGGTACGATAATATATTCTATATATGTCAGCTGATAAGTACAAAGAATTTGTAGTAGTTGGGGAAGCGTATGCTCCAGAGAAGCATGGTGTAGTCGCGCGTGAACGATTACGAGGACTATTATCTATTCTCACCAATAATTCTTCAGAAATTGCAGAAGCGGCGCATTTGGGAACAGCGTATATAGGAAATGAAGATCTTTCACCTGAGCAACTGCTCAAGATAGCGCGAACACGATTCCAAATCGCTTCTCAACCGTTCTCTCGTAGCAAAGGCGACGCGACGGTTGTCGACGCGTAATATACTTTCCACCTCGGGGGTGGAATACCCGCCTGCCAGAGCATGAGCTCAGGCGATTGCGGGCAGGGCTTCGCACATCGGGATAATCATTATTTATCACCCTTAGGGTGGACGGGCTTTGCACCCTTTCTTATAACAAATAATCCAAGATTTCTGATACAATTCTTCTCATGAAGAAAAAGATTGATAATTATGCATTTATTGATAGTCAGAATTTAAACTTAGGAGTTCGTTCTCAAGGTTGGCATCTTGATTGGCGGAAATTTCGGCAGTATTTACGAGACAAATATAATATTTCGAAGGCGTATTTGTTTATCGGTCATGTAAATGGCAATGAGTCTTTATACAAATTTTTACAAGAAGCAGGGTATATCGTTATATTTAAACCCACTCTTGAATTACCTGATGGTACAGTAAAGGGTAATGTTGATGCGGAATTAGTTCTCCATTCGATGATTGAGTATAAAAATTATGATCAAGCGATCATAGTTTCTGGAGATGGAGATTTTCATTGCTTAATTGAATATTTGGTTGATAAAGATAAACTTCTTAAAATTCTTGCTCCAACGAGGCATTATTCAAGTTTGTTGAGAAAATTTAACCAAAATAACTATATTCTTTGTATCGAAGTGCTGAGAGATTCTTTAGAACAAAAAAAGACTGGCATTCGCGGTCGGTCGAAACCTTAGGCTAGTCCAGTCATCGTGATACTAGTATCATAACAAATTGTATGAATTTGTCAAATTATTTATGAACTTAAAAATCGGAATTGTAGGGCTTGGTATTATGGGAATGGGAATTGCGAACAATTTTCTTAAAAAGGGATATCCGTTATACGTTTGGAATAGAACTCCTTCTGTAGCTAGTGATTTGGTGTCAAAGGGAGCTGTCAGGTGTATATCCCCAGCAGAAGTGGCGAGTAAGTCAGATATAGTTTTTGAGGTGACAGCAAATGATAAGTCTTCTCGATTTGTTTGGTTAGGAAGATCAGGAATACTTGCAGGCGCTAATCACAAAAAAATACTTATCGAATGTGCGACAGTATCTATTGGTTGGATAGATGAGCTTATTAAGCTATGCAATCAGAATAAATTTAATTTTTTTGATATGGCCATGACAGGGGGAAGAATCGGTGCGGAAACAGGAACGCTTACTTTATTGGTGGGAGGAAATAAATTAATCTTTAAAACATTAGAGCCAACGTTAGCTGTAATAGCGAAAAAAACGGTTTACTTTGGCGCGCAGGGTCAGGGAATGCGTTATAAACTGATTCTGAATTTTTTACAGGCAGTTCATATCATTGGATATGGCCAAGCTATGAAGATAGCCAAAGCGAATAACATGAATATAAAAAAGGTAAGTAATGCTCTTGTCGAAAAGCCTGGAGGCGTGGTTACAGCTGTGGCTGAGCGAACATATTTTCAAGACCCATACCCCATAACGTTTTCTATAGATTGGATTATAAAAGATCTTATGTATGCAAAAAAATTTGCGAAAAGGTTAGATGTTTCTTTACTTGATGACGTCCTTAAAAAATATAAAAAAGCAGCTGATCATGGATTCGCTAATCGGGATTGGGCGAGTATTAATAGATTGTTAGAATAAATAGATAGACGTATGAATCTTAAAATAGGGATCGTCGGACTTCCAAATGCAGGAAAATCTACACTTTTCAACGCATTGCTCAAAAAGCAGGTGGCGTTTGCTGCTAACTATCCGTTTGCAACCATAGAGCCCAACGTCGGTGTCGTTCCTGTGCCAGATGAACGTTTGGCAAAACTAGCAGAGATTACTAAAGTTGAGGATAAACTAGAGAAATTGCCGCCCTTGCGTCCTGCGACGGTAGAATTTGTAGACATCGCGGGATTGGTCAAGGGTGCGTCAGAGGGGGAGGGGTTGGGCAATAAATTTTTAGCGCACATCCGGGAAGTAAACATCATTTGTAATGTGGTGCGATTTTTTCCTGACTCGAACATCATTCACACCGAAGGTACGATAGATCCAAATCGAGACCGAGAGATCGTAGAGACAGAGTTAGTATTGGCTGACCTTCAAACACTGAATAAACAAACGGAGCCGAAAATGAATGCAACCAAAGAAGATAGTGCGCGGTACGAATTGGCGCAAAAGCTAAAAACTCTGATGAATGGTGGGAAGCATGCACACGACGTTCTCACCGATCCAGATGAGAGAGAGCTCATCAAGCCATTACAACTTCTGACGATGAAACCTGTAGTGATTGTGGCAAATGTTTCTGAGGATCAACCTCAAAGCCTACAAGGAGAGTCCTTGAAGGCTGTCTCCATTTGTGCAGAGACAGAATCTCAGTTGTCAGCAATGCCAGAACAAGAACAAAAAGAATATCTCGCATCGTTAGGTTTGACATCCTCAGGGTTAGATCTCCTTATTAAGAAAGCATATGAAACATTGGGCCTTATCTCATTTTTGACATGCGGGATTATAGAAGCGAGAGCATGGACGATAGAGAAAGGCATGCTCGCCCCTCAGGCAGCTGGAGTGATCCACACAGACTTTGAGAAAAAGTTTATCAAGTGTGATACGGTAGCCTTTGATGATTTTATTTCCCTCGGTGGATGGAAGAAAGCGCGAGAAGCAGGAAAAGCCCGAAGTGAGGGCAAAGAATATGTGATGCAAGACGGGGATGTCGTTGAATTTAAGATCGGAAGCTGATATCATTAGTCCTTATGAATAAACTCTACGAATTCATGGTTCTAATCAATAGCTCTGTCGAGCTAGAGACCGAAAAAAAGCAAATAGATTTTGTGCAAAAATTGGTAGGTGCTGATGTAAAGATAAATAGTATTTCCTCGATGGGGAAACGATCACTTGCATATATTATCAAAAAGCAAAAAGAAGCAACGTATCTGGTAGCCGAACTTTCAGGCCATATCAAAGTTACTGACATAGATAAAAGAGCGAAGTTGCAAGATGCAGTGCTTAGATTCTTATTAACAGTTAAGGAATAATTTTAGATTGGATATTGTATATTGGTGATTGGAAATTGAACAAATATGTCCGCCAGAAGTTTAAATAAAGTCACATTAATAGGAAATCTTACAAGAGACCCTGAGCTTCGATATACCCCTACTGGCGCGGCTGTGTGTACGATAGGACTTGCGACGAACAGATCATGGACTACTGACAGTGGTGAGAAAAAAGAGGAGACGGAATTTCACAGAGTTGTCGCATGGAACAAGTTGGCCGAGCTTTGCAGCCAACTTCTTGTCAAAGGCCGTAAAATTTATGTCGAGGGAAGGCTTCGCACGTCTACATGGAGTGCTCAAGATGGTTCACAACGGCAAAGCACTGAAATTGTGATAGAAGACATGATAATTTTAGATTCCAAACGCCCGGTCAGTGAGGTGGGAGAAGTACATGAAGCACCTCAAGAAACACCTGCAGAACAGAGTGAAACTCCAACGCAAACGATAGCAAAAGAAGAATCGCCAAAACAAAGTATGCCAGTTACACCTACGGAAAACGTGAATCCTGATGATATCCCATTTTAATTGCCATTCATTTACGGTATAATAACACTCTATGCAGAGATCCAATAGATTTACCAAGCGGTTAAAACCAGTTCCCACCAACTGTATGTTTTGTACAGGAAAGACTAATCCTGACTATAAAGATGTCCAGCTTCTTGTTAAATTTACGACGGAACGCGGGAAATTTATGGGCAAAGCAAAGACAGGCATTTGCGCCAAGCACCAGCGTAAATTAGAGTTGGCAGTCAAAAAAGCTCGTTTAGTTGCACTCTTGCCTTTTGTTGTACGCGCATAATACCATAGATAAAGATGCAAACCCTGCCATTTTCCAAAATCCGTTCGTTTCTTCTTGTCATTGCGTTTATAGTACTCGTTGGCGGTACTGGGTACTATTTTGGTGAACGAAAAGCTTCCATTTCTATAGGAAAAGACAAGCGAGTAGTCATAAATACCGAAATCCCGAATAATGAAAACGTTGATTTTTCTCTTTTTTGGGATGTATGGGCGAAGCTGAATCGCTACTACATTGATCCGGATAAGATCGATATCCAAAAATTGGTATTTGGGGCAATTTCTGGCATGGTCAATGCGGTTGATGATCCGTACACGTCATTTTTTACCCCCAAAGAAAATAAGGAATTTAAAGAAGATTTAGGTGGTCAGTTTGAAGGTATTGGTGCACAACTAGGCATCAAAGAGGGTAGGGTGATTATCGTGACGCCGCTTAAAGGAAATCCTGCAGAGAAAGCGGGACTCAAACCAAATGATTTTATCTTAAGGGTAAATGGAGAAGACACAACTGGGTGGTCCGTTCCGCAGGCAGTAGCCAAAATTCGTGGACCAAGAGGCACAAACGTGACGCTTACTGTTTATCATGAAAATGACGGAGCTCCTATAGATATTACACTTGTGCGCGCCACAATTGTGGTACCATCGGTCACGTCATGGATAAAGACGATCCCAGAAATTACCGAGATACAAGGTGCTACTGAAAGCGCATCTTTTCGCGGCAATACTGATATGATTGCATATCTTTCTCTTTCTAGGTTTGGTGATCACACCAACGAAGATTGGGATAAGGCTGTTTCTGAAATTGCGGCAAATAAGGCAGGAGCATTGAGAGGATTGATACTTGATCTACGCAATAATCCTGGAGGATATCTTGAGGGATCAGTCTATATCGCAAGTGAATTCATAAAAAACGGTGTGGTCGTCTCGCAGGTAAATAGCGATGGCACACGCCAAGAGTATCCAGTAGATCGAAAAGGAAAACTTCTCAACATTCCCATCGTTGTTTTGATCAATAAAGGCAGTGCATCTGCCGCTGAAATCGTAGCCGGAGCGCTGAAAGATTATAAACGCGCGACAATTGTCGGCGAGACATCGTTTGGTAAGGGCAGTGTGCAAACACCGTTTGAACTTAAGCAAGGTGCTGGAGTTCATATCACCACAGGAAAGTGGCTGTTACCATTAGGAGATAGTATAAGTGAAAAAGGTGTGACACCAGATGTAATCGTTTCTTTATCCTCAGATGCTACAGCCACCAGCGACGGGCAGTTAGCCAAGGCGATTGAGGTGTTATTACAACACTAATACTATGGGAGAAGCTAGTACGTTGTTTGATAGAATATTATCGAAATTTATCTTCTATAAAGCCAGAGATGGTGGGTTGGAGAGAGAAGTTACACAAGGGTTTATTTCTGGGCATACTTTAAGTACAGATTCCAACACACCGCTTGAAGCGTTGACTGAGCCAGTTGGTAGTCTTATACGAGATGAGGCACGTAAGGTTTATAATGCAGCGAACAATGTGAAGTCTCAAAGCGGACAAGTAGATTTAAATGTAGCGGGTACTGGAAAACGCCTTCAAAGCGTCGCAGCAGAAGTGGACAGGAAGGTAAGTGAGAGAATAGACGTGTTGCGTAATTCCCCATAATCAGGCACACTAAAGGGATATGAACAT
>CAYIBX010000006.1:0-43369 GCA_964361785.1 uncultured Gammaproteobacteria bacterium | reverse complement strand
TCCAAAAACCTCTCGTCACGGCTACTGAATGAAGCTATATCGCAACACGTCTAATTATATTTCGCGATTACCCGCGTCTTTTTTGGGCAATAACGACCATATTATCCATCATAGGAATATACACAGGCAGTCGGGCAAGAAAAGTATTGCCAATCAACGTATAAAGGAGTGCTGCCAATTTACTCTCCCCAGTAGTTCTGCCAAGGTGCAACATATATCCCAAGCTCAACCATTTGCCGATCCTATACCATTTCATGGGCTTTAAACCCGCTTTGTGAAGAGTAGTAGTCATATTCTCGCGATTAAAAAAGAATAAGTGCTGAGGAGGGATAAAAAACGTCCATCGACGCCCAAATATCTTTGCGGCAAAACTTTTTGCGTCTCCTGTGGCGATAATCATCACGCCATCGTCTGAAAGATAATTCGTAAGTTTTACGATATCGCCAATAGGATCGGATAAATGTTCAAATACATCAAACAAACTAATCACATCAAATGATTTCGCCTTGTATGAAACCTCAGTAATCAATCCTTGTTTAATTCGTTTGTCTCCAACAAGCTTTTTTGCCTCTAAAACGGCATGTTCTGACGCGTCAAATCCGGAAGCCTGATATCCGTAACGCACCGCAAGCTCTACCGCATACCCATACGCACATCCAACATCAAGAAATGTGCCTTTTGATTTTTGCGGCTTAATAAATCGTAAAAATTTTTCAAGATTTTTTGTGATATACGTTTTGTCTCTCCCATAATCAGCATACGCGCTTTTTGACGCGTCTCCCATAAAATAACCACGAGAGTAGTGTTTCTCTACAAACGACTCATATGGTTCTCTCAAGTCTGTTCGTATCAAACCGCAACCCACGCACTCAAAGAGGTCATACCCGTTTTTATGAAGATATTTGACTGTCGGTGAGCCACACAAATAACACTTCATACGAGTATAGAAAGCTCACCATCTTTTTTCTTCCACAGTCGTTTTGCTTTTCGTCTCGATAAGACTATACGTGGCAAACAAACGACGGCACTGATAAATCCCACAATCATCACAAAATCTCCGTAAAACAATGCTTGCAGTAATCGAACAGGAGTCCAAACAATATGTAAAAATAGTATACGAAAATCTGAAAGATTTTTCCATATAAAGAAATATTGATTACGATAGGCAATCCGTTTCACATCATCTGGTGAAAAGTTCATTTTTATTTTTCCCTCATCATGAAAGTGCTCTACAATACTTTTAGGCTCAAAGAGTATGCGAAATCCTGCTTTTCTTGCTGTATAGGAAAGATCAATATCCTCCCAGTAAAATGGGTTATATACTGTGTCCATTCCACCGATAGTATCCCACATTGATTTTCTAAATGCCCCACTCCCTCCAGATACCCACGCAGTAGGTCCATCTTTTACTACACCCTTACTATGGATAAAATATCCTCTCTCCCAACGAGCAAGTCCTCGTCCTCGCTCGACAATTCCCTTATGCTCATGACTTTTTTCAAGACATCCCACTGCAAAAACAGTGGAATCAGCAAAATGGGCAAGGAGAGGATCCAAAAAATGCACTGTAGGCTGCACGTCGGTATTCAGTAACACTATAATTTCGCCAGTTGCCATCGCTACTCCACTGTTGACGTTTCTCGAAAAACCATGTTGAGCGGCATTTGCTACAATTTTTACCTGTGGGAATTTTTGCTTGAGTATTGTAATAGACCCATCAGTGGATGCATCATCTGCCACAATAATCTCGGCGTCTTTTGCTGCAGCAATAACTGCAGGAAGATTTTTGGCAAGCAAAGCCTCCCCATTCCAATTTGGTACCACAATGCTTACGGTTAATTTACCTATTGTATTCACACTGTACAATAACACGATCGTTACATTCTTACAACGCCTTGTACCATAATTTGACCGTATGAATGCCCTCAGGAACAACTACTCCCTGAAACAATTCGTTTACCCTAAAAATATTCGTGTCTCCGCCATCAATTGATGCACGCCATCCAGTATCGTATCTATTAAGAATGACGAGTATTCGTGAAACATTGGTAGACGTCTTTATAGACATAGCATTATCCCTATAACGCTCAATCGACGCAAATTCATTTGTCATTGCGATCATGTTTTTTACGTCTTCAGGTGTTGAAAGGTAAACGCGAGGCAAGCTTTTACTATAAAGATAAACTTTCGTTTCTCCTTCTTCAAATACTTCTATATAGTCAGGATTATGTATTTCATCAAACGTCAATACATAGCGTACGTTAAAATAACGTAATGCAGGGTTGTTCAAATCATGCAAGGTAAATATCCTCTGTACCATTCCGCTCTTTACTGCGTTCGAACCGTATAAAAAGGAGACATAATCAGTAGGATATAGAGGATCATACCCTTCTATAGTCTCTATTCCATAGTACCCACCCGTATTTGGCGGCAGAATACGATCATCCATGCTCATTACACGAAACGGTTTTTTCTGACTTTGTAAAAATGAAAGTATCTTGGTTTGAGGAAAAAAATATTCAAGGGGTGTAAAGGGTGTGAATTTCCAACCAAATCGAAAAAGATCTAAGATGGATATACAAATAATAATTCCAACCATTACGCGCACTGTAACCTTCTTGACGACCTTGCTGACCCAGAGTACTCCTCCAAAACTTATGAGTAGTATCATCGGAATAATCAAATTGCGCTTTGCAATATCAAAATTACTCATCAGTAACAAATCAGTTACGATTCTTCCCCTATACAGTACGAAGAAAAAGACAATCAAAAATACTATGAAAATAACAGCATACGATATATTTAAGCGGGTGAACTTTTTGGTCAGCAACGTTTCCAAACCTACGGCAGACAATATGGCAAGAGATAAATCAACGATCACCATAAGTCTTGTGGGCTGTAATGATGAAAAAATTGGTATACGCATACCATAAAGCATGTGTGTCAACGGACTCTCAATCATAACCCCTAGAGAAACAACCAGCACGACACTCCAAAATGTCGTAACTCCCCCAAAAAACAACGCGGATCCTGCAAAAACAAGCGGAATGATACCGATATAGCCTACTAACTCACCATAATTCCACACTCCCCAATAATTAAGTGTAGACGGATTACCAAAAAAATCAGGAGCTATAAATTGTAATAGGTGAGTGGGTGGCAATAACCACCCAGCAACATTCGAAAGATTTATAGGTGTTGATCGTGCTGTCAAAACATAATATTGCATAAATGGTTTCCACACGATGTATGAACAGAGAAACAAAACGCCCACAGAAATGGTAATAACCGACAGTGCTCGTGCTTTATTTTGTATACTCCAAAAACGATACACACCATACACAAAAGACACGAGTAATCCATACAACGCGATCTGTACGTGTCCAGAAACTATTATCACTGCGCCACTTGCACCTAATAATAAAGACGAAATGCCAATGGTAATCCACGATACTTTTTTGTCATTAAGTAATACGCTTATCTTATCTATCTTGTAGAGAAGAAGTGGGATAATTGCTGCTGTCCAGCCAATTGTCCCCCATGTAAGCCATACAATAGAAAATCCACAAAATGCCCATACAATTGCCCCAAAGTATGCGCTCATGACAGATAATCCCAAATTTCGAAGGTATATAAAAAGAAATAGTGCTCCAAAAAACGATTGCAATATGACAAGAAAAGTCCAAGTTATAGGAAAACTAAAAAAACTAAAAAGTATATTTATGGGTTGATACGCTCCCGCCTGAATATTGGCGGCAAGTGGTGTACCTAAAAAAGTATAGGGATTCCACGCTGGGATCTCTTTGGCTTTCCACTGATCTATAGCTATTTTTCGCCATGGAATTTGCTGACGCACGGGATCTGTAATAAGAAAATTTTTAAACGGAATACCCCTTGGGTTCGTCGTTGCATACAGATCGCGCCAAGGATGATATAAACCGATGAGCGCATCGGTAGGAGCTGGTATTAATCCGAATAAAAAACTTTTATAAAAAAATCCGACAACAGTCAGTGCGATGATAAAGAGTGGTAATAATTGAAATATTCGTTTCATGACTTTATCGTTTTAACCTAATAAGAAGATCATCAAACGCATCAGTAAACACCTTTGCCGTGTACTTTTTACTGGTTTGGGTAGCTAGCTTAGAAAACACAGATAATCGGGTAGGATCTTTCACCAAGCTACATGTTTTCTCACACAATTGGTCTCGAGTGTTCCAAAGAAAACCGTTTTCATCATCCTTAACTATCTCCACCTGCCCGCCGCCTCGATATACGATGGGCACTGCCCCTGCACTCATTGCTTCTACTGTAGAAATGCCGAAATGCTCCATATATTGAGCCTCACTTTCACCAAATCCTGCAGCATGCCAATAGATGGTTGCGATCTTATACAGTCTTATAATCTCACTATGTGATATGTTTGGGAAAAGATCAATGCTGTGTCCTCTGATCCTTGTTTGTAGTTTGGCAAAGTACTCCGTGTCACTCGCGAGCAATCCTCCTGCCAATATTAATCTCCATCCTTTAAGTGTTGATTCTATTGAAATAAAGGCATCGATAAGTTCTTTTTGTTTTTTTGCAGTGTGAACGGAAGTAAATCGGCCGATAGAAAGGATAATTTTCGACTTTTTATCTGTTGATAAGCCTTCAATCATATCAGTCGGAGGATAAATGACAGCTGCTTTTTTTCTCAACTGTACGTCAAGGTTTTCTAAGGTAAATACCGAATTACAGATTATGACGTTTATACGAGAAAGATGAAGTGGGGTAGTAGATACTAAACCGAAAGGCACTTGAAAATGTAAAATATTATACGTTGCAAGCGAAAATGGTATGCTTCCATCACTTAAGAAAAAAATGAGATCAAAACGCGATGTTTGTATCGCTTTTGATATACTATTATCAACCAAAAAGAAATTTGGTGTAACTTTTACTTTCGAGAGATCAATTCCAAATCGCTGTTCACTTTTGGTAAGTACAGACGAATCATCCCAAAAAATCGACACATCGTGATGTTTTGACCAGTGACTGGCTAGAGTAAGCGTGTATCGTTCCCCACCGCCAAATGAGTCAAAATATGGATTATAAAAGCCTATTTTCATATTTTTTAATGCAGAGCGATCCAAATACTATTATAAAAAGGGATACGACACCCACAATAGTTCCCCATCGAAAACTTTCTGGATGATACCGAAAAACAACTCTGTGCTCTCCTGAGGGAAGAGAAACTGCGCGAAATGTATAGTTGGCACGACTAATTGGCGTACTAATGCCATCTATCGATGCGCTCCATCCTTTGTCATAACTATCAGACAAAAATAAAAGTTTCGCTACATCACTCGTGGTCATAACAACAACCTCTTCTGGAGTATATGACGCAATATTCGCATCTCCTTTTCCTGCCTTTGGCTCAATAGGTGGTTTATCTTCTAGTATAAGAGTATCGTTTCGATTGATAGTATTGGAAAACAACGTCTGTAATATTTCTAATTTATCAGTTACTACTTTATAGTTTGACGCTAAAAACGCGCGAGGATAGGCATTTGCATTTTCAAATAGCTCATACGTCTCATCTTTCCATATAGACCGATATTGTGGATATTCCCAAAATGGATACGCCCAAGCAAATCTGCCATCGCTGAACTTATGAAGATAGAATCGCACCCCCAATAATTCAAGCGCCTGTTGAATATATGGGCCATGCTTGTCAAGGTTTGCAACCGAGCGTGATGGCATGTTCATCTGTCCATTTGATAAAAATGATATAAACTCACCAAATCTCCTTTTATGCATAGCGTCATAACCCTCTAAAGAGGGTATATGATACATGCCGCCAAGCTCATTACCATAATTACCAACCACTCGATAGGAAGAATTGGTAAGGAGGTCATCAAGCTTTTTTGTCACTCCCATAGGGGGATACAAAAATTCTCTCTCTTCAAACGGCATCCATTTAGAAGCAAATCGCAATACATCAAAAAGTGTAATACTGATAAGAATCCATAAAAGCCACTTGCGCCTCACATTATCAACATGCAGCCCTATAATAACAATCACACTGAACATCGCAAGAAAGACACTTGGCAATATTGTATTTCGTATCGCGATACTCATTTTGTCCGGCGGCAACGGGTGAAAAAAAATAAGCACTACCCAAACAATTGAAAGAAAAATACCATTACCTGTTATATAGAGCCATAATTTGCCTTTTTTTTGAGCTCTCCAAAATTCCAATAACGCATCCGTACCAAACGCGGCAAGAACAGACAGGGAAAAACTACTCAAAAGTATAATACGTGACGCCGAACTCGTAGACAACACAGGGATATGAGCGCTATACATCAAATCTGTAAAGAAAGTCGGTGTCGCCAGTAATAACGAAAACAGCCAAAGAACGATAAAAAACCACTTAGATGCTAATTTAGATCGAGCGGCGATGAACGCTAACAATAATGGTATAACTCCTATAAATCCTGCCCACTCCGCATAATGACCAAACCAATCGTTGCGCGTTACCGGATTTCCATAAAAATCAGGTGCGAAAAATGTTATAAGATACGACCATGGAATAATTTCTCCTTTACCAAAGGCGGTGCTTCGAACTGTTTCTATAAACGCCTCATACGTAATAAAAAGTTGTGGGCTGGCAAGAAACACACCAAAAACCATGAACGTGGCAAGATAAACCGATCGACTATACTTTTTTGTATAAAAACTCATATACAAAAGATATACCATTGTGCCGATTAGGACATAAAGACTTGTTTGGAAATGTCCAGAAACAAATGAAAACCAAATGGCCAAAGACATAAGTGGATATGCCCACCACTTTTTTTCTTTCAAACCCATTGTTACTGCATAAAAGCATAAAGGAAGAAATAGGGCGGCAATCCCAAGCGTCTGATATGCCATCCATGTCACAATAAATCCGCAAAACATAAACGCCAACGATCCTATGACTCGACCTTCTTTAGAAATTTTCTGACTTGTTAAAAACAAATACATAAATAAACCGGCCGACAAAGGCTGCAGTAATACACTAAGACTCCATGCCGTAGACTGCGAAAAAATAAAATATAATATATTGAGAGGAGAAAACGCCGCAGTCTGATAGTTGGCAGCGTGTACTGTGCCAGCGAAGCTATACGGATTCCATAAAGGAATTTGACCGCGTTTCCAACTCTCTATTGTCAAATTCTTCCACGGATATATCTGGGTGATCACATCTGGCATAGAGCCGCTTTTTACCGGCATCCCATACGATGTACTCCACGGCGCAAACGCCGTGACAAGGTAGCGTGTCGGAAACGGAAGCAACCCTTTCACAAAAAAAGGCGATGCAAAAATACCCCACGCAAAAATCAGAAATAATATACCCCAATATTTGATCATAATTTTTTTCATAGGTTAATTTTTTACACTTCTTATTCCTTGTTAATTTGTCAATTGTTAACTGTCAACTTGTTACCCCGTTGCAACTCATACAATTTTGCATACGTGATAAACATACTAAATGCTTGATATATGCTCTCAATACACCCAACCGTTCCTGATCTAATACCACCTCTTTTGATGTACGCATCAAAAAAACCAGTAATCATTACGCGCAGTATTCTCCACGGTACGATTGTAGGATGTCCTGCTTCAAATCTAAGCCTTGCTTCAATTACTGACCACTTATTTGTCTTTTCTACCATATGGGTAAGTGTCCGATGCGTGTCGTGATATAACACCCCGACTAAATCTCCAACTGTACCAGCAACAAGTGCTGTTTCATGCACCTCACCTTCCCATCGTACGAAGGCTGAACGCTTCATTAAACGCACAATATGCTCAACGTAAGAAAACTCTACACCGAGAAATTTGTTTATTCGCTGTATACGGAAAGCTACAAGATGAGTGTTTTCTTCCTTTCTCAATGCTTCTATACTTTCTTTTAGCTTACTTGAGACCCTCTCATCTGCGTCGACATAAAGAATCCACTCTCCTTTGGCCTCCTTACAACCTTGATCTCGAAGTGCAGCAAACGAGAGGCTAGGAAATGAAATGACTCGTGCACCAAAACATTTGGCCACTTCTCGAGTGGTATCTATAGATCCATTATCTATAACAATGATTTCATCACAAAATGATAGTGAATGAACACATTCATCTATTCGATCTTCTTCATCTTTTGCAATAATAATTGCACTAAGAAATGGTATTTTTTGGTTCATGTCGTTTTCCCCACTTGCCCATCAGTGCATCAAAAACCGCACGTTTTTTTATCGCACTTCCCTGCGATAAAAATCCACATGCCTCACGAATGAGAGCTAATTTCGTCCTTATTGGCGCATACCGCATACCTATAAGCAATCTATTTCTAGTCATATAATATTCATGCAATGCATTCCCAGCACCACCTGATGATCCTGCATTGACATGCCAGATAACAGATAATGGATAATAAACCACTCGAAACTTAGCACGGAGTGTTCGTAGGTTATAATCCAAATCTTCAAGGTATAAATAATATTTTTCGTCTAACTCACCAACCGATAAAAGAACCTTTCGAGAAATCATACAAGAACATCCTGTCACAAACTCGGTATCAACCTCTCTGTCGTATTGTCCAACATCAACTTCATCCACACCGTTATGCGATGCATACATATTTGCCCAATCTACAACACCCCCTGCATACCAAAATACTTTTCCAAGCTCACTTTTTAAATATCGCTCTTTATGATATTCGTGTCCCTTTTGAAAATATATCTTTGATCCTGCGATACCTACAGAGATGTCTTCAAACGCGTGAAGCAATGACAACGCATTTTTGTCAACGACCGTATCATTATTTAGCAACCAAACGTAGTCAGCGTTATGCTCCAGTGCATCAGTAATACCAACATTATTCCCACCAGTAAACCCTACATTTTCAGAAAGAGAAATTACTCGTACCCATGGATGTGCAGTTTTTATCGCGTGTACGGAATCATTTGTTGATCCATTATCAACGACTATCGTGTCCACCGTCGCATCCTCTTTATTCATCTTCTGTATTGACGCTAAACACACAATCGTATCAGATTTACCATTCCAATTTACGATAACAATTGAGACATGCTTCATAACCAGTGATGAATGATAAAGCGTTTGATTTGATACCAAAATCGAAACAGAGAATTTGAAGTTTCAGCCATCAGAGACGTTAATGCCCAGTAGGCTGATTCTTTACTCTTTTGGGAAAGCTCATGAGTCACGTCAGAGAGTGGTATTTCTACTTCACTAAATCCGTCCTTCTCCCAAAGTTTCACAAAAACGATAAACATATAAAACGCCTGCAAAATAGACAACACTAATCCATGAAGACCGTCCTTATACCCCTTCTGAGCAAAATAAACTTTTATAAAATCCGAAATTGGAAATCGAATTGCGTCGTACCAACCAACGACATACTCTTGGGCCTCAAGTTTATTGACCTCACTTGGCGTATAAATATATTCCATTTTATATAAGAACTGCTCAATGGAATGGTAGTTGTGGTGAAGAAATGGAATATCTAATGTACTTGTGTCGCCATCTACTTGTATATATTCATGAACGTGTTTTTCTGGGAATCTACCTTTACCTTTTCGAAACAATCGAAGTTGCGCATCTGGCCACCATACCCCATGACGAATCCACTTTCCAAAAATAATATTCTTTCGTGGTATCCAGACACCAGCAATCGCTGGATCATCTCTTTTTACTGTTTCTACAATCGACAAACAAAGCTCATTTGATAATTCCTCGTCATCATCAAGACTCAATATCCACTCGGTGTTCGCTTTTAAAAATCCGTAATTTTTATTCACATTAAGCATAAGTGAATTCTCACAAATTATATACTCAGCAGAATATTTTTTCGCTACTTTTAGAGTTTCTTGGTCTGCGGCGTTATCAACGATAATGATATTAAAATGAAGCGGGACAACCGATTTTAGACACCGATCTAAATAAATCGGCCTTTTATATGTCGATACAACTACGGTTCCATTTGTCATATTAGCTTTTGAGAGATCGCATGAATGCAACCAGACGAGATCGGTCTATGAGAAAAACACATCCTGCATAAAGTATAACACCCAAGACGCCTACGGGGATAAGTATTATAAAGCTACTTGGCACGATTTTTAAGATAACGGCATACCAAGCGGCTTGTACAAAAGAAGCGAGCACGGCACTGCCTATATTTTTCAGAAAATTAAACGGCACCACCCTCTGCATCTCTTTTACTACTATTCCTATAGTAAATGTAATAAGAAATATTGAGACTGCTACCCCTTGATACCCGAATAAACGGATGAATAACACAGTAAGAACCCATGTAAGTGTTGTCCACATACCCATCAAAAAAAGTGTCGTTTTAATCTTTCCTATAGCATTAAGGGCGTTGGTAAGTGGCGTCGTCAAACCAGCAATAGCTGCGGCCCCTACAAAAAAATAAAATGACACTAGGGCTGGCTCCCATTTCACATATTTTGGAATCAAAAATACCAATGGTCGAACTAAAAACATTAACGCAACTGATATAGGAAATATAGTCAATGAAAGGCCATAGATAGTCTTTTCAAGCGCTTTGCCCAGTAATTTCTTATCATGCTGAATCCGAGAAAATGCTGGAAACGTCACGCGGATGACGCTGTCCATGATGAGACGCAACGGAACCTCTGCCCATTTTTTTGCCCATCCTATATATCCTACTTCTGCAAATGGTAAAGCCTTACCTAAAAAAACCGTAAGTAAATCATCTTTGACAAGTGCCAAAAAAGAGTTCATCTGGAAAGGCACTCCAAAACGCAACAACCGTTTTGCTACATCTTTTGATATCCCAAAAGATGGCGTCCATGGCTCGACTATATAGACAGCGATTACTCCCAAAATTCCTCTACATAATACTGCCCAAGAAAAACTCGCAATTCCCATGCCGTTAAACGCCAATAAAACTGCTACAATGTAAAACCCAAGCGTCTCTACAATCGTCGGAATGATCAATCTATCAAAGGCTAGTGATCGTTCCATGAGAATCGATGGAATTGTTTTTAACGATGATAAAAAAAATGAAAGAACAAGTGCCCGAAATAGCCACACACCAGACGGATTCAACCCATAAAACTCACCAATCTTTACAGATCCCAACAACGCAATTATGACGGCTGTACCCACAAGAAGTTGTTGTATGGTAAAGGTGGTTTGAATATCCTCAGGTGTTAGATCCTCTTTCTTTTGTACGAGTGCTGCTGCTAAGCCAATATCAGAAAAATATCCCAAAAACGATATGACTGCAGACACAACATAATACACTCCAAAGATTGATGGAGTGAGAAGCAGCGTCAGAAAAAATGTCGCAATAAAACCAATAATCTGAAGCGTAAATGTCCTCGCCGTCAGCGCGACTACTCCTTTAACTGATTTAGACTTAATGTCCGCAAGATCAAATGTTGACATAAGGTATATTTTTCCATGGACGCATCATGAACATGCGATAGAGGCCTTTAAGATCTCCTAGTGCAGTTTTTAGCACTTTAACGGTGGAACCAGGGTTGTCTACCCATCGTACTGGCTCTTCATAAATCCGTATTCCACATTTCTCTGCTATAACAAGAAGCTCAGTGTCAAAAAACCATTCGTTGTCTTCTACATATGGCAATAAACGCCGAGCTATATTTGTAGAAATAGCCTTGAATCCACACTGCGCATCAGAAAAATTAACAAAAAAGAAAAGTTTAATTAACATAATATACATTTTAGACGTAAGGGTTCGCAAAAGTGACCTTCCGTATACCAATGACGCTTGCGCATTTCTTGTCCCTATTGCGATTCCATACCCTCTTGAGAGTGAATGAATAAGTGGTGGAAGATGTCGTAAGTCGCTGGATAAATCAATGTCCATATATGAGACAAATTGCGCCTTACTTGACAACCATACTTTTTTTACAGCTCTGCCTCTCCCCTTTTCACCAAAATGAACACTTTTCACTGTAGGATATTTTAAAGATAAACGTTTAGCTATAGCATAGGTAGCATCTGTGGATGCATTGTCTGCAATGATTATGTTTGTACTTATTTCTCTCATGTGTGAACCAACAAATGAAACAAGCGTTTCAACGTTGTCAGAAAGCTCTTTTTCTTCATTATAAACGGGCAGCACAATGTCAAGAGTTATTTTTTTCATATCGAATATAGAATACAATACAGAGAAATCCTGTTACCAAACTTATCACATTTGAAAATCGCCGTACCGGAGTATCGAATAGTCGTAATTCTATCACTCTTACGCCTGCTAATACATTTAGGTTAGGAAAACCGTCAATGATACGTGGTGGTACCTCAACATTATTTACAAAGTACCTCCAACCGGGAAACCACGCTTTTGCTATTTCAATACTCTGATTAGCCGTCGATGTTACAACTACTTTAATGTAATGAGACTTTTCGACACTACTTTGTGTTGCAATTGGCTGTTCACCTTTTACAAGATCTTTGGTAACAAACGATGCAGTTCTTGCTACGAGGACATCTGCAGGCAAATATTCGTCTGATATTTTGGATACTCTCAGCCGTAATTCTTCTTGAGTCTCATACTCACTGGCAGGTCTATAGATCAGTCGCTGTGGGTAAAACTCATCATAATTTGCGATGAGCACCAGTACGATAACCACAATCGCAAAAATGCGTCTCATTAAAGATGCGCTATTTATAAAACAAAATCCGCCTGAAACAGCTATACCGAATGCCACGAAACTTAATAATCTCCATGGATATTGAATGTAAGAAAAATTCGGCAATTTATCCCATAGAAAGGACGATACGGGTAACAGCATAAACAAAGACACCAATGTAATAAGAACTCCTACTATCAATAGTGACGATTTTATTGAGGGCTTATATCGATTGCCCCAATACATAAAGACTGCATAAAACAAAAGTACTATCTGTATAACGCCAAGTTTAAAGGACATGCCATCAATACACCCAGGTACGGAACCTCCAAACCCCCACTGCGAATACATAAGCTGCGAAGCACATACAAAATGCGATCTAAAATCAGCAGTCGCACCAATCTGTCCTGATACGCTTGTGTATCCCATTTCAAGAAAAGCAGGGAGCCAAAAAAATGCACTCAAACACAATCCAATCCCAATCTGTAATCCGTAGGAAATGAGCTTTTCTACAGAGAGCTTTTTTTGTATAAACGAAATCAAGGCATAAGCACCAATCCATGCTCCGAAAAACATGAAAGATGCGTAACCTAAAATCGTATGGGACATGATAATAAGCGCTACTCCAAGTGCCCCAATTGCAACAGTTCTATGATTATTCTTTCCACTTAATGGCGCCACACAACCGTAAAAAAGAAGAGGCAGGAATGCTGTGGCGTAGAGTTCTCCCACTGCGCCACGCACAAATAATTGCACCGCATGATATGGCGCATACATAAATAACATTGCGGACACGGCGGCGCCCACCACTCCAAAAAACGGCTCGAGGACTAGAAATGTCAAAATGGGTGCTAAAACAATACCAATCCCCATCATCAACTTGGTCGCAGTCAACGCATCAAATCCAAGATTATAAAATACTGCACCTATGTAGTAAGGTAACGGACCATAAAAGTTAAACAATGGATATCCAAAACCGTACCCTAAATCGTTTACCCAACGCACGGGAAACTGACCATCTGCAAGCGCACGCGCCATAGAAACGACACGCCCAACTTGGGCATCATCATGCATAGGAAAGTACGATGATCCGTAAAGTGATCGTATACCAAAAAGAGAAAGTAGAATTACTGCAAAAAGAATTACGATTTTTTTCATAATCTTAATCGTGATCGTATCATCCCCGTTAAATATATGATGCCAAATATAAGGGATACTACGTCAGTGATCAATCGAAACCCCGTCTCACGAAATGATGCTTCAAACTTATAACTACCTTTAGGAACTGTAAGATGCATAAGGCCATATGGATTATCATACTCAACAGGGATAAGTACACCATTGAGGGTTACGCCCCATCCTGGATAATAAATGGTATTTATTTGTATTGTGCTTTTAGCCTCCACCTCTAATAAACCGTCTATTCGCTGCGATGTCTCTTTGATAGAAGTAAATACTGCGTCACCAGATAGTACTTCGACTTTTTGATTCGCTCTCGTCGTTTGTAATGTTTGTACCCATCGTGGCATAAATTCATTTTTTACTGTGGTCGTCCCTTCGTTTGTGCTGTAGTATCCTTCGGTACGATCTACATAATAAATAGACTGTTGATACCGCACGGTGGTATAGAACAAAACACAAAAGAGCGCGAATACGAGGGCTACCCTATTCTTTTTTGTTAGTACTTGCAGCAACGCAGAAACTGAAAATGCACCAACGAACGATACTACCGATAATAATCTAAACGGAAACTGAATAAAGGAGGCAAGCATAGGTACCCATTGCCATATGATTCTACTTAAGGAAAGCGAAAAAATGACAGACACCAATGTAATTACTGCTGCACATTTTTCAAAAACAGTAAACTTATGGGCCCTAGAAACTAAAACTAAAAAGGATGCAACAGCACCTACGCCAAGAAGCTGCCAATTGAGAAGCGTCATAAAATACGCATATGGGTCAGAAATACTAACGCTGTCAAACAATACATATCGCCTCTCATATAATGCTGGTAGCCAAAAAAAGGTTGACATACCGACACCAATCACCATGCCTCTAAAGTAAACCCAACGTCTGGTACTTAGAGACGCAAAAACAAATGAAACACACAGAAACAAAAGCGCCAAAGAATTATGACTTACTATTAGAAGAGCCGTAGCTATTGGAATTATCCAAGTAATATCTCCTAGAATGCCAAAAAATAATACACTGGCAGGAAGAAATGCAAAGATCTCACCCACAGATCCTCTTTTGAAAAGATCGAAAACCACATATGGACTCAAAATATATGACACAGCTCCACCAAATGACGAAAGCGTATCATATTTCTTTTTGAGAGTAACATAAAGAAAACTACCTGACCCTACAACGGAAAGTACTAGAATTATTTTCACCACATCAACATAGGTAAACCCGAAAAGTCTTATAAAAGACCCAACATATAAAAATCCTGGATACAAAAAATTGGCGACAGGGTACCCGTAATTATGATTTAAACGACCTAAAAATCTTACTGGAAATTGACCTCCCACCAAACTTTGATAAAACGCGGACAAACGAATTATCATCCAGTCTCCATCATCCGTAATAAAAAATCCACTCTTACCTAGCGGCCACAATAAAACAAAGGAGGCAATAATCACGCCTATAATCCCAATCCACGCGTAAGTATTCTTGTGAGATTTCATAAGACAGATGGAAATGGTAGCTCTACCTTATACAGTCTCATGTATTGCCCTGTTCGCCGTCCCTTTTTGTACTCTCCCACAAGAGTAAGATTCCAACCAAGAGGAGGAGTTTGCTTCTGATTTAACACAAGATACGTAGGCTCTTTTATTGCGGCATCAAGAACCTGTGGCGGCAAACTATCTGGTAAAGGCCAAATTCCAACAATGTTGACATTAGGATTTGAAACCAAATATATTTCAAGCGAATATGGCAATAATCCAAATGTACCATCCGTATATACGCTGATATGATGAAGTGACGCTTCGTTTCGCAAAAACGATACTACTTGAGGTATGCCCCATCCAGAAGGCCAATCCTCTAAATATTGTGATCTATCAGAAAACGGTAAGGGCGCATTCCAAGGATCTACAATGATCATAAAACTTGTTATCATGCTGGGAACCGCGAGCATAAGTATAAAAATTAACCTTAGCAAGGGACTTTTTATCCTATCCCACATTCGTACAATCGCATCCGCTGCGATAATAAAAAGCGGAATAGTCATAAATAGGATAAATCGAGGGTACAAAACTTTTCCAACTGTAGCCAAAGCCACAAATGGAGCCCCCCCCCAAATGTACAAAAGCATCCTCTCTCGCCACTTGGGAGTAATAAAAAATAACGGCGCAAATACCGTAATAAATACCGGCAAAGAAAGATATGATCGCAACCAATCAAACATACCGCGCAAATTACCAACCAAAAAACGAAATGGTTGTGTAAGCCACTCTCGCACGGAAAACAAAAACACATTATCCTTTTGTCCGACTATATGAAAAAATGGTGAAAGCCGTAATACACTATAGATAATTTGTGAAAGAAATGCTGCAATAACAATTAAGCTAAACAAGCGAAGCAATCGAATAAACAATTTGTCTTTTTTCCAATCAAATAATACCAATAAAAATGGTAACAAATACAGACTCAAAAATCCAGAACTTTTATTCAACATCCCGAGACCCAAAAACAAACCCAGTAGCAACGCTGTGTCAAGTCGCAGTCTTGAAACAAGTACAACTGCCAAATACAAATTCCACACGGAAAACATGGAAACCATCGAGTCGTATAACGCTAAACGGTCATACAGGAGAGTAAATGGAGAAATCAAATAAAGTAAAGAAGCTGCCCATGCGACCCTACTTGAAAATAAAGAATATCCGACCGCCCATATCCCTATAATCGTGCCTATTCCAGAAAGCACTGATGTAAAACGTCCCACAAGCAGTGGATCAGAGTGTATGAATCGCAATAGAATCATCATGATCCATGTAAACATGGGTTGTTTGCCGTCTGTTAATGATATAAATCGCCAGTTTGCATCCTGCGTACCTATTTGAGACCACCGTATATAAATTGCTTCATCAGTAAATATTGGCAGGGCTGACAGATTAGTAAGCCTCGTAATCGCATAAACGGCTAGAAGAATGAGGGCTCCAAAAATAAACAAAACGACACGCTTCTTAGTAAACTCCATAGGCTCATTATATCCAATCAAAGACACTACACGCAAACCCGCACAAGGTTCCATTTATGTTTATGATCTCTTTAACGATGGTGGAGGTAAAGAGGCCGCTAACAATGAAAAAATAGCACTTATCACCGCAATAAAGATAATACTTGTTTTTACTATCTGCCCCTCTGAGGTAAAGCTTCCGATATATAAATACGGAGCATAAGAAATGAGCAAGCCAAAAGAAAGAATTACTGATGCTAATACAATACCTTTATGTGATGGCTGCAAAGCTATAAATGGCAATATCCACACAAAATACCACGGTAAAAATTCTCGCCTTATAACCACGATTATAAGCCCAGCTATCATTGCCAAAAGCATCCACCAAATATTTTTTTTCAGCACAAAAAGAGGCACGAGTGTCATGGTCATCAATTTCGCGGCAATTGACATAGAAAGCCAGAACCACGCTAACGTCATATCCTTTTTATATACATACCAAAGACTGACGAGAACAAACGCTGACAACACAATGTCGTTATGGGAACTTACTAAGGTCTCCACAATAATAAGAGGATTAAGAGCAAACAAACAAAGACCAATAGTCGCTTCTTGAGGACGCTTAAGAAGAAGAATTTTTTCAATCATCCTGCATGCGAGAAGATAAAATAACGCTACCAAAACTTTCATATTAATCATAATCAAAATAAAATATCCGAATCCTAAGAGATACGGGACTAGTGATAATAATATCCATAATGGCGCATATGCACTTGATAAATGCGTCCATCGCATAAAATTTACCCAAGGATCTATACCTACAAACATAAGCGGAGTGACCTCGTAGGGGCTTTTGTGATACACAAGTATCGTTTTTGCAGTAAACATATAATTGAAAAAATCATAAGAAAAAGCCGCTGGATAGGAAAAAATGAGTATACATACGATAATACACACGGTCAACCAAATACTCTTTCGATCCAATATCTTTTTTTGCACCAGTGTAAACGCCGCCAAATATAATCCGAACAGAAAAACGATGATACCAACATAAAGAAGTGTTGAAAGAGGCCGCTGATAAAACCCTACGTATTGAAAATTTTTTTGTACAGTCTGCACGACACTTGCACGGGAAAGCGTTAAATTTAAGTCAACTTGCGTATAGGAATACAAAAAAAGCGCTGCAATAGCGATAACATACCCTATAATAATTAAACCGACAATTTTATTGTTCGCCATTCCTTATTTTTACTATGTATATCTTCCTTGAAATGCGTTTATTCGAATATGCACAATGTCAACAAGTCCCCGAATAGAATCTTTTATGGGATTGACCCTCCGTGTTTCAACATAATGCCATTCGACAGGAACTTCTTTAATTTTGTACCCAAACTTTTTGGCTAAAAATAACACTTCTATATCAAATCCGGCAGTCACCATCGGACCATCGACTCTAGAGGTAGTGTTATACAGGGAAAGCTTCTCAAATATCTTCGTTGAAACTTCACGCCGAAATGCCTTAAACCCACATTGCGTATCAGTAATCCCCCGTAATCCTAAAATAAGCGATCGGAGCATCATAAACCCTCTCGCCATAATCACTCGAGAAAAGGGAGCACCAAGACGCTCTCTATCTCTTGATCCAATCACGATATCATAGCCCTTCTCAAAAAAGGGCAATAATTTTGTGAGTTCAGACATAGGTGTTGCTTGATCAAGATCAGAAAACAATACAATCTGTCCTTTAGCATGAAGCATACCAGTTATCACCGTGCCCGCTTTCCCAAGATGAGCATTATGTATAACCAAAAAACCTGTATTTGCTTTTACAAAGGCATCAAGAAGTCTAGAAGATTGATCACTTGATCCATCGTCGACGACAATTACCTCCCATGTAAAATGTTGGCTTTCTAGGTATCTTACTACCTTATCAAGACATCCGAGTCTAATATTGGTTTCTTCGTTAAAACATGGTATGACTACCGACAAATATAGCTTGTTCATTTGACTTTCTCCTGATCCCCTATATGTACTAACTTCATTATACGCACAAAAGAAACAGGCCACTCACCGACTAATTCTGCACGACCAAAACCAGCTATTTCCCACAATGGATGTCCCAACGGCTTACATTCTGGTAAATCACAAATAACGATAAGCTGATCCGTAATGGATTTTCTCTCTGGATCTACTTGAGGCCATTGTATGGCAACAGGAGCATTTCCCCAAATCTCAAAAAAGTATCTATACACATGATCCGAATTAAAATTGGCAAGCAACGCAAAATTAAATGGCTTACCTTCTGCCTTGTCGAATGCCGCTTTCGCAATCATTTTTGCTTGCGCAAGTTGATTATTCGGAAGAGCTTTAAATGGTCTTCCTTCCCAATTAAAACTAACCAGTACGCTTAACAATAAGCTCGCTGCGACTATTCCGATACGAAAACTCCCAAGAACCCGAAGTAGTATGGCCACAAATAAGAAGGGCAACGGGAAAAAAATGCCGAAATAATAATCATAGATTCCTTTTTTATAAAAACCAAATAACACTAATGGGATAAAAAACCACAGTGCAAGAAGTACCATTGATCGCAGCCACGTTTTACTTGAGTCACCCTTTTTTACCCATGCTGGACGAAGAAACCCTATACAATAACAAACAACCAGCGATACGGATGACCACAGAGAAAATTTTATAATACTCTCCCACACGATGCGACTTACCAGAGGCAGACTCACAAGTTGCTCAGGTGGGGGGAATCGAAAGATGAGGCGACCAAACAATCGATAAGATACATCTGTAACTATCGCTATAAACTTAGACCATAAAAATCCAGTATCATTTCCCGCAAGTAAAAAGCGTGCGATAGAGATCGTATTAGGAAAACCGTGACGCAACTCAAATGCCAAAAATGGCGCGTAACCCAAGAGAAATCCTAATGCCCCAAACCCATATGCTATAAAATTATTTTTACTTCTGCCGTACAAAAGAAACCACGCGCCCACGACAAAAAATAAAAACAGGAATAAATAATGAAGCTGTATTCCAACTCCTAAAACAAGTCCTATTAAAAATAGTGATCTCTTTGACATCTGTTTATCTGTCAACCATAGTAAGTACATCAGTGCTAACGCAAAAAATGGAACGATATTTGGATTCCACGATGATCGAGAATACGCAATGATTACAGGCGATACGCTGTACAACAATGAAGCGATAAGCCCCACGGACACGTCACACATATCTTTTCCTGCCTTATATAGTAAGATGACCGTCGCTATACCAAATAATCCAACCATAACTGCGGCTCCGGCTGGATTTAATCCTGAAGCCCACACAAATGGCAACATAAAATAATAATAAATAGGTCCTAAGAAAAAACCTCCTACAGAAGCAGTCGGACCCAGAAGTGTAAATTTATGATCAACTATCATGCGTTTTACTACAAGCATATCCCTACCTTCATCTCCCAAAAATGTCATGTACTCAGAAATTTTATACAATCGAAGATATGCCGCCACGAGGACAATACACACGAGGAGTACATGATGCCAATGATTGAAAAAAAATCGCTTCATGTAATAACTAATTATTTTGATTTCCAAACTACACGAGAATACATGATGTAATTCCAAAAAAGCCCAATGCTGACGCCAAGTATGTACCAAAAAAAGTACGTCTCTCTCCCCGTGATATTTGTGCCGAAAAGCACAGTTGACGACTGAATAAGGAGTCCTCCAAATGCCGCAAGATTAAACTGAATAAACTTAGGGATTGTACGCAATCCTGAAATTTTTTTATGTTTAAATGTCCATGCATTATTTAATATAAAATTAGAAATAATTGCAAACTCAGCACCGATTCCGCTACCCATCGCAGGATGAAATCCATAGTAAACGACAACCTCAAGAATTATAGTATTAATGATAAATCCTATCCCTCCAACGACAGCAAATCTAGGGAAAGCTCCTCTCATAAGCGATCTGAAACGTGAAACGAAAACAAATTTGATGATGCTGAGAATATACTCTAGTGGTGCAATTTTTGAATGACCGAACTTACGATCCGTAAACGCAATTGGAACCTCTCCCACTCTCGCACCATTTTCTAAAGACGCATAAAGAAAAGCAATCTGAAAAACATATCCGCTGTATGGCGAAACTATCTCTTTTGCTTTAATAAAATATGATTTATGAAAAGCGCGATACCCGCCTGTCCAGTCGTGCACTTGACTTTTACCTAATCCAAACCGCACAAATGTATTCCCTATTACGCTATATATTTTTCGGTGAATTCCCCAATTCTCTGGAATCGAGCCTCCTTTAATATATCGGCTTCCTACAATAAAATCATATCCGTTGGTAAGCTTTTCAATAAATTGAGGCAATACTTTGGGGTCATGTGACCTATCTGCATCCATCTGGATTAAAATATCTGCATGTAACGTTTCTACTGCGTATGCCATACCTCGAAGAAGCGCTTTTCCCAATCCTTCTTTTTTCCCAGAAAGGGCATATACATTTTTATGTAACTTTTGAAATGCCAATACCGCATTCTTAGTGCCATCTGGCGACAAATCATCTGCTACAAGAATTGAAAAATTGATCTGTGGAATACTCTTTATCACCAACGTGATAGTTTCCAACATGGTTAGGATGTTTTCCCGCTCGTTATACGTCGGTAAAATTATAACTGCATTCATATGGATTAAGCGTTAAACGCGCGCTCTCCAATAATCAAGAAGATCTTTCATGGTCTTCTCAAAGGGGATTTCTGGCTTCCAACCAGTTTTTGCGACAAACTTAGAATTATCTCCAATTAATATGGGGACATCTGATGGTCGCATTCTAGCCGGATCTTGTTTAACCTCCACTTTAACCGTTGAAAAGGAAAGCAACATATCAAGAACCGCTCTCATCCTAAATGCTTTACCAGTACAAATATTGTACACTTCACCTGGATCACATTTACCAACAGCAAGCGCATAGCCTCTGACCATGTCACGCACATCAGTATAGTCACGTTCCGCCTCTAGGTTTCCTACAAAAATAACTGGCTCCTGCTTACCCTTTTCAATAAGCGCTATTTGTTTTGAAAATGTGGACTCTGCAAACGTTTCACCTCTTCTTGGCCCTGTATGGTTAAAGCCGCGAGTTCTCACTATACGTAATTTATAAGACTCAAAGTACTGATAACCCAAGTAATCCATAGCGACTTTAGACACTGCATATGGAGAAAGGGGACGCAACGGATTCGTCTCTTTTATGGGCACTTCATTGGGATACACCATTCCATACTCCTCAGAAGAACATGCTATTTGGATAACAGGATCAATGCTCGCTCGTCTGACTGCTTCAAAAAGATTTGCTGATCCGACGATATTAACTTCTAATGTAATTGCAGGAGATCCCCACGATGTGGGTACAAACGACTGCGCCGCTAGATGATAAATTACATCTGGTTTCATTTCGGCAATAGTCGTGTAAAGACTATGCGAATCCATCAGATCTGCATCGACTAATACAATCTTATCTTTGATAGATTCTATATGATCAACAATACTTCTATGTCTATACAACCCATACAGTTGCACATTTTTTTGTGTCACTAAATATTCAGCCAAGTGACTGCCGACAAACCCTGTTATGCCTGTAATTAATACTTTTTTCATGTGCCTCCTTTTAAATAGGTCTTTCACTACGCTCAAGATAACGACGAAGACATCGTCACATTCTGCCTACACCATAGTACATAAATCCGAGTTCCCGCACGCGAGACGGTTCATAAATATTGCGACCATCAAATAATACCAAATCTTTCATACCTTTGGCTAGACGCACAAGATCAAGTTGCCTAAATTCATTCCATTCAGTCACGATTACAACAGCTTGTGCATCGTGGGCTGCGTCATAGGCATCTTTGGCATACGAAACAGTTGTATGTAATTGTCTCTTCGCATTTTCTAACGCGATCGGATCAAAAACTCGGATATCAGCGCCTTTTTTGACCAGTGCGTCAATAATCTCAAGCGATGGCGCATCACGTAAATCATCCGTATCAGGCTTAAAAGCCAATCCCAGTACAGCAATTTTTTTGCCTTTCAGATCTCCGCCAAAATGTTTAATGATCTTTGCCACAAAATGCTCTCGCATAGCTTTGTTTATCTTTGACACCTCTTTAAGAAGCGAAAAATCATAACCACAATCCTTAGAAAGCGCTATCAGTGCCTTTACATCTTTAGGAAAGCAGCTCCCACCGAAACCAACCCCAGGATACATAAAGCTTCGACCAATACGTCTATCAAGCCCAACTCCTTCCAATACTTTTTCGGCATCTGCACCAACTTTCTCAGAGAGAAGTGCAATCGCATTTGCAAAAGAAATTTTGGTAGCCAACATAGAATTTGACGCATATTTGATAAGCTCTGCGGCTTCAACATTACAAAACACCACTTTGCCATCTATGGGTTTATGAAGCTCCAAAAGAAGATCGCGTGCGCGATCAGATGTCGTTCCTATGACCACACGATCTGGATGAAGTGTATCTAAAAGCCCTGAACCTTCGCGCAAAAATTCTGGAACAGATGCAACGGCGACAGAACCCCCATCAGGAAGAACGGATTGCAACAGTGCTAATACTTTTTTACCAGTTCCTGGAGGCACGGTGCTTTTAGTCGCTACTACTTTGTATCCTACGATATTCTTACCGATTTCTTTTACTGCAGTAAAAACGCTAGAAAGATCTGCTTCACCGGTTTCCTTAGGTGGTGTACCAACCGCGATAAAAATAATAGAAGACTTCTCAACTGCTATTTTATAATCGAGGGTAAAAAGAAGCCGGCCAGCTTTTAAATTTCTCTTCAACACCTCTGATAATCCTGGTTCATAAATAATCGGGTCACCATTTTTTAACCGTTCAATTTTTTCAAACGTTCTTCCTACGACCCATACTGTGTTGCCAAGCTCTGCAAATACAGCTGCAGTCACAAGCCCTACATATCCATGCCCCACAAAAGTAATTGTCATAATAGTAAGTATAAGAAATTTAGTCTACATTGTACACTCTTGCTCTTTCATCAAAGAAAGTCCATCATGAAATGTTTTCATAGACACGCCAAGAGCTTGAAGCTTTTTATTTGATAACGCTGCGTATTGCGGAATAGGCGCTCGGTTAAAAAAGTACTCATGAAAAGTGGTTTTTTTTATTAACGAAGAATCAAATCCGTATACTTTTGCAATCTCTGTCGCGACCGAAAAAGGCGAGACTGCGTCGCTTCCTACTACATGATATATACCATCAGCATTTAATTGTAATAACTTCAAAATTGCATACGCAATATCATCAACAAATGTCGGAACAAGCAGTTGATCGGTCGGGGCTACTATAACTTCGCCTTTCTTAAAACGATCTATCATCTTGTGCACAAAATCCATTTTCATCACAAGCCCAGATGATCCACTTCTATATGGATTTGCTATCCTGATAACCAATCCATGCTCTCCTAAAGACAGTGCATGTTTCTCTCCTTCTGTTTTTGTAATCGCATACCATCCTTTGGGATTTGGCGTATCCTGCTCATCGTAGGACTTTTTTACTCCATCAAAAACGTAATCAGTATCGACATAAAGAAGATGTTTTCTTGTAGTATGACAAATTTCAACTATATTTTTCGTTGCTTCTACATTCACCCGCCATGCTACACTATCTTTTCCTTTCCCGCGTTCATTTTCTGCTCCTTGTACATCAGTATACGCTGCAAGATGCAACACCCACGAAGCAGTGCTTCCGCTTATTGCTTCAAATACGGCTGTGTGATTTGTAATATCAAGGCCGTTTTCAAGAGCTAAATGTTCAAAATGTATACGAGAAGATAAAAGATCAACAATTCTTGAACCAATAAGACCTGATAATCCTGTTCCTATTACTTTCATGACGATTAAGTTGAAGATTGTGTATATTGTTTCTTATAATACTCTTGATACTTGCCTGACTTCACGCGGTGCCACCAACTTTGATTACTTTTGTACCATTCGACGGTTTTTTTCAGCCATGAATCAAAATCGTGCATAGGCTGCCACCCTAATTCTTTATGTATTTTTTCCCAATTGACGGCATATTTGCGATCATGCCCTAATCGATCTTTGACGAATTCAATTATATCGATATTCTTTCCAAGAAGTGACACTATTTTTGAAACGATGGTAAGATTATTCATATCATTATTCATCCCACCGACACAATACGTTTCGCCAACCCTACCTTTAGTAAGCACCAGATCGATAGCTCGACAATGATCTTCTACATACAACCAATCTCGTACATTTTTACCGTCTCCATATATAGGAACACGTTTCCCTTCTATAATATTTGTAATCGCTAAAGGAATAAGTTTTTCGGGAAACTGATACGGGCCATAATTATTTGAACAATTTGTGATAGAAATCGGTAACCCGTATGTATAATGGTATGCGCGAACCAAATGATCTGAGGAGGCCTTACTTGCAGAATAAGGACTTTTGGGGTCATACAGTGTTCGTTCATCAAAAGTATTCATATCAGATAGTTTGAGTGATCCAAACACCTCATCCGTCGAAACATGATGAAAACGAGTTACTTTTGCTTGAAGCGCTGATTCCAATAATACGTGCGTACCCATCACATTTGTCGCGATAAATGGTGCTGCATCCTGTATCGAACGATCCACATGGCTCTCCGCCGCAAAATGGACCACTGTATCAACGCCTACCATCGCCTGCGTTACCTCAGAAGCGTTACAAATATTACCGTGGACAAAGTGGTACGAGGGATTATGCTCAACATCTATTAAATTTTCTAAATTTCCTGCGTACGTCAACGCATCAAAATTGGTAATTTGATCTGCAGGATGTTCACGAAGCCAATAATGAATAAAATTAGCTCCTATAAATCCGGCTCCACCAGTCACAAATAGTTTCATGTTAAGAAAACTTCCCCTCCTTTACGCGCTCTGCTACTTGAACATTAGCTAATAATAGTTCATCATGCGATGTGCCCGCGTCGACCCACCAGTCTATAAGCTCACATGATAACGCGCCCTCAGATAGATACACGTTATTTACATCTGTAACTTCAAGTTGGCCACGATCTGATGGTTTTAATTTCCTGACTATGTCAAACACCTGCTGATCATACGCATAAATACCAGTTTGTACGATATCAGATTTGGGGTTCTCAGGTTTTTCTTCTATAGAGATCACCTTACCACTCGGATCCATTTCGATAACACCATATTGTCTCACATCAGTACTTCTCTTTACGCCAAATACCATAGCTGCCTTTTTTTCCTTTTTTTGGGATTGTTCAAACCGATCAATTGATGCTTTCAAATCAAAATTAAAGATATTATCTCCCAATATGACAAGCACTGATTGATTGTGAGAAAATTCTTCTGCCAACGCCATCGCATCAGCTATTCCGCCCGTCGGATTATTTTGTATAGCGTAGTAAAGCCTGAAACCGAACTCATCGCCAGATTTTAATAGATTTGCAAAATCTCCCACATGATCGCCACTTGTCACAAGAAGCACTTCTTTCATCCCCACCTTTTTCATCATTTCCAATGGATAATATATCATCGGCTTGTTGTATACCGGAAGCAAATGTTTATTCGTAACCAATGTTAATGGCCGAAGTCTCGTAGCTAATCCTCCTGCTAAAATGACACCTTTCATATTGATACTCCTTTCACTAAAGCGACAACGTCAACATCAAAACGAGTGCTATAGCACCAATGAGGATATATTCTATCACAATTTTTCTATGAAGATTCCCGACAATCATATGATGAATAATACCCCAAAAAATATACGCCACAGTCGTACAAAATCCAACAAACAGTTGTGTCCCTATATTTCCTCGCGTCAAATAAAACATATACACGCCACCCATAAGAATAAAACAAAGAATACCCCCATGAAATATAGACTCTTTTTTCATACCAGCGTTCCTCGCATCATAAATAAGCTACCCGCAAGCATACTAGCTAAAAATATAATATGGGCGACATTATGCCCTGCTAACCGTACGACACCTTGCCGAGATACCACATACGCATCAAGCGCCATAATACCCATAAGAAGGCCTACAAATATAAAAACCACTTCTTTGGAAACTGATGCCAAATTTATAAGTGGCGTCTCTTGAACCGCGCTGGATATGACTGCAGGCTCTGGCCCCACCTCTACTGGTTTTACTACTGGGGAAGAAGCTTGTACTTTTGGAATACTCACGGCTACTTGACCATTTGATGTACCAAACATCTGAACGACCAATGTAGTTTCTTCGCCTAATATGGTGCCATTCACTACAGAAAATCCTACCTCCCGATACCCAGATTTAATAATATTATCTCTATGCGTTGGGGAATTCATCCACGCTTCTACCACTCCTGAACTTGTTTGAAAATTTTTTGCAAGGTTTTCTCCTGCCAATGTATATTTATACCCAGATTGAATAATAAAATCCCATGGAGTTTTGCCACTTGGACTATTGTGCGCCCAATAATTATTACGAAACATATCAGATGCTTTGTCAGAAGCAGCTTGAGAAAGGCTGCTATTTAAAACAAGGGGCGAGAGTCCAGCTTCTTGTCTTTTGGCATTTGTATCATGTAATAGCTGCTCTACTCTTATATCCGTTGCGTATCCCAACACGTCAGGCAATGTGCCATGAATGACACGCAAACCTAAATTAAACACCATAAAAAGAAGCGCATACGCAAAAAGGGCATCATGGGCAAGCGCTTTCGCTCTGTGATTATTTCCTGAATGAGGAATGACGAAATGATAAAGAAGATGAAACAATTTCATAAAGGCCACGTGTATCCATCATACCTACTCTTTAAGAGGTTTATCAAGATAGGTAGAATGGCCATACTTTGGATGCACATTTTCCATAGCCGGCAACCCGTTTACTGGCACTCCTAAGAGAAACCCTAAACTGTTAGCAACAGAAAACCCGACACGCAACATGGTAAGCGATCCTTCGTGATTTACAATATAAATACCAGTGATATCCTGCCATGTACAGTTATGTGCTGACAACATTTCTGTACATAAGGGTAATAATTTCAAAGAACGAAGCGTTCCCGTATCTTCTTTTACTGTATATTCTATATTGTTCACGTTTACCGCTACAGTCAACGCTGAGGCATCTGTTGTATCGATAGAAAGGATGACAATAGATTTTTTCATGGCAATAAGACAGCGCCCCGTCGAACAATTGTATATGGCTCAATTGTACAATCAACTACTGTTGACGAAGAAGTGCCGTAACAATCGCCTATAAGTACAAAATCTGCCAACTTTACAAGCGCTTCATCAAGATCGTTAAACGTAAATGGTGTTTTTTTACCATGAAAATTAGCAGACGGTCCGACAATGGGAACGCCCACACTGCTAATCATAGACAGCGTGACTTCATAATTCGGCATGCGTAATCCGACAGCTTTAGTACCTCCACGAATAGGGGAGTAAACCTTATGTACATCACACGGTGCGATAATTGTAAGACCACCCGGCCAATATGTTTTCATTAGATGTCGCACAACATTGGATGGGGAAGTAAAGTAAGGAAGTGCCATAGATTCACTGCTGACGAGCACGGGCAAAGCTTGTGTGCGGGGTCTTTTACGCAATTGGAATAATCGATCCACAGCATCGTGATTATCAATTCTACATCCAATGCCAAACGCCGTATCTGTAGGAAATATGACAATGCCCCCATCGTTAAGCACTTGTATAGCCTTTACTACATCTTTATTGATTCCTTTATTCATAAACGTGCTACAAAATATACACGCTATAGCGCGTATATTTTGTAGTGGTCAAAGTTTATTCGTTACTATGCGCTGTATAGTTACTTCGTGTTTGTTATCCTCAAGCGTGCTAAATCTACATTCAATGCGAGGCAGCAACAGTAATCTACTCGTCCGTTCTGGCCATTCTATAACGGTGATTGATCGAGAATCATTAAGCATTTCATGAATACCGATGCTTTCCGCATCTTGGTCTTTTTGCACGCGATATAAATCTAAATGATACAAAAAACTTTCTTTGGATAGTTTTGAAATAATATAACGTCGTACAATAATATATGTAGGGGAGAGCAGGCGAGTCGTAATACCGAGTCCTTTCGCTACTGCTCGAACGAATGTAGTTTTACCACTCCCCAATTCACCAATACATAAAATGAGATGAGGGAGTGTGACGTTCTCCTTCTCTTTTAAATAGGAAGCCCCAAATATTTCACCAATTCTTTCAGTTTCTTCGGCGCTTTTGGTAATACTGTGTATAGGAAAATCCATACGATAAGTGCTCCAATACCATCAATTATAACATCACGGATCGTTCCCTCACGAGTCGGAACAAACATTTGATGCACCTCATCACTGATCGCATAAAAAAGAGTCAATAAAAATGCACTAAAATAATGTACTGGCTCCATGTCGATAGTACGGTGTATCGCACGGACATAAAGGAGAAAAAGTATTGCATACTCTATCACGTGAAGCGTTTTGAAAAATAAAAAATTCCATACGTACTCATCTGACACGACTAAACGCTGTCGTGTAGAAAGAAGAAATATAATGCTCATCCAAACAAACACCGGTCCCCAAGAAAAAAATGTTTGAAAAACATAAGATCCTACTTTTTTTCTTTTCTTTTGCATATGTCTACCTTTGTGAGAAGACTCGCGATGGCAAATAGCCCTATCCCAGCACTGATAAATAACAGTGCAATGATGAAAGACTTTGTTTGATTAGTTTTATCATTTGTTTTGCCCGTTGAACTACTTTCAAGAATGTCTTCTTCTCTATCCTCTACACCAAGTATAACAGGGTCTTCTACCACATTCGTACTGATTATTTTTCCACTAACGATTGGGGTAGAAGTAACCATGCGTGTGGAAGTTATTGTCAACGTAGACGTTGCAACAACTGTTAACGGAGTTACCGTCTGTGAAGGTGCTACTGTAGACGTTGGAGTATTTGTAGGAGTTGGAGTAGGCGTAGGCATTGATGTTGGTGCTGGGCTAACATGAACTAAAACACCACTTGAATCGTAATTGGTTGAATTATCTGTTCTTCGCAATCTAAGCACAACATAATTATCTCCAACGGAAGAACTTTCAGAAGGACGACCGATTGCGTCTCCAGACCAATTTCCGAATCCATCAGTTATTATCTGGGAAAACAATGAATAACTATCTGTATCTGAAAGCCAATCATTTGGAGAGTCATTTGAAGAATTAAATGTTTGTCCCTTTGTCAAACTTGTAATTGAAACGCCCAGCCTAATTTTTGCAAAATACGGCGCATTTGGAATCAACCCTGACGCACTCGCTGATAAAGTAAAAGATGTTAATGCTGTTAAATCAGAAGGTATAGATGTAATTGAAACTGTAGCAGCTAAAACAGAAGACGGAAAAGCTAATATATATAATACTATGCACGCTGATAAAAGCGCACTAACCATATAGAACGTTATTGAACATGCAAATAAAAGCTTACAAGTCCTTCGCCGTGCTCAATATATTTAATTTTTATTATACTGGATCCGCAGCTTTGCGATGACGAAAAAAGCTCTCCATCTGCAGGAGCACGAATAACCGTGCTTGGTGATACCATATCAAACCCCGTATGAATTCCTCCCGAATATTGATACCTATAACTCCAAGGTGTTTGTCCAAAGCGTTGCGTCAACTCAATGGGATCCTGAAGTGGCCAGCTCCAAACACCGCCCCCGACCGTCCAATTGCTTTTTGTTTGATCATCGTAAATAGATTTTGAAGAGAGATATCCACCAGGATCAATCCAAAAATTATTTTTTCGCAACTCAAAATGAAGATGAGCCCCTGTAGAACATCCTGGAGCGCCAGTGTTACCAAACAATGCAATAGGATCACCTTTCTTTACCGGACCAATCTTTACTGAATCAACAAGTGCACGTTCCAACGCTTGTTTCTCAGCCAATGCTTGAGCGAGCAGCCGTTGATAGACGACTTCACTACTGTTTGTCTCATCCAGAAGCACTTGCTTAGAACGCTTTTGCTGAGCCAATTCAATTGCATGCTGCTCATATTGCTTTTTAAGTGAAATCTGCTCCTTTTTTTTCTTTTCCCGTTGATCTTTTCGCTCGTTATAACTAAATTGAGCAAGTTGCAACTGTTTATACATGAGCGTATCTTGTTCACGCAAATGTATTAGATATACAGAGCGGCGTATAATCTCAGAAAAATTGCTGCTAAATATTACTTGTCCCAAATCAAAAATATTTTTCCTCTTATATGTCTCTGGTATCCTATGAAGTACCAACTCAAGTCGTTTTGTTTTTAACTCTTCAAGCTTATCAATCTCTCCATTTAACTCACCAATCTCTTTCTCGAGAATATCTATTTTCTTTTTCGCATCTTCAAGCTTTAGCGTTGAAAGTGTAATCTGGGAATTTAATAACGTAATTTGCTTTGTTAAGCTACTACCGGTGTTTTGCAGTTCAGAAATTTTTTTCTGCAGTTCTTCAATGGTAGAGGCATATACTGAAGGCACAAACACCAAAAAAAGAATAATAAGGAGGCTACATAAAAAATAAAATCGTATCTTCATGCATGCGTTTTTCGGGTTAATCACGTAAATATCGCGCCAAGGCAATCACACTTCCCAAACTTCCAATGATAAATCCGACCACCATATTGGCAATAATAAATGATAAGCACGATACGATAAACACCATACTTGTTGCACTTCCCAACACTGTTTGAATAGAAGGTATATTACCCAAAAATGTAACGATGGTATATCGCTGCCAAAGAAGTAACATCGTAACCAATAATGATGCAAAAAATGCTCCAATTGTCCCATAGATACCACCTTCTACTATAAACGGTGCGCGTATAGTCCACGGTGATGCGCCTACAAGTGTCAAAATTTCTATTTCATCACGCTTAAGGGCGATTTTCATCGCTATAACGGTGCCTATGATAAGCAATGAATCCAGAATCAGTAAACCTCCTAAAATACCACCAATCAAACGAATCGCATTGGTCCATGACAATAGGGAGTCTACGACATCACTCTGATAAATGACCTCATCTACCCCTGTCGCTCCCACGATAACTTTGTCTAAATCAGCCAAAAATGTCGGATCTTTTGCTGAAACTTCCAAAGATGCGGGCAATATATCTGCAGTCACCATTTCCAAAAGAAGTGGGTCATTTTTATTTTGCTCTTTATAGGTAGCTAATGCTTCGTCTTTGGAAATAAACGTGGTGGAGGCAACTTTTCCTGTCGCATCAAGTGTCTCTTTGAGCGCCGTTGCTTCTTTTTCTCCTGCGTTTTGTACAAAAAATACAGTAAGCTGCGGTTTACTTTCAAAATACGAAATTATAGTAAGTGACGCAACGGTCGCTAGAAAAAACACTCCGACCACAAGAAACGTCAAAAACATAGTAAGCACTGCAGCCATAGCCTGATAGGGAGAACGTCGTATATGTGTGCCAACGTCACGAAACAACCTCATTTGTTATCCCCTCCTTTGTGCTCATGTTTATCGTGTTTGAGGATATGATACTTGCCCTTCGCTTCATCAGAGATCAATGTACCATGATCAAGTATCAGAGTACGCTTTTTCATTTTGTTTACTGCATCTTGATTGTGTGTAGCTATAATCACTGTAGTGCCCAGACCGTGTATCTCTTCTAAGATATCCCAAATACCAGACGCTGTTTGAGGGTCTAAATTTCCCGTAGGTTCATCAGCTAATACAATCTTTGGGCCACCGACAATAGCACGAGCTATAGCTGCCCGTTGCATTTCACCAGCGGACAATTGGATAGGAAAATGATTTCTTTTGTCAGAAAGCCCGACAAGTTGCAACACGTTCATCACGCCATGTTCTATCTCACGATGGGGCTTTCCTAGTATTTCACTCACTAACGCTACATTTTCATATACTGTTCTATCCGTAAGTAATTTAAAATCCTGAAACACTATCCCTATTTTTCGTCTATGCGTATGTACCGTACTTGCAGAAAGCAATCCTAGTGCTACATCGTCTACTGTAATCGTCCCTGCTGTAGGTAATAAATCACGAATTAAGAGTCGCAAAAATGTGGTCTTTCCAGAGCCTGAGGGTCCGATAAGAAACACAAATTCACCATCCGGTATTTTCACAGATACATCTACTATCCCTGAGGCATTCCCAGGATATAATTTGGAGACATTGAAGAATTCAATCATTGCGACAACGTTTCAAGACGACCGACATCCATAAACCATGAGACTTTTTTAGCTTGCATAGTCTGACCACATACTTTGACCTTCGTGCCTACGTATTGATCCATATCTACCACAGAAGAAATAAGATACGCCGTTTGTGATGGGCCACCATCTCGCAATAATTTATGCGTTCCTTCGCCTTGAAATCCTTCTTTCTCAAGGATTCCTGTGGCACAATCTTTAAAGGTAGAAGGATCAGAAACTCCTACAACAGTCGCGGTTTTTATCGCCGATCCTGTAGTAGTAGTCGAAACACCTACTACCCCTTTTGAAGCTAAAAGATATCCTGTACCCACACCCAAAAAGGCCAACAAAACAAACACAACGATGACAATTGTTCGTAGTTTTTTAGTACTCACTGATCTATCTTGAACCTGTTTACTATCTAGAGGTGTTAACATATATCCATTATCACTACTTATGAATACTTTTTCAAGTATGCTAATATAAAATCCTCTATATCCCCGTCAAGTACACGATCTGTATCCCCAGTTTCGTATTCTGTACGAACGTCCTTTACCAGATGGTAAGGATGCAAGACATACGAACGGATCTGATTTCCCCAACCGGGTGTCTTATACTCCCCACGAAATGATTTTTCCTGCTGTTTTCTCTTGAGTTCTTCTATTTCCCACAGCTTAGCTCGCAATAATTTCAATGCAAATTCTCTATTTTGTCCCTGATATCGTTGTGCTTGGCTCGTAATAATAATGCCTGATGGCTTATGCGTGAGGCGCACGGCAGTAGATACTTTGTTTACGTTTTGCCCACCTTTTCCACCACTTCTATAAAATTCCCAGAGAAGATCATCTTCAGAAATTGCCACAATATCATTGTCTTCAATCATTGGCCATACTTCGACCATGGCAAACGACGTCTGACGAAGCTTATCTGCGTTAAATGGTGATTGTCGTACCAGTCTATGCACACCTATTTCCGCTTTTAAGAATCCGTATGCATAGTTGCCATGTACCTCTACAGAAATACTTTTTAAGCCCGCTTCTTCGCCATACGTCATATCCATCTCTTCCCACTCCCAACCCTTTTTCTCAAGATATCGAGAATACATACGATGAAGCATTTGCGTCCAGTCCATCGCCTCTGTCCCCCCCTGACCCGAGTGAAGAGACAGTATCGCATCCCCTTTGTCATACGGACCACTAAGATATAAAGTAAATTCCATTTTTTTTATTTCTTTGGCTAACATCTTTTCGTCACCTAACTCAATAAGCGAAACGAAATCCTCTGCAGCCGCCAATTCCTTTTGAAGTTCTGAGATCTTTTTCATTTTTTGCGTGGCGTCCACATGATCTTTCCAAAAATCTGGATGCATAGAGGCTGCCTCAAACTCACGAACTTCTTTGCGGATTCGTTCGGGGTCGAGTTTTAAAAGTAATTCATTTGCCCGATGGAGAAGATTTGTATCCATGTAGCTATTCTATCATGAGGATTATGGCGTAGTCTCGATGAGGGTAGAAGATTCCTGTGTACAGATCGACGCACGCACAACCCGCTTTTGATCTTCAGGAAGCTCTTTGTATCGAGTCATAAGCTGTGTAAGAATGGACGTCGTTGCTGATTTTGTTATAGACTCTTTCGTCGCCATAAAGGCTTCTGACGCCTTACTTGCGACAAATTCTGATACGTTTATTGGTTTCGTTTGTGAAGGATCAGAAACTCCTAATACACTCGAGGCTTGCTGTCCTAATGGTGTTTGTATCACGACGTTTCGCACGTTTGTAAGTACGGGAGGCATGGGTGATAAAGTCACCAAAGGCCACGCGATGCTTGCAGTCGCGACCACAATCGCTGATCCTACAAGAGCCCCAATAAATTGAAACAACTGCATATACCTCTAGTATATAATACAAGCTATGGTACGTATACTTGGTGTAGATCCGGGTACTGCTCGCATCGGATGGGCAGTAATTACAGAAGATAAAGGAGTACTTAGTGCAAGAGAATACGGCTGTATTTCAACGCCAGAAAAGGTAACAGCGGAATTACGATTAAAACAGCTCTATAAAGAGTTTTGTAAAATAATCAAATCTTCTAAGCCAGATGTCGTCAGTGTAGAAGATTTATTTTTTGAATCGAATGCCAAAACAGCCATTGCTGTTGGCCAAGCCAGAGGGGTAATCCTTCTTGCTTCTTCCCTATCCAACCTACCCGTTGCCTCATATAGCCCAGTGACGATAAAAAACACCATCTGCGGATCAGGAAATGCACAAAAGGCACAAATTGGAAAAATGGTGCAACGCATTTTTAAGCTCGAAAAAATTCCAACACCCGATGACACATGTGACGCTCTTGCCATCGCAGCGACTCATGCATACTCTTATAAATTACAAAACCAAATGGAAAAAAGCATATAAATCTGCTAAGCTCTCCAGAGTATGATCGCACAACTTACCGGTACAATTATATATAACGCTTCCAATCCAGTTGTTGTTGATATTCATGGTGTAGGGTACGGCGTCTTTATGCCTACGTCTATTGCTGCAAAATTAGTACTTGGCTCTACAACTACCATATTTACGCACACCCATGTACGAGAAGATGCGCTGCAACTCTTTGGATTTTTAACTCTTGAAGAACAACGGCTGTTTGAATTACTCGTCACTGTTTCTGGAGTCGGACCAAAAACCGCGCTCACCGTGATGGATAGAGGAGCCAAAGCCGTACAAAAAGCAATTATTTCTCATGATGTATCGTTTTTTACGGCTGTACCCCGATTAGGTACGAAAAATGCCCAAAAAATTATCATAGAATTGAAAAATAAACTCGGCAGCACTACTGACTTTGACCTTTCAAGCGATACAAGTGAGACAACCTCACTTATAGATGCATTAAAATCTATGGGATTTGAAACTAAAGATATTCGTGACGTTATTGGTCGATTGCCACCTGATGCATCCATTGAAGAAAAAATAAAGCAAGCAATACGCATACTTGGTAAAGCAAAAATAATATGAAAAAACCATTGACCAAAGCAGCAGAACCATTAACGCCAGAAGAACAAAAACTTTTCGTCTCTCTTCGCGCGTCCTCTTGGAACGAATTTGCCGGACAAGAAAACGTGAAGCGCGCGCTCTCTATCGCAATTGCAGCGACCAAAAAGAGAAAACAAGCGTTAGAACACATACTGCTCTATGGACCTCCCGGATTAGGGAAAACGACGCTTGCCCATATCATAGGCAGAGAGCTGGATGTAAACATTCGTGTTACGTCTGGCCCCGCTATCGAGCGTTCAGGAGATCTTGCGGCAATCTTAACAAACCTTGAGCCCCATGACATACTCTTTATCGATGAAATTCATAGGTTAAACAAGGTAGTTGAAGAGATGCTGTATCCAGCTATGGAGGACTATTGCTTAGACATCGTCATAGGCAAAGGTCCATCAGCCAGAACGGTTCGCCTCGATCTGCCACAATTTACCATCATCGGAGCTACAACCAGAGTTGGATTAATTTCATCTCCCATGCGCGACAGGTTTGGACTGATTCAAAGACTGTCCTATTATGAACCCACAGAAATGGAAACTATACTTGAGCAAGCAGCCAAAAAACTAGAAGTTACACTTGAACCTGAAGCCAAAAAAGAACTTTCCAAACGTAGCAGAGGGACTCCAAGAATTGGGCTTCGCCTTCTTAAACGAGTGCGGGACGTCGCAGAAATCGAAGGAGAAGGCATCATCACTCCAACAATTCTTCACAAGTCGTTAGCACTGTTTGAAGTAGATAGCATGGGGCTAGATAGCTCTGACAGAAGATTACTTACCCTTCTTATTGATAAATACGATGGAGGACCAGTGGGGATAGAAACCATCGCGGCCGCACTTTCAGAAGATACAGGCACGGTAGAAGACGTCCTCGAGCCATATATGATGCAAATAGGATTTCTCAAACGCACACCCAGAGGGCGCATGGTGACTGCTCTTGCGTTCACCCATCTCAACAAAACCCCCTCCAAAAAACAACAAGAAAATTTATTCTAATCCGACCAGAAGTATTCATATAATGAACTGGATAACGTTATCTATGAATAAATAATATAAATACCTATAAACATATTCCTAAAACATTTCGAAACACAGTCTGACTACATGTCTGGCATTTAAATGCGGCCTCCCGTGGCGTTTTTCCAGCTTGAAGTGGTACGATAAGTATTCCTCTACCCCCACGACATGTTCCATGAGGTTCTACTTCAACTTCGACATGAATGAGACAATTGCCGTTCATAAATCTTTTTCCATCTTTTGTATAGTTTCCTGATAAAGGGATAATAAGCTCTTCAATCATACGATATATTATATAATAACAAATCAACTATCATCCGAAAACAAAAAACAGACTAAGTTTAAAGCTCATATCCAGCAAGAAAATATATTTTAATCCCGTTACATATGGTTACGTTCTACACCAATGAGAGACATATAATAAAATCTTATCAGTATGAGACATTGGGAAAAATTGCTACTCTAAACTTTCATGAATATTACCCGCAAGAAATGCTGCTATTAATGGAGGCCAATAATTAAATTTCTATGTATTTGACCAGTCCTGTTGATTTTCAAACAGGGCGTCGTGGAATTCCCAGAATTTACCTTGATCGCGTGCGCACTCTGCAGCTTCTGCAGCTTTTTGTGCACGTGGATGGATGCTGATGAGTGGAAAGTGCTTAAACACTAATTGCGCTTTTCCGTCATAATCTTTCATGAGCTGATTAATTGTTGGGTATGCCCTACTACAAAACGGACATTGGAAATCAGAATACTCGATAAAAGTAATTTTGGCATCCTTCGGGCCTTTTGTTTCAGCATTCCCAAGATCTACTTTCACTCGGGTAAGAGCCTTATCCGCAGTCCCGTTTAATTCTTCATCAAACACCTTTTTAAATTCTTCTATAGGCATAGCACCCGAAATAAGTCTGCCGTTTATAAAAAATGCAGGTGTTCCATTGACACCAACAGTGCCACCTTGTGCTGTGTCTGCATCAACGACCGACTTTTTGTCACCATTATTCATACAGGTGATCAATTTGTTTGAATCTACTTTAGCAAGCTTCGCCATAGCCTTCATCGCATCGTCAAATGTCTTATATTTTTGTGGTGCTCCCCCAGCAACTCCTGCAGCTGCTCCACCTACTACTGCCCCTCCGCCGCCTTTTTCTAGATATTGCACCTTCGTATATAAAGACCCCATAATAAACGACGCAACAAGGAGGAGTCCAACAAGGACCATTTGGGGCCTAGACATACCTCCTTGAACAGGAACTTGACTCATTACTGGAATAGAAGATGTTTTTTGTTTCATATTTCACTAGTATAAAAAACTGAAATATATTATGCAAGGGGCACGACGCATATAGCCAAGTGAATCTACTCTTGGTATACTTTACTCATGAAAATCATCATTAAAAAATATTGGAAACTCATATTCGTACTGCTTATGCTTCTAATCGCTGGACTTATATGGCGATCCAAAACAGTCTCTAAGGAAACATCTCCTGCCATAAGTACAGCAAAAGTCAAACGAGCAGATTTTGTAAAAATAGTTTCTTCATCCGGAAAAACACAAGCCAAAAATTCAGTCGAACTCAAATTCCAAACATCAGGTAAATTACGCTGGGTCGGCGTACAGGAGGGTGATGCCGTGAAAGCGTATCAAGCAATTGCATCACTGGATGGTCGAGAAGTACAAAAGACATTAGAAAAGTCGCTGCGAGACTATAGCAATGAACGCAATGATTTTGAGGAAACATGGCGAGTAACGTACGATGGAAAAAAGCCAAAAGACGCGCTTACCGACACCATTAAACGCATACTTGAAAAAAATCAATGGGATCTAGAAAAGGCGGTACTGGATGTAGAGCTAAAAAGCCTTGCTGTCGAGTACTCTACCCTCGTTACACCAATTGCAGGCATCGTCACCCATGTCGATACACCGGTAGCAGGAATAAATATCACACCTGCCACATCCGTCTTTGAAATCGTAGATCCGTCCAGTATCCTTTTTGAAGCAAATATAGATGAAGTAGACGTGGGAGGACTCTCTATCGGCCAACTAGCACGCGTGAACCTTGATGCGTATCCTAATCGCACGTTTGAAGGAACAGTATCTGCTATAGCATACAGCGCAAAAACATCTGCGGGAGGCGCTACAGTTTTTCCTGTTAAAGTCTCCTTAAGTATCTATGATGCGATCCGTCTCGGACTAAATGGAGACGTTACGATTGAAACCCAAAAAAGCCCCCAGTCTCTCATCGTTCCCTTTGCAGCCGTACGAGAAGATGATGAGGGAAAATTTGTATATAAAAAAATTGGATCTTCGTTTCAAAAAACGAGAGTAACAATCGGGACAGGAACTGATGATGAAATAGTTATTCTAGAGGGTCTTAGAGAGCTTGATGAGGTGGCTATAAAAGGATTTACGAATATAAAGACGAACACTCCCTGACAAATGACACATACTATCCTTTCTGTCCAACACATTTTCAAAAAATACCGCATGGGTGAATCTGAATTCACTGCACTTAATGATGTGACATTACAAATCAGAGAAGGTGAATACGTGGCTATCATCGGTCCGTCCGGATCAGGCAAGTCTACGCTTATGCACCTTATCGGCTGTCTTGATAGACCATCCAAAGGTACTATTTCGGTTGAGGGAATAGATATATCGAAAGCAAATGATGGAGAACTCGCAGCGATTCGAAATACCAAAATAGGATTTGTATTTCAACAATTTAATCTTTTACGAAAAACTTCTTCGCTTTCAAATGTCGAACTTCCACTCGTTTACTCTGGATCTTCTGCCGCTGACCGCCTAAAACGAGCAACCAAAATTCTTTCCGACGTCGGGCTAGCTGACAAACTCAAAAATTATCCATCCCAGCTTTCCGGCGGACAACAACAACGCGTAGCTATCGCTCGCGCACTAGTCACGAATCCAAAGCTTCTTTTGGCTGATGAACCTACCGGAAATCTCGATAGCAAATCAGGTGAAGAAATTCTTTCATTACTCGATAAACTCCACGCCAATGGTCATACGATTGTCGTGGTCACTCACGACCCAAGTATCGCCAAACGCGCGAAACGCATCATCAGTCTTAAAGATGGAAAAATACTGAAAGATCAAAAGTCGTAAAAACCTATATGGATACACGGGAATTTTTTATACTCGCGTTTAAGTCTCTTCACACAAATAAAATTCGATCTCTTCTTACGATGCTTGGCATCATCATCGGCGTTGCATCGGTCATTCTGCTCGTTTCCATAGGCACAGGACTTCAGAATCTTGTTACCAATCAATTTGCGTCCCTTGGATCTAACACGATTTATGTAATGCCGGGAAAAGTCGACTTGCGTACTGGCCCGCCAACTATGAATATGAGTAAATTTGAAATCGATGACATCAATGATTTACTTCGGGGAAGTGACGTTATAAAAGAAGTTACACCAGGGATTGCCCAGACGGGCGTACTTACATACAAAGGAAAGTCGACAAGTAGCGAGTTTATGGGAGTTTGGGAAAATTATTTCACTATACAAAATTTCAAAGTGGCACGTGGCGACATCATACGACAATCAGATGTCGAACGATCACGAAAAGTCATTGTATTGGGAGCAAAACCAGCGAGCGAACTTTTTGGTGATCAAGATCCAATTGACGCATGGGTAACGGTAAGTGATATACGATACCAAGTCAAAGGAGTATTAGAATCCAAAGGAAGCGGAGGAGGCTTAGGAAGTGATATAGACAATCGTGCCATGTTTCCATTTACCTCTGCACTTCGACAATTTAATCTAGAACGTCCAATGATGCTTATCGTGACGGCGATAGATCAAAGCTCGGTTGAACAAGCAGCCGAAGATACGAAACAAATTCTAGGGAAGCGGCTCAAAGAAAATGATTTTACCGTGTTGCAGCAAAAAGAGCTGCTTAATACCATCACACAGTTTTTAAGTGCCATAACCATAGCGCTCGGGGGAATTGCTGCTATATCATTGCTTGTTGGTGGAATCGGAATTATGAATATCATGCTCGTCTCAGTCACTGAACGAACACGGGAAATTGGACTTCGAAAAGCAGTTGGAGCGACACCAAAAGCTATCCTTTTACAATTTTTAATAGAAGCTGTGATTTTAAGTCTCGTTGGTGGAATTATTGGAATACTTTTGGGTATCGCAGGATCGTTGGCTCTTCGTGCGTTTATCCAAACATCAGTCACGTATTGGTCTATATTTTTAGCATCTGGATTTTCGGCTTTAATCGGCATTATTTTCGGCGTGGCTCCTGCAATTCGCGCGTCGCGACTTGATCCAATCGAAGCATTACGCTACGAATAAGCTAATATTTTCTTTAGACGATCAATTTCCCATGCTGTTTCTGTACCTGTACTAATACGAAGAAATGGTTTTTCATACTGCGTATGCATCGCAACCGCATAGACTCGAGTAGTAGCTAGTCCAAAACTCGTGCCAAAAACCAAGGGAATAGAACGTTTTTTTGCAATTTTTAACACTCGTGATACAAAATTATTTAAATTTCTTTTCATATTATTTTTTAACGTCAAAATAATAAATGGTCCTCTTTTATTATTACCATTTAACCTACTGCTAATAGATGCATTATTTCTAATAATACGCTTCATATATAAAGAAACAAATTTTTTATTTGGAGTAGGAAGTGTCGCAATCGTACTATCAGGACAATTTGTCCCGGCATGGTCCCTATAATCATACAGTTTCATTGCTTTAAATCCTGTTCCCCACACGACGCCCGCTGTCACGCGGTCGAGCCCAAATTGTAATAATTTATTCAAGCTCTCTACACTTATAATCGATACATTTTTGGGCATGATAAAAGATGAAATAAGAAGCTTTAGGGATGTACGCGCTGATATATCCACAACAAGATGTACATGTTGTCTGCTAATATTTTTTATACAATCAATGGCCGACTGAACATTTATGACAGTCATTTCTGGTTCATTGCCTATCAAGTCGATAAAAATAGCCGACGGTGTATGAAGCCTTATACTTTCTGACAATTCAGTCATGTTTGATACGTCTATCTCTTTTATCCTCTCCCCAAACATTTTTCGTACGAGCTGTTTTGTTTCAAAGTAACATGACTTTCCAAGGAGAATACTACTCTCTTTATGTGTTTCGCCGAGTACAAAAAGAGCTGCCGTAGTCATAGCCGCCATACCGCTTGACACAGCATACGCAAAAACAGGAATGGTTCTACGAATAGGAATTAATTGTTTTCGATATATTTGCTCAAATGCATTTCCTAAGACATGTTGATCTCTGGTGTAATCATTTATCGTCGCTTTAATTTTGCCTTTCAGCGTACCGACATTATCTACAATCACTTGCTCTGATGCTGGTGATTGCCAGTGAGTCATGACTACTGCCGCTCCCACTAATCCGGCTAGTTCATGAAGACGTGAAAATATCGAACGTTTTTTTTCTATACATGAACAAAGAGATTGTTCGTCCGATATCTTTTTTACCTCGTTACCCAATGCCAGATTCTTATCTTTTAACTGTCGCAAATCGTCTCGCAACAAGATAACGATCGTAGAATTTTGCGAGGCTTTCAATTTATATTGATAGTCACGTATGAGAAAATCAAAAATTTGGCAATCTTCAAGAAGATCTACTAAAGATTCGTAAATAAGATCATTTTTTCTCATAAGACAAAAGGAGTATAGCACTAAGGATTAGAGTTGGTACAATACGCTTATGAAACGAGTAGGATTTATTACCAATTCACAATTTCCACACCTAACAGATTCTGACTCACTCACCATTGCACCACTAAAAAATCGTGGAATCGATGTCGAGCCAATTATTTGGTCATCCCCTCCTCCAACGCTTAATCAATTCGACGCAATCATTATGCGCTCTGCATGGGATTATCATACTAACATTGAAAAATTTCATTCATTTCTCCATCTGATAAAACAATCAAATATTCCAATGTATAACCCACTCGATATCATGCTTTGGAATAGCAACAAATCATATCTCCAAGACCTATCAAAACGAGGAGTTTCTATAGTTCCCACAATTGTTATCACATCGTATGATGATGCTATTTTTTCACATATAAAACAGTGGAAAGAAATAAAACAACCCACGACCTTACGGTCGGGGTTTTAGGATGATTCAGCTCCGAA
>CAYIBX010000005.1:0-55395 GCA_964361785.1 uncultured Gammaproteobacteria bacterium | reverse complement strand
GCGGAAAGCGCGTCAAATCCGCCTTTTTTGAAACTTGCGGACAGCCGCCGGAAAAAGAAGAAAAAACGCAAAAATTAGCCTTTCTTGAAAGAAAGGCACTCACTATCGTTCGTTAAAGAACTTTTAGAGATTAAATATAAACATGATCAAATATATTGCGTATTACAGAAAATCAACCGATGAACCTGACAGACAAATTTTGTCTATTGAAGCTCAAGTTGCAGAATTAGAAGAATTCGCCGCAAAAGAAAATTTGAAAATTGTTTCTTTTATTACCGAGAGCAAAACCGCTAAAGAACCCGGTCGGGAAAAATTTGCAGAAGTACTAAAAGAAATTGAGGACGGAAAAGCTGATGGAATTTTATCGTGGCATCCCGACCGTTTGGCCAGAAATTCTGTTGATGGCGGAAAGATTATCTACTTATTGGACACTGGAAAATTACTTGACTTGAAATTTCCATCCTTTTGGTTTGAAAATACGCCTCAAGGGAAATTTATGCTTAATATCGCTTTTGGTCAGTCAAAATATTATGTTGATAATCTTTCCGAAAATGTAAAGCGGGGCAATCGCCAAAAACTCCGCCGCGGCGAGTGGCCGAATCAAGCGCCATTTGGCTACTTAAACATCAACAAGAAAATAGAGGTTGATAAGAAGCGAACCAAGTATGTGCAAAAAGCTTTTCAGCTTTTTGCTACCGGCGGCTACGGCTATGCGGATATCCGCAAATTTTTCAACCAAAACAAAATTTTCAACAAGTCCGGTCATGAACTTCACCTTGATAAAGTCAAAAGAATGTTGACTGATCCGTTTTACTACGGAGTGATGAAATTTTGCGGCGAACTTTACGAGGGACAACATCCGCCCCTAATAAGCAAGAAACTTTTTGATAAATGCCAGGAAGTAGTCAAGCTGAAAAGCCGCAAAGTGAAGAATAACAAACACTTGTTTGATTTTCTGGGTTTAGCTAAGTGTGGCGAGTGTTGCGGCGCAATCACCGCAGAAAAGCACACCAAGTATTACAAACGAACAAATAGAAAAGTCGAGTATATCTACTACCGTTGCTCTAAGAAAATGGGTGCTTGCCCGCAAAAATATATTGATAAAGAAGAGATTGAGAAACAATTAAAGGATATTGTTTTGCGAGCATCTTTGCCGCCGCCCGCCGCAAAAAAGTTTCTTGAGTGGGCAGGTAAAGATGCAGGCCTAGAAAAAGAAAAATCATCGGGAATTGTTTCAACTTATCAACTCCAACTCAAAGAAACAGAAGAAAAGACAGACCGTTTGCTTGAGGGTTATTTAGATAAAATTATTTCTCCCGAGGATTATCAAAAAAAGAAAAATGAATTAGTCGAAACAAAATCGCTTCTTAACTCCAAAATTAAGGAAATTTCTCAAAACGGCGTTGAATGGCTCGAACCTTTTGCCGAATTCGTAAATAGTGCGCTTACAGCGCACAAACTCGCGCGCGCAAAAAATAGTTGCCATGATTTATCGATCATGGCAAAAACTGTCGGCTCGAACTTCTTTTTAAAGGATCGGCGGCTGTCCGCAAGTTTCAAAAAAGGCGGATTTGACGCGCTTTCCGCGGAGGCGGGCGCGGAAAGCGCTACCTCCCGACCTCTTTCCAATTCTTACTGGCTGCCGAGCTAGGATTCGAACCTAGAGTCGCGCTGATCCAAAGTCAGGCGTGTTACCGTTACACCACTCGGCATTTTTTATACAACTTCATGAGCGGCTGAGGAGAATCGAACTCCCGCCTCATCCTTGGCAAGGACGTGTTCTACCATTGAACCACAACCGCAATATTTTGCATTATATCATTTAAAATCCTTGTGCCGAAGAGAGGACTCGAACCTCCAAAGGTTGCCCCACACGCACCTGAAGCGTGCGCGTCTACCAGTTTCGCCACTTCGGCTATGACGAAAGTATACCATAGCAACGCGCTATCCGAACGCGGTACAATAGAAGTACCTATGACAGATCAAAACCTCATATCACCACTTCCTGTAGAATTTATTCGAAGACTCACACAGCTCTATGGAAATAGCACCAACCAAATCTTAGATACATTCAAGGCGCCAAAGCCTACGACGTTTCGTGTAAATACCATTAAATTATCGGTAAATGAAGTTATCCTAGCTCTTAATGCGCAAGGATTTGAAACCGAACCCGTTGCATGGTACTACGAAGCGTTTATTCTCAAATCAAAAACACTTCGAGAACTTACTGACACTGTGCAATATACCAAAGGACAAATTTATATTCAAAATTTATCAAGCATGATTCCCGCTCTTGTACTCGCGCCCAAAGACACGGATAAGGTGTTGGATATTTGCGCAGCACCCGGAAGTAAAGCTACACAACTCGCCGTTTATATGAAAAATCGTGGTCGTATTACGGCAAATGATTCAAGTAGAATTAGAATTTACCGATTACAAGCCAATAGAGAACGTCAAGATGCCCGAAGCGTACGAATAGTCGAAAATGATGCGAGAAGTATCTGGCAAAAATATCCAGAATTCTTCGATTGCACGCTCGCGGATGTACCTTGTAGCATGGAAGCTAGGTTTTCATGTGACCAACCTGACTCCTATAAAGATTGGTCTCTGAAAAAGATAAAAGACATGATGTCTTTGCAAAAATGGATATTACGCTCAGCCATAAGTGCCACAAAAGCTGGCGGCACCATTGTGTATTCAACCTGTACACTCTCTCCAGAAGAAAACGAACAAGTCATAGATTGGGTGCTTAAAAAAGAAAAGGGGAATGTGCAAGTTGTCCCCATAGATCTTCAAAACGCTCCGCTCACACAAGGGCTTGTGAATTGGGGAGATAAAAAATATCATAAATCAATTGTCCAAACGAAACGAGTAACCCCAAGTCCTACTATGGAAGGGTTTTATATCGGCAAATTAACGAAAATTCACTCATCAATTCCAAAGATACTTACACAAGAGTAGTTTATTGGTATAATAGCGAAAGCTAATGCCGAGGTGGCGAAATGGTATACGCGCAAGACTTAAAATCTTGTGAGATTAAACCCTCGTGTGGGTTCGAGTCCCACCCCCGGCACAAAAATATGTCAACCATGCCAATTGTCACGCGCACTTTAAAACAAACTTCATACCATGTTCGCGGCGCTCATCCAAAACTGTTGATATTGTCCGGCACTCATGGTGATGAATTGGAAGTGACTGGCTGTGTGACAGAGTACATAGACTCGCATCAACCTTCACTCCCTGATTACGTCTATATTCCTAAATTAAGCCCCTCCGCAGTAAGGTTAAAAACGAGACGCAATATGTTCGGACACGATTTGAATCGTGAATTCGTCCATAACCCAACTGATCCAGAAGTTATAACGGCCATAAAAATTTTAGAACCGTTTGCATTCTCACTCTGTATTGCGTTTCACGAAGATCCTGACCGACGTACGTCATTTTATATGTATGATTCTCACAGTTTGTCTCACGAGCAATTACAAGTATATCGAAATTTGGTTACGCAAACCAACGCGAGCCTTTTTACCGGTATTGATGATCCAGCCGACAAAAAATTGGCCCTGCACGTAGAAAAAGGATATATCCACACACCAATACTTGGGCATCACGACACAGGATTTTCTATGCGTTGGCTTATCATGGATCATAAATCAGATCGGGTTCTCAATCCAGAAATACCTGGCAAGGCTGATATGGATCTAAAACAACAGTTGGTCGATAAAATGTTTGCATTTGGTAATACGTTAGTATAACAATACGTTCATGGATACAACGTTGCCATTTTTCCAACGCGTCTATACACTCGTGAAACGTGTTCCTGTGGGGTATGTCACCACGTACGGAGAAATAGCAAAGGCAATGGGAACTAAAGACGCTCGGCGCGTGGGTCATGCGCTGCATGCAAATACTGACGCTACGACTGTGCCCTGTCATCGCGTCGTATTTTCCGATGGCAGACTTGCATCTGGATACGTATTTGGGGGACCAGATGAACAGAAAAATCGATTGGAACTTGAAGGCATAACCTTTATTTCATCAAACAAGGTAGATTTATCAGCACAGCTCTATCATTTCGTTTGATTTGGTGTTTGGTCGGGACGGAGAGATTCGAACTCTCGACCTCACGCTCCCAAAGCGCGCATTCTACCAACTGAACTACGTCCCGATATATATGTACCAACTGTCAACCATAGGCTTCAACCAAAGGTTGATAGCCCTCTGGAAGAAACTTGCGTCCCGAAATATTTTTTGTCCCGCGTACTGCATTATTGTACCAAACCTTATACAATAACGGTACTATGGTTCTTGATAATCTATTTGCCCATAAAAAAGTCCTAGACGAGTATCTCACTGCATTTCTTACCGAAAAAAAAACAGCACTGGGTGGCATAAACTCATGGGGAAAAGAAAGTATTACTCGACTATTGCCCTTTATTACCGCAGGTAAAAGTGTAAGAGGGTGTTTGGCGCTTTTCTCCTACAATATGTTTGCAAAAAGTAACCAGATAAAGATTGCTCTCCCCTTAGCAGCGGGTCTCGAATTCATTCACGCTGGCGCTCTTATCCACGACGACATTATGGATCAAGATGACATGAGACGTCATCTAAAATCGATGCACAGACAATTTGATCAGTTTTCTACTGACAAACACTTTGGTGAAGGTATGGCGATAAATATAGGTGATTTGTGTTTCTTTTTGGCATTTGAACAGTTTTCCAAAATAACTTCACCAAATTCGTCTTACCTTATTTCTCTCGCAAGTCAAGAATTTGCGACTGTAACGGTCGCACAACAGTTTGATGTCGCGTCATCATATCTTCCGTATAAATCAACCGAAGAAGAAATTATTTCGTTATATCGCACCAAAACAGCACGATACACATTTTCTTTGCCTCTTATTATGGGAGGACTATTAGCAAACACTGACGTATCTACACTTAAAATCTTAGAATCACTCGGACAGTCTATAGGTATACTCTTTCAAATTCGTGACGATGAGCTCAGCGTCATGGGGGACATTATAAAGACCGGTAAACCAATTGGATCAGATGAAAAAAATAAGAAGCAAACCCTTATCCGCTTATTTCTTCAAGAAGAAAATTCAGCAGACTATCCGAAGAGTACTGCATTTATTCTAATTCAAAAAATAATGAAGCATTATGAAGATCTGGCGAAACAAACTCTCCAGAAACTGCCAATCGAGAATATCTACAAACAAACATTAAAAGAACTTATCGAATTTTGCGGCATGCGGGAGGAATAATCATATGAAACTCTATGTAATCGTTATTATCGTAAGTATTCTTTTGCTTTACGGGCTCTACTATCGAAAAAATCCATTGATAGCAAAAGTACGCATAGGCACACACACATTCTCTGTCGATGTTGCCGTGACTTCTTTTGAAAAAATGAAAGGTTTAGGCGGTAGGGACAGTCTCGCTTCAAATCATGGCATGCTTTTTGTGTACGATCACAAAGAAAAATATGAGTTTTGGATGAAAGGCATGAAGTTTCCTCTCGATTTTATCTGGATAAAAGATAATACAGTGGTTGACTTGCGCGAAAATATACCTGCCCCCACAGGCCTTTTGCCAGCTATCGTTAAGCCCGATACAGTAGCTGATAAAATACTTGAAGTAAATGCAGGAATTATCCAATCAACGGGCATCAACATAGGAGATTCGGTGCAATTTCTCGATCGGTAGTGAAAAAGACAAGGATGGAAAAACAAGATATAATACCTAAGACACTCAGCGGGTGTAGCTTCGTCCAAAGGACGATCAGCCTTGGGCTGACAATGGTAGAATTGCGGGTGTAGCTCAATGGTAGAGCGCCAGTTTTCCAAACTGGTGACGAGGGTTCGATTCCCTTCATCCGCTCACAAGATTTTCTTTTAAAGAGTACTCTATGTCAGACACAAAAGACCACGAAGAAAAAGGAGAGACCCGCGAAATTTTGCCCCTTGTTGCAGTTGAAGAAGGTGCGCCTATACGTGAGCTCCTTCCCCATATTCAGAAAATGCTTGATGACTACATCTCGGGGCTAAATTTGGCAAAAAAAGCAGTTACACCAATCCATATAGATGATATTGCCCTTCGTGTCGCCAAATTTTACGAAATGATACGAAAGGTTGTCGACTGGAAAGAGGATAACGCACTCCGTCGAAGTGCTACAGAGAGAGTCCTTAAGCGCACATTGTTTCCCAAACTTTCTAAACTCACCCTCACCCCAAACGTGGATACCTATCGAGTAGCCTATACCATCACAGCTGACCTTATTCGCGGCGGACATCTTCTAAACGATGAAATACCGGAAGAAAGTGTCGTTGTAATTGAGACTGCTCTCAAAAAATATTTATACATCCTCGCGCATGCCAAATTTACAAAATTTGAGCACATCCCATTAAAACAGCAAATCAATTTTGCCATGTTTATTATTGAACTTGCCGCGTGCGAAATTGAGGAAATCCTTACCACGCCAGTCAAAGAACGCGTACTTCTAGAAACAATGACGAAAATGATGAGTGACAGGATTCGAGTACGACCAGACGGAACTATGAATGACGATGAGAAAAAAACTCAGGTCTACATAGCAGTCTGCCGCACACTTTTTGATTTGGATGATACATTTATCATGGCGCAACTCATTAAATTTTCCTACAAATCGTGGAGTATGCCATCAGAAGAAGACCTCGCTCTCTATACGAAAGACATACCGGCACTTTGGGAAGGATCGAGCCATGTACTCGAACACCCTCTCGCTCGACAATTTTACGCGATTTGTGAGCGTATGGACACTGTCTATATGCTTATCGGTGATCTTTTGGATACCTATAAAGATAAGACAGAGGAGCTACAAAAATTATTTGGCAACAAAGAACGATACCTAGAAGAAATAACTACTGCCTATGATAAACGCTATCATTCCTTGAAGTCTCGGCTTATGCGGCTTGCAATTTTCTCGACACTTTCCGTGTTTTTATCCAATTGGGCTACATTTTTTATCGTTGAGATACCACTAGCGTCCATATTTTACGAAGGCTTTAATTGGTTTACTGCAACGATTGATTTCGTCGTTCCCACTGTCGTCATGGCGCTTTTAGTTTCAATCATCAAAGCACCCGGAGCCGAGAATATAAAAAGCGTACTTACCGCAGTGACACAAAGCACATATTCTGGAGAAAAGATGATGCTTTATGACGTCTATCTTAAAAAGCGAAGAAACAAATTCTTCAATCTTTTTGCTAGTATACTCTATACGTTTATGATGTTTGGGGTATTGGGAGGTGCTGGATATATATTCTATATCGCCAAACTTCCTATCACATCAGTCATCTTTGATACGTTTACCATAGCACTCACATTTTTTGCTGCAGTCTTAATCCGAAACAAATCCAAAGAACTTACAGTAGATGACTCGTCTAGCATCTTTGAATTTTTTATGGACATGCTTTCTGTGCCTATTGCCCGCGTAGGCTCATTTTTAGCAGCCAAATGGAAAGAATATAATATTGTAGCAATACTCTTTACCTTTTTGATTGAAACACCGATGGTGGTAATTCTTGATTTTATTGAAAGTTGGAGCAAATATCTTAAAGAACGAAGGGCTGATCTTCATTAAATACCTACTAATACAGTATAATACAAATACTGCTCTCATAGCTCAATGGATAGAGCAACTCTCTTCTAAAGAGTAGATGAAGGTCCGATTCCTTCTGGGAGCGCAGAATAGTTTTTATCATGCAATGCATCGCTAATTATTTTATCCTGCTCATACTATTTTTCTTCATTTCACCAGTAGCTAACGCTAAGTTTAATCCCTCAGATACGCCAAATAATAAATTCGGAATACACATCGTCGATCCAAACGATATCTCTGAAATCAGTTCGTTGGTAAATAGCAATGAAGGTGATTGGGGATACGTGACGCTCGTTATTCAAGAAGATGATAGAAACAAAGAAAAATGGCAGGCCGTCTTTAACACCATGCGTCGAGATCACCTTATTCCAATTATACGGCTTGCAACAACGATAGATGGCGATGCATGGAAAAAACCGGGTGTTGATGGCATAAAAGATTGGGTATCATTTCTCAACTCACTAAATTGGCCAATAGAAAACAGATATATAATCTTGTTTAATGAACCGAATCATGCCAACGAGTGGGGAAGAAAAATTGATCCTCAAGGATATGCAGAAATTGCACTCGCATTTACAATAGCGCTTCATCGTGCTTCTGAGGATTATTTCGTTTTACCAGCAGGTCTTGATGTCTCAGCAGCATCTGATGATAAATCCCTTGAAGCATCAACGTATTTGAAAACAATGTTTACCACTACACCAGAGCTATTTAAAGTATTGGATGGATGGACGTCTCACTCCTATCCTAACCCTGCCTTTTCTGGTTCAGCATATGCTTCAGGAAAAGGCACAGTGCAATCCTTCGCATGGGAACAAGCGTATCTTCGATCTCTCGGTGTAACTAAAGCGTATCCTATCTTCATCACTGAAACTGGGTGGGTTCACTCGTTTGGTGTTTCATCAAATTATGGACTCTTGTCGCCAGATGCAGTAGGGGAAGCACTCAAGCAAGCCGCTGCCTTTGCGTGGGCAGATAAATCCATTGTCGCAATCACCCCATTTATCTTTAACTACCAAGGATTACCGTTTGATCATTTTTCTTGGAAAAAATTAGATTCAAACGATTTTTACGCACACTACTTTGCGTATCAAACGATACCAAAAACACGCGGCACACCGTTTCAGAGAGAATCGTACAAACTCGATTATCCTATGATACCTGACGCACTTGTCAAAAATTCATCCGTCACTCTCACGTCAAAAATTTCAAACACAGGACAATCTATCATTTCGCATAAAGATGGATATACACTACAGATTGATGGCCCAAAGGAATTTATCTCAATTACTGACTCATTGCCAACCATAGAACCAGGGGAAACTGGCGAAGTTCGCCTTCATCTTCGCGTACCAAATATTGAAGGGACTTTCCCCTACACTCTCTCCATCACTCACTATAACCGAGGCGTCACTCTGCAAACTGGCACAATAACACTCATTCCACCGCCATCGGTGAAACTTCATGTACAACTGGGATGGAAGAAAAGAACCGATACAAAAGACGCCACGGTATTGATTTACGATAAAGACGAGGTTATTCATAAAATACACGGAGTCTTGATAGCAAATGGCATCGGTATCATCTCTGATTTAACAAATGTCATGCCAAACAATTCCTATCGTGTTGTATTACTCGTTCCTCAGTACCTACCAAGACAAACGATCGCAACAATTAAGGTAGAGGGGTCAACGATTCTCATGCCCAGAATGTATCCAATCGACGTAAACGGCGACGGCGCATTTACACTTTCTGACATCGTGACCATGCTCACCTTGCCGCCTCGCGATATACTCCGACTATTTATTACGATATAATAGGTAGTATGGTGGCTGTAGCTCAGTCTGGTTAGAGCGCCTTCCTGTGGAGAAGGATGTCGAGGGTTCGAATCCCTTCAGTCACCCCAAGCCCTCGTAGCTTAACGGATAAAGTGCTTGTCTTCGGAACAAGTGATGGAGGTTCGATTCCTCCCGAGGGCGCAAAGGGCGTGTAGCTCAGCGGTAGAGCAGTTGCCTCTTAAGCAATTGGTCCTGGGTTCAAATCCCAGCGCGCCCACTAAATTAAAATATGCACAGATTTAACCTTGAAAGACATCTAGCGGTAGAACACAAAAAAACAGCGCTTAGTGAATACTTGCGGGAGATTGTCTATGGCGGCAACGATGGAATTGTCACCACATTTGCAGTGGTTGCCGGATTTGCCGGCGCACAAACGAGCCCTACCTCCTCAGCTGTCCCAATTTTATCAGTCTTATTGTTTGGATTAGCAAATTTACTGGCAGACGGCATATCCATGGGGCTCGGAAGCTTTCTTTCTCTCCGGGCTGATAAAGATGTATATAAAATGAACAAGAGTAAGGAGCAACACGAAATCATACATGACCCTGACAATGAATTTAGTGAAACAGTAGAGATACTGTTGCGCAAAAAATTTACAAAACCAGACGCGCGCACCATAGCACGCCTCTATCGATTAAATCCTTCGTATTGGCTCGAATTTATGATGAAGGATGAACTGGAAATGAAAGACCCTGAAACAGAACATCCCATCTACGTCGCAATGGCAACCTTCATTTCTTTCGTAATTTTCGGAATTATACCGCTTCTTCCGTATATAACGCCTTTGCCTAAAGAGTATCTCTTTAAAGCATCTCTTTTCTCTACCTTGGCGGCACTCCTTCTTTTAGGCATCCTTCGAGGAATTGTCTCACAGCAAAAATCTGTCAGGGCTATAATGGAAACACTATTTGTCGGTGGAATTTCTGCAAGTGTCGCCTATTTTGTCGGAACGTTTTTCCGCCTCTGACAAGCTGCTTCACTTTTTACATTGACACAAAACCATCCCTATGCCACTATGGATACATGGGTTCAAAAATCTCGTTAGTATTGTTGTGGTTTCCGCTTACACTTGGGTTATTGATTTGTAACCTTTTAGCCCTTTCCTCCATAAACAAAAACACGACCAAGTACTCAAACACTACTAATCATCTCTATCATTCTCCAGTGGCTGCATCGACAATTGATGGAAGCGAGCAAGTCTTGGGCGCCACAATACAGGCAGGGGACGCTCGAGCACTCCTTCTTGCCTCATACCTTTCTAAACAAGAATCGCCACTGAGTGCGTATGCTCCCTATATCATTGACCGAGCAGAGCAGTACGGCCTCGACTATCGCCTAGTGCCCGCTATCGCAATGTGTGAATCTGGGGGCGGCAAACGAATTCCGACAAAAGATTCCTATAACGCATGGGGTATTTCTGTCTACACGGGTCAGCTTACAGGAGCTAAATTTATAAATTGGATGTATGCTATTGATTGGGTCAGCAAATACATCAAAGAAAAATATTATGAGCATGGACTTACAGAGCTTACCGATATTGGTGCCAAATGGGCTCCACCATCTGTCCAGAACGGCAACTCTTGGGCAAACTGTGTGCATTTTTTCATGAATGAAATGCTCTAAATATAGCCCATAGAACTGCCAATTAGCCTCATATAGACTACTATAGAAGTGCTTCTTTTCTACCACGATAAGCCCATAATACTTGACAAACGATTAATTATAGGGTATATTCTCTTCTAGATCCTAAGGTTTACTAATTTATTAGTTTGCTTTAGGATTTTTTGTTTTATGAAAAACGCCCTAACCATTATTGCACTTACTCTCATGCTTTTGGCATCTGCCAAAGCTATTCATGCGCATTTTTCACAAGTCGCTGGGACATCTGCTATTGCGAGCTTTGCTATGATTACAATCGACCAGCGAGCAGTCCAACTAGAAGCCTATCTTCGTTCACACAATTCTCCTCTGGCAAGTGAAGCTGGCTTTCTCATCAAGGAAGCAGATCGGCTAAATCTTGATTGGAAGCTTGTAGCTGCCATAGCTGGCACTGAATCGACGTTTGGCAAACGTATACCCTCAAATTCCTACAACGCGTGGGGGTGGGCTATATTCACGGGACATAATGACGGCAAACATTTTGTCTCATGGAAAGATGGCATTACCACCGTATCTGAAGGCCTGCGTTATAAGTATATGGACAAAGGTGCTACTACTATCGAACAAATAGGCCGTATTTATGCAGCTTCCCCTCGATGGGCCACAAACGTACATTTCTTTTTAAATGCCATCGATGGCTTTGCGCCAAAAGCAGTCGGCGATCTAGCAGTTACTATCTAACCACGATATAATACAAGCGGGTATTATGCCGGGATGGCGAAATTGGTAGACGCGCAGGTTTTAGGAACCTGTGAGGCAACTCTTGGAGGTTCGATTCCTCTTCCCGGCACAAATAAGATGCTCGCTTGCTCTTTTCCCCCACACTTCGTACTATAAAAGTATGGTTTTCAAACGAATTTTTATATATGCGGCACTCTTTATTCTGGGGTTGTCTTTTACCTCTAGCGTAAAGGCAACGTCTGTACAGGCATATCAAGACTTCCAATTTCAATTCGATATCTATCGTCAGATATTTGGTGACTACCGCGTCGCACTCGGAGAATTTAAAAAATATGGCTCACTCTCCAGTGAGCAAGACGCCCTAGAAAAGGTAAAAACTGCTGTGGGCCAACGAAATCAAGTTGCACGCACGTACTTTTTGTTTTTAAACGAAATGCTTACGGAAAGTCCATCCATGCCTCCTGCTGAACTTGATCTTTATCAAAAAATTATTACCAATGAAATCGCATTCCTTGATCAAGAAACATCTATGGCGCCATCACTCTCCTCTTTGGCTGATGTAGAAAAAATGTCTAGTGAATTTATCAAACACTATCCCATACTGCAGTCTTCTTACCGACAAACTATCATAGCAGTCCAACTCGGCTACTTACGCTATTTTGCCAAGCAGTTTGATACACTTGCCAGTCAAGCGCAAGCAATAGTCAATGCAAATCGCTCTTCTATGACAGACACCAAACGAGCGACACTCGATCGCTTCATCTTAGCTCTTTCTAATAAGCGCAGCTTATATCAACAAAAAGTCGATGGCGTCAGAACCGGTACATTTAAACTTACCGGAGACGTCGCTGACCAGGATCGTAAATTTGTCGTACTTTTACAAGATCTTTCTTCTGCTCGGCAGTATTTGGGAGAGGGCTCATCATTTATTACAGAAATTGAAAAAGCGTTAACGTATGATGACTAATATGGAAGATACACAAACGATACCAACGCCACCGACTAAAGGACCAGAAACTCCTAATATCACGCTGCCACCAGTGTCTCCACCTACCAATACAATCACAAAAAAGCCTTTGCCGATACTTGTGATACTCGTAAGTATTATTCTTATTCTCATCATTACGCTGATCGCAGTATTTCTTCAAAACAGAAAGGAAAATGCGCCGACAGAACAAGTCATCGTCACTCCTACCGCTGCTCCCACCCCGACACCAATTCGTAAGCCATCAGCTCTGTCTACTACTGATGCATTTATAGCGTTTAGCATTAAAAATGCATCATTTTCTGCAGAGATCAGCAACTTTACGTTTCAGGAAGGTCTTTTTACGCCACCAACCCTTGATTTGGATCTTGGAATAAACGATTAATACAGGACTTGGCTACACATAGCTTCATGTGATACACTTTGGGAATGAATTCTACCAAAACAATTACCTCTGATGGCACAATTGAGCTTACGTTTATAATCCCGTGGAACACGATACAATCCACGTATGAAATGGTGGTGGATGATTTTGTGAAAGATGCAGAACTTGCTGGATTTAGAAAAGGCAAGGCTCCAAGAAAAATGGTAGAAGACAGCCTGAATAAAAATACGGTTTACGAGGAAGCAATCAAACGCTTGATTCCTAAAGTATATGCAGATGCGGTAGAAAAACACAACATAAAACCAATCCTCATGCCCCAAATCGAGCTTAAGGAAGCGAAAGAACAATCAGATTGGATTGTCTTAGCTAAAACTTGTGAAAAACCAATAGTAGAAGTGGGGGAGTACAAAAAAGTCATCCAAGAACTAAAGCGTGAAAAAGAAAATACACTTATACTCCCTGGAAAAGAAGAGTTGAAACCCGAAGATAAAAAAGCGACACTTGATGAGATCATCACCAAGCTTATACAGGTCACGAAAGCTACTATTCCCTCTATTCTTATCGAGCACGAAGTTACCCATCAGCTCTCGCAACTCGTCGATCAAACCAAAAAACTTGGCCTTACGGTCGAGCAGTACTTGGCTTCTACCAACCGTACCGCCGAGTCAGTACGCCAAGAATATGCAGCAAATGCGACGCGAGCACTCACTCTCGAATTTACTCTTGAAGTTGTGGCTGATAAAGAAAAAATCACGGTAGAAGATGCAGATCTTGCAAAAATGTTAGCTACAGCCAAAACAGATGCCGAAAAGAAACAATTTGAGGAGCAAAAATATTACCTCGTGAATATGCTGCGACGCCAAAAAACACTTGATTTCCTCTCGACCCTCTAGGAAATTTATTCGCGTTAAATTTTTTTGTTTTATTTGCGCTCATGTAGTATAATTGCGCCACATGACCAAAACGACTCCAAAAAATAAGCCTGTCAATTTCAAAAACGATAATGTGCTCGAGCAGCTTCGCGGCGTAAGTTCTGACGTGGCAATCAATACGGCAACTATGGCTACAACTATCGGCGAAACTATATTTTCTTCTCTAGTTGGTGGCGCTCTACCAGTATCAGGAGAGCTTCAGCCCAATCAAACGATAGAACTAGGCGTTCAAGTACAGGAAGTAGCCAAACCGCAAATGGAAGCACCAAAAATGGAAGTATCTAATACATCTATCGACGCTATCACCGAACAAACTAGACAACAGCTTGAGGCAGTACGCCAAGAATTAAAGGCGCTTTCCCAGTCTCTGAAAAACCTAAGTCAAGACGTGCAATCTGCTATAGAACAAACGCCTGTGGCACCGGGCATATATCACATAAACTACTACGATCAACTGCGTACATTTATCCATGTTCTTCGCCAGCAAATTGAAGACAGTCGCGTGTGGCTCAATATGAGTGTGGGGCGCAAAAAGAAATTAGGCTACTGGGGCATGTTTAAAAAACACGGCACCACATTCGGACTCTCCAATGAACGTTCTCTCGCTACAGCAGCTGGATAAGTATAAATCTTCCTTATATAATACGCTCTAGAGGACTTGTAGCTCAGTGGTTTACCCGAACAAGTTTTTGCTATGCAAAAATTTGAACGGGTGAAGAGCGTTGCATTCTGTGTACTATACATATATTTTACGAAGTTTAATCGATAACAAACACTATTCAGGGTATACAGATAACCTTAAGCGTCGGTTTCAAGATCACAACTCTGGCAAAGTGGAAAGTACTAAACATAGAAAGCCATTTATTCTAATCTATTACGAAGCGTATTTGCATCAACAAGATGCTACGAGTAGAGAACAATTCTTTAAAACGCAGTGGGGACGAAATTATTTACAGAGAGTACTAAAAAATTATTTGAAGGACGTCTAGCTGAAGTGGTTTACCCGAACCCGCGCAAATTTGAAAACAAATTTGTTCGGGCGCGGGTGAAGAGCATTGTATTCACATAAAGATATGGTCGGTTAGCTCAGCGGTAGAGCGCTGCATTCACATTGCAGATGTCGCAGGTTCAAATCCTGCACCGACCACTTAAGGATCTTATATAATGTAGGTTCAAATCCTACACGATCCACATATGAACATTCCATTTTTCAAGCCCTACATCACAGGCAACGAAATAAAATATATCAGAAATATTGTTGATAACCGGAAGGATATGGCGGGAGATGGAGAGTACACAAAAAAAGTTCATGCATGGTTTGAAAAACGCTATGGAGTACCCAAAGTACTTCTGACCACGTCTGGCACGACTGCGCTTGAGATGGCAGTAAGACTCCTTAATCTAAACGAGGGCGACGAGGTGATCGTGCCATCATTTACATTCTCCTCAACTGCCAATGCCATACTTCTTCAACACGGATTAAAAGCAGTATTTGCAGACGTAGACCCACATACGCTAAACATAGATCCCAACGATATCAAACGGAAAATTACTCCACAGACAAAAGCGTTACTGGTCGTCCACTATGCAGGCGTCGCTTGTGACATGGACGCAATAATGAAAATCGCAAGAGAGCACAAACTAAAAGTCGTTGAGGACGCAGCACAAGCTATAGAGAGCACATACAAAAGAAAGCAGCTTGGTACGTTTGGCGATTTTGGATGCCTGAGTTTTCATGACACGAAAAATATCACGTGTGGTGAAGGTGGCGCACTCTTTATCAATACGAAAAATGTAAAGATTATAGAACAAGCAGAAATCATACGCGAAAAGGGGACGAATAGAAGCAAATTTTTTCGAGGACTCGTAGACAAATATACATGGATGGATGTGGGGAGTAGCTACCTGCCAAGTGACCTGCTAGCGGCGTACCTCTACGCGCAACTGGAAAAGATCGATAAAATTACGTCTCTTCGCAAAAAAGCGTATGAGTATTATAGGAAGAAACTATCGCCCTATGAGAAAAAGGGGCTCTTTCAACTTCCCACTATTCCCAAAGGGGCCAAACACAATGCCCATATTTTCTATATTCTCTTGCCAACGGCTAAAAAACGTGATGAGGTACTAGCCTCCTTACGAAAAAACGGCATAGGCGCATCATTTCATTACATTCCGCTCCACTCGAGCCCGCAAGGCAAAAAATCCGGTGGTGATAAAGAAGCGTTGCCAGTGACCACTTCTATAAGCCAACAGCTCTTACGATTGCCGTTATTTGCTGATATTACACGTTTAGAACAAGATCACATTATAAAAGAGCTTACCAAACTTCTCTAACCTCTCGGTCAAAAGACACCTATACTCAACTAGACTAAACCACTCATGTCCATTGACAATTAGTTATAGGACATATAGAATACACAACACCTCTGTCTGTGCATATCACAAACGGATGGCATAAAACGAGCGTATGCTCGTTTTTTTCATTATTTTAGAAATTATTGTTATGAATGCACTGGATCATCTTCTCACCGTCAGAGAAACTGCCGACTATCTTAAATTAAATCCCATTACGGTGTATGACTACATTCGTCTCAAAACGCTCAAAGCGATCAAATTAGGTCGCTACTATCGCATTAAGCAGGAAGACCTTACCCAATTTATGCTGGAGCATTCTACTCAAACTATCATATGACATTACACGGCCTCTCTATCATCGTGCCTACCTATAACGAAGCTGAATCTGTCGAAGAACTTGTCACACGTATTTCCAACGCAATGGAGCTGACGAACACACCATTTGAAATTATCTTCGTCGATGATAACTCTACTGATGCTACACGACGTATAGCAATAAATCTTTCAAACGCTCACCCCGTATCCGTACTTATCAAACAGGGCAAAAAGGGCAAAGGATATTCACTTCTGGAGGGATTCAGGCACACGACGTATGACTACATAGCAATGCTTGATGCAGATCTACAATATCCACCAGAAATATTGCCAGAACTTTACAAACAAGCGAAAAAGTTTGGATTTGGCGTCGCGAACCGCAAAACATACGCAAACAATACCCTACGCCGTATTCTTTCTCGTGCGAACGCATTTGTCTTTGGCAAATTATTATTGAATCTTACAACAGACGTCCAATCAGGAATGAAAATTTTTCCACACGAAGTTTTTGAGCATCTTAATCCTAAACTTATTTCTTCATGGGCTATCGATATCCCGCTTATTCACATGGCCTATGAACTGGGACTAAAGCCGGGACACGTCGATATTGATTTTCAACCACGGGACGGGGGAGAAAGCAAAGTAGATCTTTTGAAAACTTCCTGGGAAATTGCAAAAGGGGCCATAAAGACGAAGCTCTTTCATACAAGGGTGCACGTATATAAACCTTCTTCTGATACGTCTATGCTTGGGAGCGGATTTGCGTACAAACGCAAGCGGTTTACGACCCACACATCTCTGCCGCATCATAAATCAGCCATGGTTACCATGATTGGTTGGCAACAAGCGCTTCTTATCATCATTGTGGCCGGTCTTTTCTATGGGGTCGCGACGAACTGGATGCAGACTGCAATAATTTTTATCGGCATATTAAGTTCCATATACTTTCTGGATGTGCTGTTTAATCTCTATGTGGTTTTAAAAAGTCTGCATTTTCCTCCGGAAATTCAAATCGAGGATGACGCTATAGCCAAACTCAGAGACTCAGAGCTACCTATCTACACCATATTGTGCCCATTGTACCGCGAGGCCAAAGTACTTCCGCAGTTCGTGGATGCTATGAGTCAAATGGATTGGCCCAAAGCCAATCTCGATGTGTTACTTCTGTTGGAGGAGGATGACCAGCACACGATAGATGCCGCCCGCACCATGCAATTGCCCGAGTATGTCAAAGTGGTCGTGGTGCCGCACAGCGAACCCAAAACCAAACCAAAAGCCAGCAATTATGGTCTGGCTATAGCAAAAGGTGAATATGTAGTCGTCTATGATGCAGAAGATAAACCGGATCCCAAACAGCTAAAAATCGCGTATATCGCATTTTCAAAACAGAAAGAACATGTCGTCTGTCTGCAAGCCAAGCTGAATTACTACAACCCGCATGACAATCTGCTGACCCGACTTTTTACCGCAGAGTATTCGTTGTGGTTTGATGTGATTCTTCCGGGATTGCAATCTATCAATACGACGATCCCGCTTGGGGGCACGAGTAATCATTTCCGTGCGGCAAAACTTATAGAGTTACAAGGTTGGGATCCGTTTAATGTGACAGAAGATTGTGATTTGGGCGCCAGACTTTTTGCCAGCGGGTACAAGACCGCCATTATCGATTCGACGACACTGGAAGAAGCCAATGGTAACGCCAAAAACTGGTTCCGCCAGCGATCCCGCTGGATCAAAGGATACATCCAAACGTATTTGGTGCAAATGCGCGATCCAGTTCTTTTTTTCCGTTCCCACGGCGTCCATGCCTTGATCTTTCAGTTAATCGTGGGTGGAAGAATTTCGTTTATGTTGATAAACCCAATTTTGTGGGCGATCACCATCTCGTACTTTACGCTGTATTGGTTAGTCGGTCCGACGATTGAATCTTTGTATCCCACGGTGGTGTTCTACATGGCCGTCTCATCGCTCGTATTCGGAAACTTCATCTATTTATATAACTACATGATCGGCTGTGCCAAGCGGGGACACTGGGACTTGATAAAATATACTTTTTTCATTCCGTTTTACTGGCTCATGATGAGTTGGGGTGCAGTTATCGCCGTCTATCAGCTTGTATTCAAACCGCATTATTGGGAAAAAACCATCCACGGACTGCATTTGGCTCACGAAGAAGCCAAGAAGGAAAAAGAACTATTGCGCCTGGCTGCTTCTACGAATCGTGCAAACCGGTTACAACGCCTCGCTGATCTGATCCAATCAAAACAAATTCTGGGCGGAGGACTACTGGTCGCATCGTCCATGATCGGCAACGTCATGAACTTCCTCTACAACACTTATTTGGGAAGACATCTCACCCTCGAAGATTTCGGGGAAATAAGCTTGTTCGGAAGCTTGCTCTCGTTATCCGCCGTCCCGCTATCCGCACTTTCCCGTACGGTTACCCATACCAGCGCGTTTCTCTTGGGGAAATTTGGCTTGCCGGTGAAACCGTTCTGGGCATCTCTCAAACAACGGACATTGGTGTATTCAATCGGCGTTTCACTCCTTTGGCTAGTGATCACCCCACTCCTCATGCGGTTCTTCCGCATAGATAGCGCCTTGCCCTTTATTATATTTACGCCAGTTTGGGTCATCGGGTCGTTCAATGCGATAAATGGAGGTTTCTTAAACGGCAATCTGTTGTTTACCACAACCGCCATCACCGCAGTACTCGAATCTGCTACTAAATTCGCATTTACCGCGGGGTTTGTCGGCACTAATCTTCATCAGTATGTCTACGCCTCAATCCCATTGTCACTGCTCCTGGTTATGCTTGTGGAATGGTGGTCTATAAGCCGTCTTCCCAATAATAATCCGGCAAAATCCCCCAAGGCAGGAGATCTGCTGCTATCACGAAAATTCTATTTCACTTCAATTCTGACATCCCTTACGAAAGCGACGTACTTAAGCCTTGATCTAATTCTGGCCAAACACTTTTTAACACCGGTCGAAGCGGGGGCATATAGCTACTTGTCGCTCGCGGGTAAAATGGTCTATTTCCTGAGCTCTACAGTGAGTCAGTTTCTGATTCCATATGTCAGCCGCGATTTGGGGGCTGGAACATCGCCCAAACAATCGTTTCGGCGGCTACTGATTCTTATATCGCTGGTCAATCTTGCGGCATTCCTTATTTTCGGCGCATTCGGTTATATCACCGCACCGTTATTGTGGGGCAGCAAGGCTATCCTCATCATCCGGTATCTGCCGGCCTACGCACTTGCCATGGCACTCTTTTCCACGACATCGGTAATCATCACCTATCAACAAATCCGTGGCCGCCACTTCTTCCCGATTATGGCGTTCCTATTGGCCCTGCTTATGATCGTTGGCATGTATCTTGAACATCATTCAATCGGGGAGATAGTGCTTGTCGTTTCTATCGCAAGCGTCATCTCTCTAGTTGGTGTGCTATTGCTTACAAGATTCTATGGCGTGGTCGTCGATGTATTCCATGCATTCATAGACTTCATCGGTTTATTCAAACCGCTTCCGCCGATAAGTCCGAATACAGACGGTACGCTCCGGATACTTATTTTCAACTGGCGCGATTTGCGTCACAAATGGGCGGGGGGAGCAGAAGTGTATATTCATGAACTTGCCAAACGTTGGGTCAGTCAGGGCCACGAAGTAACCATATTCTCCGGTAATGACGGACAAAGCGCTCGTTTTGAGCGCATCGATGGGGTACGCCTAATCCGACGCGGCGGATTCTATCTCGTGTACCTGTGGGCATTCCTTTATTATTTTCTAAGGCTAAGAGGGCGCTACGATGTCATCATCGACAGTGAAAACGGCATTCCATTTTTTACACCGCTCTATGTCAGCGAACCGGTATTATTGCTTATCCACCACGTTCATCAGGAAGTATTCAGAAGAAGCCTAATACCGCCATTTTCCTGGTTGGCATTATTTTTGGAACGCCGGGTCATGCCGATCGTATACCGTCATACGGATGTCATAACCGTAAGCCCGAGCAGTAAACACGATATTCTCCTAAACAAACTGACGGTACGTGATCCGCACGTTATTTATAACGGGGTGGATCGTTCAATATACGTACCAGGCACAAAATCTAATACTCCATCCATTCTTTATCTCGGAAGGCTTTCACCTGCAAAAAGCGTTCACGTTCTCATTCATTCGGTCAAATCGCTTATCGCATCGATACCCGATATACAGGTCACTATAGCAGGGGACGGACCCGCTAAAAAATCACTCGAGCGCTTAACCAAAAAACTTAATTTGGATCATATTATTACCTTTGTCGGACGTGTAAGCGAACAGGAAAAAATACGACTCTATCAAAATACATGGGTATTTGTAAATCCATCCCTGATCGAAGGATGGGGGATTACGACCATAGAAGCCAATGCCTCCGGCACACCAGTAGTCGCAAGCAATGTTGCCGGTTTACGGGATGCCGTATATGACGAACACTCTGGTTTTCTTGTTCCATACAGTAACGTTCGAGAATTTACCGCCAAGATTCAGCATCTGCTTACCGACAAAAATGTACGTATGAAAATGTCTCAAGAATCATGCCTATGGGCATCTAAATTTGATTGGGATACGAGTGCGGCAGCCACCATGAAAGCGCTGAAAGATACGCAGGGCATGCAACATGAATTTACGTGGATAAAAAGCGCCAAAAGTCCAAGTTATCCCAAGCACCTGACGCTCGGCACCGCCGACTATCAGGGGAAAACCATATTTGTTAAGTCGTGGGTAAACCCGCCGCAGTCTGCATTTAATGAGGTGCATGCGTACCGCAATCTTGCAACGAATCTTACCGGTAAAGTGCGTTTGCCAAAACTCTTGTTTGTCGACAGGGTGGGACAAACCCTAAACGTTGGGCTGGAATACATTGAGGGAAAGACGTTGAACGGCTTTAAGGAAACAAAACAACTTGCGGTATATAAGCAGGTGCTCTCTGCTCTTGAACAAACCGACATGCCGAAGCACTCGACGGTCAAACGGCCAGGCAGTTATTTGCTTGCGACATTTCCGTATATTCTAGTTAAAGCCGCTAAGTTGCGTCCAAAATTCGCATTACTCTTTCTCACATCAGCGTTTCATTTCGCCATGAATTCCGTGAATTTGCTGCGGGGCAAACTCAAGCTGGCACATCGGGATTTGGGGGCGGACAATATTATTGTCACATCAAAGTATATATATCTTATTGATTGGCAATATGTCGCGCTTACCCTCCCGGTGTACGAATTAGTCGGAGCCTGGAGAAGTCTGAGCCGCGACCGGCACTTAGGATCTTCATTTCTTAAGCACATAAAAAATACCCATCAGTGGGATGCGCTTTCCTGGGCGCAATTTAAGTCGCTTTCTATCTATTACATCTTATTGGGCTTAACCGATCCGAAATATCATCCGACGCGCGTGAGTGACTTTATCTACATACTCAAAACCGCAAACAGATTATGAAAAAACGACCAACGCTCACCATCGGCATCCCGGCATACAACGAAGAAAAAAATATCGTGCGTCTTTTGACGGATCTTCTACATAACAGGCAATCGACTTATCGATTAGAAAAAATCATTGTTATTTCTGACGGTAGCACCGATGCCACCCCGCGGCTAGTTAATAAATTTGCGAATGAAAACGTGCTCCTGGTCCATACACCTAAGCGATATGGGCAAGCATACGCACAAAATCTGATTATCAAGCGGACATCCTCTGATTATTTACTTCTCCTCAACGCGGATGTCCGCATCAAAGATGCGGATTTTATCGATGCTACACTCATGCCGTTTCGTTCCTCGCTTAACGTCGGGCTGGTATCGGCACGCGTTATCCCGCTTCCCGCTACAACATTCATAGAAAAAACCATTAACTGGAGCCATATGGTCAAAACCAGCATGTATGAAAAAAATTTGCATTCGATTTATCTGTGTCATGGACGGGCGAGAATTTTCTCCAAAAAACTCTATACCCAACTGGCGTTCCCCAAAATAATCGCAGAAGACGCGTACTCCTATCTTCGCGCTAAAGCGCTGAAATACCGTTTTGCCTACGCCTTAGATGCACGCGTATATTTCCGGTCACCGGCAACACTTCGAGATCATTTCCTGCAAAGCCAGCGGTTTATCCGCGGCAAGCGTGAGCTTGCATTGTATTTCAATCCAGCGACCCTCAAGTCTGCCTATCGTCTCCCGGACCACGGCGCACTCACCTTATGGCTTGCTGCTGCCGCAGCACATCCGGTGTACGCCGCAGCATACCTATCCATACATATCATTTCGGCTATTACTCTGCGATATCATGAACAACACACACAAGCGGTGTGGCGTCCAAGTGAAAGTACTAAAAGTTTATGAAAAACCGAAGACATATTGATGTCATTACAAAATACTTTTACCCCGTAACTGCTGGGATAGAAAGTAATATTATCGAAACGTATAGCGTGCTCGCAAAAATGGGTTGGTCAGTGACAGTTCACACGACAAAGTCTACGTTAAACGAAGTTAATATTTTAAGAAGTAACGAAATGAATAGGGGGATTAAAATAATGCGCTATCCTTCCCACTATTTTGGTTTTACACCCATTATTGATTATCGCAAAACCAATTTAATTTGCTTACACAACTTTGATATTTTCCCGCACTTATTCATTTTATTGAGAGCAACATTTCATCAACTAACTAGTACAAAATCTTATGGGATATTCCTCACCCCCCATGGGGGATTCACTCCCGAATGGCCTACATTCTCTTTACTATCTCGGGTACTGAAGTGGTTATATCATTCAACATTTGGTTTAATCATGATCAACCAAATGACAGACGGAGTAAGAGCGATATCAAATTGGGAAAAACAAGCCTTAGCCAAAGTCTGTGTAAAATCGAGAAAAATTGTCCTGATTGAAAATGGACTAGATCCAAGTGCGCGTCTACCCCATTCGAGTCTCGTATCTCCCAAAATCAAACATTTAACCCATGACTTGAAAACGTATATTATTAGTATTGGGCGCATCGCCCCGATTAAAAACTACGAAACTATAATCAAAGCGATTAGCCTGATTCCCTCAAAACTCAAACTCGTCATTATAGGTCCCGTTCAGAACGAAAAGTATCGAGCCTCACTCGAGCATCTTGCACGAAAGTTGAGCGTTTCGGATCGAGTAATATTCTTAGGAGTAATCAGGGGATCAGACAAATACTATTTAGTTACCCAAGCATTACTATTTATCCATATGGCGAAATGGGAAAGTTTTTGTAATGTAGTATACGAAGCCATGAGTCTTGGTAAAATCTGTGTTGTAGCAGATAATACCGCCCTTAGCTCACTCATAAAAAATAATAAAACAGGGATCAGTACGCCTACTTTTGATTCGGTGAAACTAGCACATATATTAACGTCGATACACAAAGGCAAATCAACAAAGATTATCAAAATTATCCAAACCAATTTGCATACTATGCACTTTCCTAGTTGGACCGAAACCGCCAAAGCTATGCACTATACGTATCTACAGATAGTTCAATCATATGCCAAAAATATTTAAATTATTTTTCTCCACCATAGCAGCCAGTCTTTTTATTATAGCTGTTATTTTGGTGGGTACGAAATCACAACTGGGTAATCCAACCATTGGTGAGTTAAATACATCAGCGTGGCTCGAGTCTGGCCCACTCGAGCTTTCTCCAGAGCGTGCTCGTTATGCTTTGCTTTACTCGATTGTCGAGAACAAATCATTCCAGTTCAGCACCGATGTCGCTCGTTTAGCCACTCCAGATTTGGGATACAAAAACGGTCATTTTGTCTCTCTCTTTGCCCCAGGCACTTCACTCATTATGATTCCTGGATATTTACTCGGCAAGATATATGGCGCATCCCATCTAGGAGCAACGCTCACCATTGGATTTTTTGCCCTGCTTAATACTTGGTTGATATATTTAATTATTAAACGTCTTGGCGGCTCACATATTGCTGGACTCATTGGGTCGCTAATTTTTCTGGCTTCAACCCCAGCCTTTACTTATGCTGGAGTTATTTATCAGCACCACCTCTCAACATTTGTCATCTTGTTTTCTGTTTTAGTTGCAGTATTGCCTCCAAAATTATGGAGGCTAGCTGTCATTTATTTCTTATTCGGATTTTCAATCATCATCGATTATCCGAATGCATTTTTCATGTCACCGATAATTATTTATTCTTCATTACCATTTTTATCTGTGATCAAAAACAAAAATAATTTGATGTTAATACTGAACCCTTTGGTCTTTATTTCCGCGCTCGCTATTACTATCCCGCTTTCCCTATATTTGGCGATTAATTACTTCTCGTATGGGAACGTGCTCCAGCTAAGCAATACTGTTTCTCATATCCAAGCGCTCGACGATCAAGGCACCCCGGTAGCAGGTCGAGGAGCAGATGAGCGAGCTATAAGTGATGCGCAAAACCTAGGAGCACGAAAGCGTAACGCTTTCAATTTTTTCAAAACTCGTCATTTACTAAACGGCGTATATGCCTTTAGTGTTAGCCCCGATCGTGGAGTATTTGTTTTTACCCCGGTAATGCTCCTTGGCATTGTAGGACTGGTGGTTCTCTATCGCACGAACCGTCATCTAACTCAAACTTTGCTCGCAGTTATTTGTCTAAATATTTTACTATATTCGATGCGAAGCGATCCGTGGGGAGGATGGGCATTTGGACCACGTTATCTAATTCCCGCGTTTTCAATTCTATCCATCCTAATAGGCATAGCCACAACTCATTACCGTCGTAGCATTCTATTCTTATCTGCCATTCTTATTTTTGGCGGTTACTCAATTTATGTAAATACAGCGGGTGCAGTAAGTTCAATTGCCAATCCTCCTCAAGTAGAAGTATTGGGCTTGGAGGCTTTGACTGGTCGCCGCGAGCGATATAGTTTCGATCGCAATATAGAATTATTGCAAAACGGTAAATCCAAATCATTTATCTACGAAACATATCTTCAAAATACATTGACACCTTGGCAATATTATATATATGTTTCAAGTGTTATCACGGGGGTTTTGGTTGTTCTTTGTACAGTAGAATTTTCTCGGAGGAAAATATGAAAATTTTTCTATCTGAACCACAAGAAATATCAACGGAATCCCTTGAACTTCTCAAAGTGAATGGACATGAACTCGTAACAAAATTTTCAGGCGACAAAGACTCTTCAATTCGTGGTCTATTTATCCGTACCTATACAAAAGTAGACAATAAATATTTAGATCAATTCCCGTCGCTTTCAGTGATCATGAGGGCAGGTTCAGGGCTGGACAATATTGATTTAAATGAATGCAATAGTCGTAACATTAAAGTATTTAATTCTCCTGGCGCTAACGCCATTTCGGTTGCAGAACACGCACTCACTTTAATGCTTATGCTTCTTAAAAATATAAAAGGCCACAACTCTAATTTAATGCTAGGACGTTGGCGTGAACGATCTCTACTCGGTTCTGAACTTTCTGGAAAAACTATTGGATTGGTCGGATGTGGAGCGGTAGGTCTAGCTTTGTCCAAATTATTACAAGCGTTTGATGTCAAAATTCTTGGATTTACAAAAAACCCCGATTTAAATAAATTTGAGAGCAATGGTATTATTCATAGTTCTCTTGATTCACTTCTCTCTACTTCTGATGTTGTTTCAATCCAAATCCCATTAACGAAAGAGACAATTAACATGATAGGAGATAAGCAATTTTCGCTAATGAAAACAACTTGCTATCTAATAAATGTTTCAAGAGGTGAAATAATTGATGAAAAATCTTTAATTCGAGCTTTGTCTCATAACCAAATCATGGGAGCAGCGATTGATGTGGTTATTGGAGAACCAAACATCAATTCGCGACTTTTTACACTTAAAAATCTAATAATCACCCCTCATATTGCAGGGTATACTCACGAAGCAGACGTAGTGATATCAACCCAAGCAGTTAAAAACTTTTTGCAATATATGAAAGGCATCAAATGATTTGGTCTATTACTTTTCCAAGTAACCCTAAGCTTAGAGAGTGGCTGACTCGTCACACTCTATCTTTTGTGACGCTGATTCTCTCTATTATTTCACTTTATTACTACATGTACTATTTAAATAATGGTCTTGGTTTAAGCTATAACGACGCGCGAAGCCATCTGGACATCGGGCGGCGTGTCGTAGAAGGGCTCAAACCTGGCCTTGCTCAATTAGGCTCTGTATGGCTTCCCTTAAACCATATACTCATGATCCCGCTTGTTTGGAATGATTGGGCTTGGCATACAGGTTTTGCCGGAGCTATTTGGAACATGATCTCGTTTGTGGGCACAGGACTTGTTATCTATGCGTTTTTACGGAAACTGCATGTGGGACTATTGGGACGAATTACGGGAGTCGTTATCTTTGCTGCAAACTTGAATGTATTGTACCTCCAATCCACAGCCATGACGGAAATCATTTTGCTTTTTACCATGACCATGGGGTGCTACTACCTGCTTATATGGCATTCGGAAGACACCATGCTGGATCTGATTAAATCCGCGTTTTGGATCATGCTGGCGACACTCGTACGATATGACGGTTGGTTTCTTTTGGGACTCGCGGGACTTCTGGTGATTCGACAAGTGTGGGCTCGCCACGTGCGCGTGGAAGGGTGGAAAACCGGATGGAGCAAGGTAGAGGGCGTGACTATTCTTTTTGCCTCCCTAGCAACTCTGGGCATATTAGGGTGGTTTGTATGGAATCAACTTATCTTTGGTGATGCACTCTATTTTGCGCTCGGGCCATTTTCCGCTCACACACAACAGCTTATCATGGAGGCTGCGGGAGCCTTACCCACCAAACACAATCTATTATTATCCATCAAGGTATACCTATATTCACTTCTCTATAACACCTATACGTATCCTGCCATCCTCGCAGCTATTGGCGCTATCGTACTTTGGCGTGACCAAGCGCTATTACGCTTTACCAAATGGGGGACAGTGGCATTATTGGCTCCTTTATTTTTTAATATCTTGGCACTATACCTTGGATTTTCTGTCATTTATGTACAAGGAATCTCAGGCGATACGTGGTTTAATATCCGCTACGGCGTCATGTTGGCCCCCACTATCGCTATATTTATCGGATATCTGGTCGATCGCGCAAAAGAATTTCGCATGTTGTTAATTGGGTCGCTGCTGTTTGTTTTATTTTTTGCATTCGCCAACGGCGATGCGGTTGCCATTGATGATGCCCGAGTGGGAAGTAGCCAAAAAAACGTATCAGAAGTTTCCGGATATCTTAACCAACATGCCAAAAATGAAAAAGGATTTATCTTGATCTCTGCCGCTTCGCATGACGCAATTATTTTTTCTTCTCTCCTTCCCATGAAGCGCTTCATCCATGAAGGTACAGGACTGTATTGGGAAAATGCACTAGCCCTTCCTGACCGCTGGGCCAAATGGATCGTGATGCGCACGTACGACGATGGTGATCTTACGTGGAGAGGAGTGAGCAAAACCAAAGGATTTCAGTTTTATGATAAAGTGGCAGCATATCCCTTTGCTGATGTCTATCAGCTCCAAGCGTCGATGTCCGGAAACCTAAACCTTGAAGCAAATTTAGGGAAACAAAAATAATATGAAACGTTTAGCTTTTATCATCATCGCATGTATATTCTTCATTATTCTTATACAATTTTGGGTGCGTTCGTATCAGCAAAATGCTTCTTTACTTTCCTCTCCCACATGGTGGTCTATACAGTCTGTCGATACGATGAAGTACTCAAGAGATATGACTGCACAAATGATGGACAATCCATCCTTTGATACGGTTATAGACAAGCAAATCAGTGACATTGCAACACTTGGCTCGACTCATGTAGCAATTGCCACGCCATACGATGAAGAATTTGTCCCAATGCTTACGCGGTGGGTACTAGCGGCAAGGAAACACAACCTCCATGTATGGTTTCGTGGTAACTTTTCTGGGTGGGAGAAATGGTTTGACCATAAAGCGATTACGCGTGAGGAGCACACAGCTCTGTTAGAAAAATTTATTGTAAACCACAAAGAATTGTTTGAAGATGGTGATTTCTTTACTGCATGTCCGGAGTGCGAAAATGGTGGACTTGGAGATCCTCGACAAACAGGAGACACAGAAGGACATCGACAATTTTTGATACGCGAGTACAATGTCGCGATTTCTTCATTTGCCAAAATTAATAAAAAGGTATCCCCGGCTCTCCATTCTATGAACTACGATGTCGCCAAACTCATTATGGATAAACCGACAACCAAAGCATTAGGCGGGATCGTCGCCATAGATCACTATGTCAAAAGCCCGAAAAGGCTCGCGTCTGATATAGCGTCTATTGCAGCATCGTCTGGAGGCAAGGTATTTTTAGGAGAATTTGGCGTTCCGATTCCTGATATTCATGGAAAATTATCTGCAGATCAGCAATCCGCATGGATACGTGATGCACTCGAAAATCTTATCAAAGAACCGTCACTTATCGGTGTTAATTACTGGGTAAACGTCGGGGGTTCTACAGAACTTTGGAATGAAACTACTGCAAGACCTGCAGTGAAAACAATCACTGATTTTTATACTCCGAAACAGGTGCAGGGAAGCGTAGTAAATCAGTTTAGTAAACCTATAACAAAAGCAAAAGTGAAATCGATGTATAGAGAAACGACTACTGACACGTCAGGACGCTTCGCATTGCCTATATATTTACAAGATAACACCCTTTATGTGTCGTCACCTGATTACGCTGATACGACGACGCAAATTGCTAATTTTACCGATACTACAAAAATAATTATACAAAAATCTCATAGTTCATTTCTCCAAGCAGCTATAGATTACATCAACAGTCTATTCCTCTAAACTCTCTACTTGCATAACAACCCATAGTTGTGGTATATTTCATCCTATAACTTTTTGTTCTGTCGAACACCTATTTTTATGATGAAAAATACTTTTTGGACTGGCGTACTTATCCTCACTCTGTTATTTGCTACAGGTAACCCCGTGCATGCAGTAACTATCCCAAGTTTTCCTGTTTGTACTAGTCCTCAGGGTGATATCAAAGTATCTTACTCAGAAGGAACGCATGGTATCGTAGGGAGTACAGAAACATACACTGGCCGTGACGCTGTGTACACATTAAGTCAAGATACATTGACACAGTGTTTTTGTTCGACAGATGGCAATGGCATACAAACCAATTGGTGGAATGCTTTTTCTCTTTCTGAGGATCAAGTGAATACACTGAAAAAAGAAGGATGGTTTTATGTGCCTACAGGTAGCCTTTGGGGCCTAGAGGAAGATCCGTACGTTGCTAGCAATTCTACCTATAGCTGTTTATCAACAACGACAAATACAGGGGGGCCAGGGGATGGCAGAAGTGACGGAAGAAGTGACGGAAGAAGTGATGGACGTGGAGGAATTGGTGGAGGAGAAATTCTCGGCGCATCCACAGGACAAGTACTGGGGCTAGCAACTACTGGTAATATGCCGGTAATCGCCGGTACATTCTTCTTGGCGCTCTCTTTGCTCATTTTAGGAATTCGAAGGAGTCTTGCCTCATGGAAGGCCTAAATAGAAGTATAAATGGCATTCTTATAGCTTCTGGATTTGTATTTCTTATACTTTCTAGCATATTAGTGTGGCAGCGCTATGCACCTCGTCCACTTCTGTCAGAAAGTAGTGCTACACACGCAATATATCCCACAAGTATCCGCATCCCATCCATTGGAGTAAAATTGCCTATTATTCCTTCTCAGTTTACAAACAATCAATTTCAAACAACCAACGATGGCGTGTCATATTTAGCGTCGACCCCTCTTCCTGGTACCATCGGAAACAGTGTGATGTACGGACATAATTGGCCAAACCTACTTGGCGATTTGCCAAAAATAAAAACAGGAGATTTGATCGTTGTCGAGCAAGGCAACAAGATCACCAGATTTACTGTCGCGTTTATCAATGTAGTTTCCGCAAACGAGACGCATGTCCAACAAAACACCAATGACATAAGACTGACAATTTACACCTGTACAGGATTTTTTGACTCCAAACGGTTTGTCGTCACAGCGATTGTGGATCCAAACACTGTTTCTTCTCTCCCCAAAAAATCAGTATAATGTAATAATCATGTCAGGGATTTATTTTATTGGTATTCAGCTTCTCTTTGCAAGTTTATTTTTCTTCCTTTGCCTAGCATTTGTATCAGGCGCACCGTATGTCCCATCCAATAAAAGAGCAGCAGAAGCGATGATACGGCTTTCAAAACTTAAAAAAGACACCAGAGTAATAGACTTAGGGAGCGGGGACGGGAGACTTCTCTTTTTAGCAGCCAAACAAGGAGCAAGTGCTACTGGTTTTGAGATCAATCCCTACTTAGTGCTCCTCACCCAATTGAGGGCGTTATTTGGCCATTACAGGGGCTCTGTTTCAGTCTCTTGGACCAATCTTTGGAAAGCACGAATTTCAGATGCTGATGTCGTATTTATCTATCTATTACCGTGGCGAATGGAGGAGCTGGCCAAAAAACTATCGTCTGAATTAAAAGTAGGGACTTTGATCGTCTCCAACAGCTTTATATTCCCCAACTGGAAAATCGTTGATAAAGACGAAATCAACCATATCTACGCCTTCCGCATTCCAAAAAAATAATTCCAACGAATCCCGATGTGGAAAAGAAAAGTGAAAGAGGGAAGTTGACAAATTATTTTTCGAAAGCTACACTCATTATCATGATTACCGATGCAGATATTAAAAAATTAAAAGCGGTATTCGCCACAAAAGAGGATTTAGGGACGATGGAAAAAAGACTTAAAAAAGAAATAGTCAATAATATTGCCGATTATATGCAAGATAATGTTATTCCACTTTTAAACCTGCACGAAAAACGACTTGATCAGCTCGAAAAGAATGTGGGTGGTTTTCCGTCTTTTGCTTGACAGATATACCACACTGACTATAAAATAATTTTAATCTCAACGTTTGTATAGGGACTAACCAACTCTAAAGCTGAGCGCCACTATTGCGAAGTATAGAAAAGTAAGTCACCAAAGTTGGATGGAACCGTCCTTTAGAGAAATTGAAGGGCTCCAACAAGAACGGGTGACTTTTTTATTGCAAAGGAGACTTATGGAAGATAATAACAAAAAATTAGAATGTCTTCGCCATTCCTGTGCGCATCTTTTGGCAGCAGCAATAATGGAGTTGTATCCTGATGCCAAACGAACGATTGGGCCGGCAATAGAGCACGGCTTTTATTATGATTTCGACTTCTCGTCCAAAGGACGATCAGCCTCTGGCCGAGGTGATACAAAAGTTTCAGAAGCAGACTTTGAAAAAATTGAACAAAAAATGCATGAACTCGTGAAGTCTTGGAAAGGATTTGAACGAATAGAAGCAAATAAAACTGAAGCAATGAAATTTTTCAAAGACAATGAGTACAAAAAAGAACTTATAGAAGAATTTAGTTTAGAAGGTCAAACATTGACGCTCTATAAATCTGGCGACTACACGGATCTTTGTCGAGGGGGCCATTGTCCACATCCCAATAATGATTTGAAACACTTTAAGCTCCTCTCTGTTGCAGGAGCATATTGGCGGGGAAGTGAGAAAAACAAAATGCTGACGCGTATTTACGGCACGTGCTTCCCGAAAAAAACAGAACTCGATACATATCTCTTGCAGCAAGAAGAGGCCAAAAAACGCGATCATCGAAAACTAGGCACTGAGCTTGGATTATTTGTCTTTTCTGATCTTGTTGGCAAAGGATTACCCCTCTGGACCGCAAAAGGAGCAACTATTCGTCGGATTTTAGAACGATTTATTATCGATGAAGAAATAAAACGAGGATATAGCCACGTATACACCCCAGATATAGCAAATCTAGCACTTTACAAAACGAGCGGTCATTATCCATATTACAAAGATACAATGTATGCGCCTATTAACATTGAGGATGAAGAATACATGCTTCGCCCAATGACATGTCCACATCATTTTGAACTCTATCGAAGTCAACCGAGGAGTTATCGCGAATTACCAATGCGAATAGCAGAAGTAGCAAAACTGTATCGCTTTGAAAAATCAGGCGAACTATCAGGCCTCATGCGTGTCCGCAGTTTCTGTCTAGCAGATGCACATATCATCGCGACAAAGGAGCAGGCTACTGACGAAATCAATGGCGTTTTGGATCTTATAGATTTTGCATCTAATACCTTTGGACTGAAACAGGGGACACACTACCGATATAGACTATCTCTAGGAGACAGAAAGGATGATAAAAAATATTTTCCAGACGATACGTCATGGGACAGGGCTGAACAGGTATTACGAAAGGTGCTCATTGACCGCAATGCAGAATATTATGAAGCACCAAACGAAGCAGCTTTTTATGGACCGAAAATTGATGTGCAAATGAAAAACATTCACGGGAAAGAAGAAACTGCCTTTACGGTCCAATATGACTTTGTCATGCCAAAACGTTTTGCATTGGAATACACCAACGAAACCGGTGTCAAACAAGAACCTATCGTCATCCATAGATCATCTGTTGGAGCCATAGAACGAACCATAGCGTTTCTTATCGAATTCTATACCGGAGCTTTTCCTCTTTGGCTTTCACCTTTACAAGTAGCTGTAATCCCAATTGCCGAACGTCATAATAAGCAGGCAGAACAAATAGTAGATGAATTAAAAAAAGTAGAAATTCGTGCGGAGGCAGATACGAAAGGTGAGCCAATGGGAGCTAAAATACGATATCACACATTGCAAAAGACGCCATACATGGCTATAATTGGGGATACGGAAATAGAATCAAACACTGTTTCTGTGCGTACAAGAAGTGGTGAAGAGCTAAAGGGCATGCCCCTTAGTACATTTATCACCAAGTTAACCGACGAGATTGAAAGGAAAACAACTTAAATTTTATAAAATCAATTATCAGATCCAAAGTCCGACGATTCGGCTACTGGATGATAAAGGTGCACAAATCGGCATCGTTTCAAAAATTGAAGCACTGCAGAAAGCCAAAGAGCTGGGGCTTGATGTGGTAGAAATATCCGCAAGCGCGAAGCCGCCGGTAGCAAAACTTATTGATTACAAAAAATTTAAGTACCAAGAGGCTAGAAAAGAGCGGGAAAGTAAAAAAACGCAAAAAAACGTCGGGGTAAAAGAAATTCGATTGCGTCCATTCATAGGTCAGCATGATTTTGACACGAGACTCAAAAGAGCCAACGAATTTCTCGCTGATGGGAATCAAGTCAAAATTACTGTTCTGTACAAAGGCCGAGAATTGGGACGAAAACAATTCGGATTTGAAGTGCTGAACCGATTTATAAAAGATTTAGGAGTCGTAAAATTAGTACGAGAACCACGCATGGAAGGCAGAAGTTTAGCCGCGATGGTGGTACATGAGAAGAAGACTGACGTGGAGATAGAAAACAGTAAGGCCAGTGAATAGTTCATAGAAAAACATTACGTATACAATACTATGCCGAAAATGAAAACAAAAAAAATGGTGGCCAAACGGTTTCGGGTAACTCCAACCGGCAAACTCATGCACCGCGTACAGGGGTCTCGGCACTTACGCCGCAAAAAAAGTAAGGTAAGACAACGGAGACAAGACAATCCCAAACAACTAGCCCAAAATTTTGTACAAAATATCAAATCATTTTTGCCATACAGTGGATAAGGAGATTCTATGAGAGTTACACGAGGCGTTACCAGCAAAGCCAAGCACAATAAAATTTTTAAAGACAACAAAGGCTATCGGATGACAAAGCGCCGATTAATTTCGGTCGCTATAGAAGCACATCTTCATGCAGGAGAATACGCGTTTGCAGGTCGCAAAAATCGGAAAAGAAATTTTCGTCAACTTTGGATCACGCGTATCGGTGAGGCTATTAAACTTCGAGGCTTAAACTACAACGGTTTTATCCACAAACTCAAAGAAAACAATATTGAGCTTGATAGAAAATCATTATCCTACTTAGTGACGGAGCATCCGGAAGCCTTCACTGCTGTCGTTGACGAAATAAGGACTGTGAATTAAGATGAGTTCATGACAAAGCACTTCTGTGACATGTGTCATAAAGAAATTTCCTACGAAAATACAATTAGCGTATCTGGTTGGTTTAAAATTCAATCTTCAGTGTATTGTATTCATTGTTTTCAAAATAAAACAAATTGGAAAACAATCCATTCAAATCTTATAAAACAAAAGGACTCGAAAAAGCTATTGTAAATAAATCATAAAGTGATAAAATAATATAAATATGATAAACCAAGTACAATTTTTTGCATTCAACTTTACCTCGCTCTAGCGGGTATCTTTGGATGCATAAACCTATTTAAAAATAAGCACCAAGATCCCGCCAAAAGCGGGATTTTTTGTGCTATGAAGTAAACATCTCCAATCACAATAATTCCGCTTAACGGAATATTTTGAAAGGAGATGAAAAATATGACCATTAAAGACAAGCTTAATGCGGCCCGAACCAGAATCGAATTAATTTCAATCGGTAGAAAAATTCATCAATCAATTGATGAATCTCTCAGGCCATCATTACAACAAATGATTAACGAACAAAAGGTTGCATTGTGGAGCGGGAATCATCGACGAGCAAGACAAAATCAAAAGATAACATTGCAGAGACTAAGTAGGTAGAAAATTATGAAGAGACCTGTCTGCCTGCAGGCGGGTCTCTTCTTGCCAACATTATACAAAAAAATTACAATGGAGTAAGATATGACAGACACAATCGCTTCAGCATCATCACAACTTATCGGTGCACTCTTATCTGCCAAAGATGATGCGATAACGACAATTGCCGAAAGTGATAAACCGATTGATCTTCTCCGCATAGAAGTACTTGGTCCCAAAAGCGACTTCGCCAATTTCACCAAACAAATGAAATCCATAGCACCGGCCGATAGGCAAGCCGTGGGAGTCGTGATAAATGAAGTAAAAAATGCGATAGAAGAAGCACTCGTACAAACTCGGCACCCAGAACTTGGCACTCAGAACTCACCATGGTTTGATGTCACGATGCCGGGCATTTTGCCGCCCGTGGGGCACCTGCATATAGTGACGCAAGCGATTATGGAAATTACCGATATATTTAACAAAATTGGATTTACACGCGTACGACACCCAGAAGTCGATTGGGATTATTATGCATTTGAATCACTCAATATGCCAGCCAATCATCCAGCAAGAGATGAATGGGAAACGTTTTTTATTGATTATCCGGGGAAACCCTCCTTCGCCAAGGCTTCGGCGAGGCGAGGCAAAATCGTATTGACACCTCACACCTCTAACGGTCAGGTACGAGAAATGGAGAAAGGTAAACTTCCAATCCGTATGATAAACATTGCCAAGTGCTACAGAAGACAAATCGACGTCTCTCATACCCCAATGTTTCATCAATTTGAAGGACTCTATATTGATAAAGATGTCTCTATTTCACATCTCAAGGGTGTGTTTGACTATTTTGTAAAACAATTTTACGGTCCTGACAGAACTATTCGGTTGCGGCCTTTTCATTTTCAGTTTACTGAACCATCATTTGAGGTAGATATAAACTGCGGTATTTGTCTTGGAAAAAGTATGTTACCAAACGGCCAAAAATGTAGACTCTGTAAATCAGGATGGCTAGAAATGGCAGGAAGCGGCATGGTGCATCCAAATGTTTTGAAGGCAGGAGGCATAGATCCAAATGTATACTCAGGATTTGCATTTGGATGGGGAGTAGAACGGGCATATATGATGAAAAACAATACAAAAATTGATGACATTCGACTGATTTATAATAATGACATTCGATTTTTAGAACAATTTTAATATGAATATCCTAATACCTGACAGTTGGCTGAAAAAATTTTTGATTACAAAGGCCACTCCTGAGCAATTAATAAAATATTTATCACTTTGTGGACCATCTATCGAACGTGTATCAAAAGATTTAGATCCTGTCTACGATGTAGAAATTACCACCAACAGGCCTGACGCCATGTCTGTGTTTGGAATAGCTCGTGAGGCATCGGTCATCTTACCGCGTTTTGGAATCAAAGCAGAGCTTATTGATGACCCACATAAGATAGATACCAAACTCGAAACAAAACATTTACGGCCAACAGATATCAAACAAATTCACATAGAAACAAATTCAGATCTTAACCCACGATGGACAAGTATTATTGTAGACAATGTGTACGCGACTGATTCGCCAATTTGGCTGCAGGATCTTCTAAACAAAGCTGGTGTTCGGCCAATAAATACGATTGTCGATGTGACAAACTATCTGATGATAGCTTTTGGACAACCTTGTCACGCGTTTGATTATGACCGAATTGGTAAAAAAAACGGTATTCCATGGATGAAACTTCGCGCCTCCAAGAAAGGTGAAAAACTCAAAACACTGGATGGCAAATCACACACTCTGTGGGAAGATGACATCGTTATAGAGGATGGAACCGGCAAACTTATGGATCTTTGCGGCATCATGGGAGGTGAGAGTTCTTCTATAACAAACAATACAAAAACGATTGTTCTTTTTACCCAAAACTATGAACCTGTGCATATCCGAAAGACGATGATGAAACTCTCTCATAGAACCGATGCCGGATCGTTATTTGAAAAGGGGATAGACAGTGAACTTGTATTGCCAGCCCTTCTTCTTGGAATTGAATTATTACAAGAAATTGCTGGTGGAAAAATCGCGAGTTTAATTACAGACATCTATCCTAAACCATACAAACCAATTACGATTTTGTGTACTCGAACAAAATTAAACACATATTTAGGCACATCACTTGAAACCAAACAAATCAAAGACATTCTCGTATCTTTAGGGCTTATGCCCACGATTAAAGATTCAACAATCGAAGTCATCGTACCAAGCTTCCGGCGTGATATAGAAATAGATGTCGATATCATCGAAGAAGTTGCTCGTATTTATGGATATCATACCATCAAAAATAGATTACCAGATGGTGAAATGCCCGTCGTGATTGAAAATCCCACGCTTCATTGGGAAGAAGAAATCAAAGTAAGACTTCGCGATTGGGGATATACAGAAACGTATACATACTCCATGCTGTCCAAACAACAGATGGACCAGTGGCAACTTGATTGTACAAAAGCATACAAAATCGAAAATCCATTATCCAACGAGTGGGTTTATATGCGTCCGACTCTAGTCCCAAGCGTGATATCAAGTGTAAAACAAAATATGTACCATAAAGAATCGCTTAAACTTTTTGAACTCAGTATAATTTATGAATATAGAGAACAAAACTTGCCTTTAGAACGACCAGTATTATGCGTCGCATGGTCAGGTCATAAATTTTTGGAAGCAAAAGGATTAGCACAAGCCATCTTTGATATTTTTGGCATTTCATTTCCTGAAACACTTGAGACATATGGCTCTATAAACGAAATACACGACCAATCCATAACCATTCTTAATTTATATATCGATCGCTTAGTAAACACTGCTTCGGCAAAACGTTCTTATACTCCCATGCCAAAATATCCAAGCATTATGGAAGATCTGGCATTTATAGTGCCGGAAAAGTTTGCGATAGGTCCTCTTATGGCGGCATTAAAATCTACAGATTCTTTGATACAATCAGTAACCCTTCTCGATGTCCATGAAAACGTACGAACGCTTCATATTGTGTATCAAGATAGAGAAAAAAATCTGACATCAGAGGATGTAACACCTATTCGCAATAAACTCATCACTCTGGCAAAACAATCATTTGGTGTGACCCTCAAGGGGTAGGGGTCGCGTAGGGTTCTTTGATCCCCACATGAATCGTTCGCTCATCCGTTCTTCCTTTTTTATTCGTCGCCTTTACCGTTATCGTATGTGATCCATTTGATACTGTGATAGTTTCACTAAATGATTTCTCCTGTCGCTCTTTCTTTTTGTCTCCATCCACAAAGATTTCTACCCGTTCGATATCTTCTGTGGTAAATGTTTCTATCTCAATAGTAACGGTATTATCATCTATTCTCTCCCCATCCTGTGGCTTTTTAATGCTCACGACTACCTGATCTGTCCCTGATTGGGTCTCTGTGGGCGGCCTATATTTACTATCTTGTCCCACTATCCATCCATTGATCCCTTCTTGCCATCTATTTTTGCCATCTCCGGAGACCGGATCGTCTTCAGCAAAGACAATATAGAGTTTTTCTTCATAATCGCCTGTGGCGACCTCTACACTATTTGCTAATTTAGAATTGTCTTTACGAGAAATTTTTAACTTTTGATAAATTGCTGAAGGGCCAGTCGGTTCTGTGCCTTTCACAAAAAACTCTTTTCGCGTTGGCTGTCCATCTACAGGCGTACCACCACCAAAACCGTCTATGTCCATTTCAATTATTTCATCTGGGCGCAAAAAATTCTCGTCAGGCAAATCCTTCAATGCTTCGCGCACAATGCGATTCCAGATAGGAGCTGCCCCCGTGATACCAGATGCAAGTGACGGATGCATGGGCGTATTATCATTATTTCCAACCCACGTCACGACCACGCGTTTGGGCGTGTATCCTGCGGTCCAGTTGTCCCGCTTGTCATCCGTTGTTCCGGTCTTGGCGGCTACCGTTTTCCCTGAGATAAAAAGATAAGACTTCAATCCAAACGTATCTTTGCGCGCTTCATTGTCCGAAAGAATTGATGAGATAAGAAATGCGACAGGTGGATCAAGTTCTTCACGTAGCGTTGCAAATTTTTGTTCAAAGATAACCTTTCCTGTACTATTTTCTACCCTAAGTATTGCCACAGGGTCCGCGCGTTTGCCGCCTGTCGCAAAGACGCCATAAGCACTAGCCAGATCAAGCATGTGTACCTCGCCACCACCGAGAGCCAGTGACAGACCTAATCGTTTGAGATTATCATTGGTAGGCTCTAGCGTCGTAAGTCCTAATGCAAAGCTCAGTCGTAATACTTCCTTTACCCCTGCCAGTGCTGTCGTCTTTACTGCTATAGTGTTTATGGAATTGCCGAGTGCGTACCGAAGTTGCACAGGACCTCTATACTTACTATCATAATTTTTTGGATTATATTCGGGCTTGTTTACATCTCCTGAAGGATACTTGGTATCTACATCTAGAAGAAGCGATGAAGGTGTATACCCCTTAGTAAACGCTGCAGCATAGACAAATGGCTTTATCGCAGAACCGGGTTGCCGTAAGCTTTGCGTTACGACGTTAAACTTAAATCCAGAACTTTCCGTCGCGCCATAATCTTTGCTTCCTACCATGGTAAGAATTTCACCTGTATTTGGATCCAAAACAACAGCTGCACCGTTTCCTACTTTTAACTTTTTTGCTTTATCTACCTCCTCTTTCACAGCTATCTGGCTGGTTTCCTGCAGTTTCCAATCGAGCGTGGTCGTCACCTTGAGCCCGCCTGTTTCTACCATTTTTTCACCAAATTTTTGTACCAACAAATCTTTGACATATGCGACAAAGTGCGGAGCGCGTAAATTACCATCACCTGCAGAAAATACAACTGTATCCAGAGCCTTTCGTATTTCTCCTTCTGAAACTACGGTAAGATATCCGTCCTCTCTCATACGTCGCAATACTTGGGTAGTGCGACTGATATACGCTTTGGGCTCACCGGTAAATGGCGAATAGGTCGTAGGGGACTGTGGCAGACCCGCAAGCATCACGCATTCTGGCATAGACAAATTTTTGACGTCTTTACTAAAGTAGTGTTCCGCTGCAGCTTTTACTCCTATAGCCGTACCGCCATATGGCACTTCATTTAAATACATGAGAAGAATATCGTTTTTTGAGTACTTTCGTTCTATTTGGATAGAAAGAATTGCTTCCTTCATTTTACGAGGCAATGTTTGCTCGGTAGAGAGTAAAACATTTTTCACCAATTGCTGTGTCAGTGTCGATCCACCTTGTGTATCATGAAAAAGGACTGTGCGGATAAGAGCGCGCAAAATTCCAGTGGTCGATAATCCCTGATGTTTATAAAAATCTTTATCTTCTACAGCCACTGTGGCATCCTTTAAGCACTGTGGCACTTCTTCCCATTTAGCAGGAATCCTATTAGCATCGGCAAATATGTCATACAATTTCTCTCCATTCCGATCGAGAATAATGGTAGATAAGCCATCTTTCCGCTGTACTTTATCCGGACGAGGTAGATCTTTAGCATACCACGCAAATAATATAGCGACACACAGGAGTCCAAAAATAAGAAGAAAAAAACTCCCAAATGCGACAATACTCATCGTTTTAATTCTTGCCGATCGCGACCCAAATAACTTTCTTTGTTGACGTTCTAAATACAATTGATACATACAACACTATTGTACTGTCGTTTGACAACGATGACAACGTGTGCTATAAACTAACGACAAGTTAATACGAAAAGCACTGACGGAGACTGAAGTAAAAAGATAAAAGTGACAAAAAGAAAGCAAGCGGGTGATGCAAGACTTGCCGAATTTTATTTTTTGAAATACCCTCCACGAGCTGAAAGACTGAAAATAAAAGTAAGTCAATCCGGATACGCCCGTAATAGCAGAATGTATGTGTCGCCATAAGCGGAGCATACAAATGAGACTAGGTTATCCCGTCTCGGCGGGATTTTTTATGGCTAAAAATCCATAACTCCTAGTAAAACAAGGTGGTACCGTGTTTGTCTAAAACACCCTTGTATATCTCTTTCTTTATTGAAGGGGACGTACACGGGTGTTTTTTTTGTTAAAAAGCTGAGATGGCGGAGTGGTCAATCGCTACAGACTGTAAATCTGTCGCTCGAAAGAGCTTCCTAGGTTCGAATCCTAGTCTCAGCACCTATGAAAAAAGAAAAACTTTTATCGATCCTAAAGGAAGAGCCACTTTTTATAGAGGGTCTTTCGTCGGATTTCATAGATTGGGACTTGCTTTTGTCCACTGTGAATCCATCATTATTTTTTGGCATCGGACTCTGCACCAGTAAAGAGCCAGCTACCGCCATCCCTTTTGACATTCTTTCCTTTTTCTTTTTAGCCGAAAAATTGCAACGAGAACTCTCACTCGATACTATCTTTGTACTTATCGCAGATGAGCATGCGAGAACAAATACATTCATGACCGATGAAATAATACAAAAACGCACAAACGAAATGAAATCTACCTGTATAAAAGTTATAAGAAATCTGCGTCTTAAAAATTTTACCGTTATCTTAAGCTCTGATATTCATACGGACCCTCAATTTCAAACCATCTTAGAAACTATGCCAAATATGCCAAATCAATACCTACAAAAAGAAATCGCAGATATGACATGGTTTACGAACGTCAAAAATGTCAGACTCAAACTTGGCTGGTCCATCAATAATGATCCAATTCCGCAGGGTCATGATGAACGATTTTTTGACTCACAAATTCGTGACGCTCATGCATTGCCGTTATCATTTTTGCATTGTAAAGCTGGTAAAACTTTTGATAGTAATCGTCCAAAAGCATCACCCTACATTTCTATAGAAGGGGAGTCCCGAATACTTTTATCACCTAATGAAAATGTGAAAGAAAAACTCGATCTCTTCTCTACACGAAAAGATGATGAGATGGCTCGCGCGGCACTCAATCATATGGGAAGCATCGTGCGACTGTTTGAATCACTCTTTATTCGTATTCCAAAAGAAACACTCGCGGAGAAAATACAATTTATTATTGATCTTTCTACTCATAGCTAAATAACTATGGTATAGTAAAGGAGAAAATTATGGATGCTATAGATCATTTATTATCTCGAGGCGTAGACACAATATTGCCAAGCAAAGAAGCGCTGGAAAAAGTTTTAAGAAGCGACCAAAAACTTCGCCTCTACCAAGGATTTGATCCTACTGGCGCGCGACTTCATATAGGACACTCCGTCGCCATGCGTAAATTACGCAAATTCCAAGAATTAGGACACAAAGTCATATTTCTTATTGGAGATTTTACTGCAACTATTGGCGATCCATCTGGGAAAGCAGATGCTCGACCAATCCTTACCCATGAGCAAGTGTTAGAAAACGCAAAAGAATATCAAAGGCAAGCGTCAAAAATACTTAAATTTGATGGAGATAATCCTGTCGAAGTATTGTTTAATAACGAATGGTTATCAAAACTATCATTTGCAGATGTCATACGCTTGGCGTCACACTTCACCGTACAACAAATGATCGAACGCGATATGTTCCAAGCCAGAATCAAACGCTCTGATCAAATCGGACTTCACGAATTTTTATACCCCCTTATGGTGGGGTACGACTCAGTGGCTATGAACATCGATCTAGAACTCGGTGGGACTGATCAAATGTTTAACATGATCGCGGGAAGAAAATTGGTTTCTCAAATTCAACACAGAGAAAAATTTGTAATGACTGTGCCACTTCTGACTGATAGCAAGGGTACAAAAATTGGCAAAACGGAGGGAAACGTCATAGGACTTGCAGACGAGCCAACGGATTTTTATGGCAAAATTATGTCTTTGGGAGACGACGCAATCATCCCATGTTTTACGTTACTTACTGATACACCCATGGACGCCATAGATACGATGAAAAAGAAAATAAAAGCAGGGGATAACCCTATGGTATGGAAAAAACGCTTAGCCTTTGAGCTTACGAAATCATTTAATTCAGAAATGGATGCTGAAAGAGCACAATGTTCGTTTGAACAAGCCTTCTCACACACCACGCAACAAACCGTATCAGCAAAAGCAGCTATTGCAAAACCTGTTGTATTAATAAGCAATGCAACCATATATGAAGCACTCGGGGCTGCTCCATACAACAAAAGCAAGTCTGAAGTGAAACGTTTGATTACATCAGGAAGCATAGACATAAACAACTCAACATTGCTAAGAGAAAATGATGGCACTCTCCTAAATAATAATGATATAATAAATATTGGACCCCATACGATTCTTAAAGTTATTAAAAAGTAATATGAACTTTTTTCGAAAACATGAAATGATTTGGAAAGTGATTGTGGTTATTGCATCACTTGCACTCGTTGCGACATCGTTTATCCCACTTCTCTCCGGCGGATTGAAGTAAATTTCAACAACTTTGTGCTATACTAAACCTCACGTATGACAGTCAAGCAACGAACTACGTTACAGAGACGATATAAGAGCTTTCGAAAAGCAAAGCAGAGTAAACAATCTCTTTTATCCCTATTTCGTGCATTTATGCCGGAACTCATATTCCGAACTACAAAACTTGAGGGAGAATCGGTTACCTGCAAGTCCATTCGCTCTCTTTTAGTTAAACGATGAAACGATCTAGCACAAAACCCAAGGGCGCAACCTCATACAAAGAAACTGATCTTACTGCGATGCAAGCCGCTGACGCTGGCGACTATGCTCAATTAGAAAATCTCATGAGCCACGCACTTACCGAAGCACTTACACCAAGATAGAAAACAAATCATGCAACTAGAACTTTCATCTCCTGCACAATATATCCCGCGCGTCGGTCCTGCGATGGCAGAGAAGTTAGAAAAACTTGGCATATACACGGTACGTGATCTTCTCTACCATATTCCATTTCGCTACGACGATTATCGCCACACAACCAACATTAGTGGCATACGTCCGCAGGATTCGGTGACCGTCGTCGGGACGATCGAATCGATCGTTAACATTTTCACCAAATCAGGCAAACGCATGCAGAGAGCAGTGTTATCAGATGAGACGGGACACATAGAATGCGTATGGTACAACCAAATGTTTCTCACCAAAATACTCAAACCACAAACTACCGTGAGTGTTTCTGGCAAAGCCAATTGGTTTGCGTCCAAACTCGTATTAGAATCCCCAGTCTATGAACCGATGGACGGAATAGATGCACATCTACACACTGGTCGCCTTGTACCGATATATCCAGAGACCGCAGGCGTCACATCCAAATGGCTGCGGGGTCGCGTAAATTTTATATTGCAAACGTGTCTCCCAAAGTTAGAAGAATCACTCTCACAAGATATTCTTACTCGTCAAAAACTCATACCACTTACGAGAGCATTACAAAATGTCCATTTTCCAACAACACTTGACGAGGCGCAAACAGCCAAAGCAAGACTCGCATTTGATGAAATGTTTCTTCTTATCGCCAAATCAGCATACAGAAAGAAGCAACGTGAGCTTCTTACCCACGCACCAATATTAACAATACATGATGCACCACTTGAAACGATTATCACACGATTACCATTTGGCTTAACTGACGATCAATTACAGTCGATCAAAGAAATACGACAGGATATAGGCAAAAATATTCCCATGAATAGACTTCTTGAGGGAGACGTGGGATCAGGGAAAACGGTGGTCGCAGCAATAGCTATGTATATAGCTCACACGAGTGGATTTCCCTCAATCCTGATGGCACCCACGCAAATACTCGCTAGCCAACATTATCAAACGATCACAAAGCTTTTTGAAAAACTCCTTATTCACATCCGATTAATTACAGGACAAAAAAAAGAACAAAAAAATTACGAAGGGATAAACATTGCCCATATTACGATTGGCACACACGCACTCCTTTCTACGAATGAAAGTATCAACAACGTAGGACTCGTCGTGATTGATGAACAACAACGCTTTGGCGTGTCACAACGCAATATTTTATTAGGTACTAGCAAAGCCAAATCCACACCGCATTTGCTCACCATGACAGCCACACCAATACCGCGCACCCTCGCGCGCGTGGTGTATGGCGAAATGGATCTCTCAACGCTCACACACATGCCATCAGGAAGAAAACCTGTGACCACGTGGGTGGTGCCAGAAGAGAAGCGAATGGCGGGATACGAATGGATACGAAAAGAGCTTGCGACACATAAAACACAAGCGTTTATCGTGTGTCCGCTTATAGAAGAATCCGATACCTTAGTCACGGTCAAAGCTGCTACATCTGAATATGAACACTTGAAAGCTCATGAATTTAAAGATTTTCGCGTGGGACTTTTGCACGGCCGGATGAAACCGAAAGAAAAAGATACGCTTTTAGCTGACTTTCGTGCCAAAAAAATCGATATTCTCGTCTCCACCCCAGTGGTAGAAGTGGGTATCGATATCCCCAATGCCACCATCATGGTTATTGAGGCTGCAGATCGATTTGGATTATCGCAACTTCATCAACTACGAGGTCGCGTAGGAAGAAACGATTTGTCTTCATATTGTTTACTATTTACAGAGAGTATACAAGAACTCTCCATCAAACGATTAAAAGCACTGGAAACTACCCACAGCGGACCAGAGCTTGCAGAGCTCGATTTGACTCTTCGTGGGCCCGGCCAACTCTTCGGGACACGTCAACACGGGTTGCCGGACCTAAAAATTGCCTCGTATACGAATGCCTCACTTGTACACGCTGCGAAAACGGAGGTAGACATACTTTTTGCATCGCAAGTTGATCATGCTACTATTCCCCTCTTGAGTGAAATACGCAAAGAGAGTAAAATTGAATCTATTAAAGATTAACGTATGGCACCACTACCAAAACGCAAACATTCAACACGAAGAAAAGGCAAACGACGAGCCGCTTTATTCGTATCTTTATTAAAGATTTCAGCATGCCCACAATGCGGCAAGGGTCGCATGCCTCACCGCATGTGCCGCTATTGCGGATACTACAATGATAGAGTAGTCGTAGCACCTAAAACAAAAAAAGTGAAGAAATGAAAACTTCGCAAGATCCACGTCATCAGCATCGCATCAATTTGATGCAAGCACTATTTTCCTACAGCTTCAATGACCAACGCAACCACAAAACGATAGACCCAATTCTAGAAAAAATATCTGAAATAGATCAAAAGATAGAAAAAGCCGCACCGGAATGGCCAATCGCAAAAATTGCCAAAATTGATACGGCCATCTTGCGACTTGCAGTCTTTGAACTTCTCTATAAAAAACAAGCACCCATGAAAGTAATTATAGATGAAGCTGTTGAGCTAGCCAAAGAGTTTGGCAACGACCAAAGTGCAAAATTTGTAAACGGCGTTCTTGGTACTATAGTAAAGGAAGGAACATAATACACGTATATGACTTTAGATTCACTTCAAAAAAATATCGGCGTATCGTTTAACGATCAAAAACTGTTAAAACAAGCGTTCGTCCATAGATCATACCTTAATGAATCCAAAGAATTTCCTGAGTCAAACGAACGGTTAGAATTTTTGGGGGATGCTATATTATCATTTATTACGTCGCAGTATCTTTTCCGAACATACCCCCAATACCCTGAAGGCACGCTTACCAATATCCGCTCAACACTGGTCAAAACCACAAGTTTAGCTATCACAGGAACAGAACTAGCATTAGGACAACTCCTTCTTCTCTCACGCGGAGAGGAAAGCTCTGGAGGCAGGACAAACCAATCACTGTTAGCTGATAGCTTTGAGGCGTTACTCGGCGCCATATTTTTAGATCAAGGGATAGAAATAGCCAAGCAATTTGTAGAAAAAGTATTGCTGTATAAAACGGAAAGCATCATAAAAAATAAAAGCTACATCGATTACAAAAGCTTGTTGCAAGAACTCGTTCAAGAAGAAACCAAAATATCTCCAACGTATACCGTGATAAAAAGCGAAGGACCGGACCATGACAAAACATTTTATGTAGCGGTTATGATGGGGGAGACTCCACTTGCACAAGGAAAAGGGAAGTCCAAACAAGAAGCAGAACAGGATGCAGCCACGACAGCTCTTGAGAAGAGAAACAAGAAATGATAGAATAGGATCATGTTAAAGATTAGACTCGCGCAATACGGCTCCAAAAATAGACGAACGTTTCGCATAGTGGCTATGGACGAAAATAAACGCCGCAATGGCAAACCTGTTGAAATCTTAGGATTTTACAATCCACTCGTAAAACCCGCGCAATTTAAAATAGATGAAGACCGCCTCAAATACTGGAAATCTCAAGGGGCTGTCATCACAATAGGCGTTTCAAAACTTCTTACCCACCCCTCATGAAAGACACACTTGACTACCTTGTCAGAGCAATCGTTGATCACCCAGACGATGTCGTTATAGATGAACGAAACGTCGAGGATATGATCGTATTTACCATCCATGTCCATCAGGAAGATATGGGAAAAATAATCGGGAAAAGCGGGAGAATCATCCGTGCAATCCGCGATCTGATCAAAATCTTGGCAGCCAAGAAGAATTTGTACGTCGATGTCGAAATCGCAGAAGACAACAAAGTTCCTGCGTCTTAAATGAAATTCTCCATCATCACTCTCTTTCCGGACATGTTTACTGGTCCGTTTGAGTATTCAATCATTAAGCGTGCTGTTTCTAAACAACTCATAGAAATTGACCTCATCAACCTGAGAGATTTTGCTACTGACGCTTATAAATCAGTCGATGACAGACCGTACGGCGGGGGAATCGGCATGATACTTCGAGTAGATATCGTAGACCGTGCTTTAAAGCACGTCAAATCTCAAATCACAAAACCCAAGACCCAAACAAAAACGATATTACTTGACCCTCAGGGCACACCATACAAACAATCAATCGCACATAATCTCGCGAAAAATTATGATCACATAATCTTACTTTGTGCACATTATAAAGGGGTAGATGAACGCGTGCGATCATTAGTCGACGAAGAAATTTCAATTGGTGACTATGTACTGACAGGAGGCGAAATTCCTGCAATGGTTATCGTTGATAGCGTCACACGGCTAGTTTCCGGCGTACTCTCAAAACCGGAAGCCACAACACATGAATCGTTCACAAACAATCTTCTTGAATATCCGCAATACACAAAGCCAGAAATGTACAACGACAAATCAGTGCCAGAGGTGTTACGATCAGGCGATCACAAAAAAATTGCAGCATGGCAACAATGGCAAGCTCTTCATAAAACGAAAAGAAAACGACCAGACCTCCTTTAACGGACAAACGGATTTGCTTTTGTCGTGCCCGTGATAGGAGAAAGAGGCACAGCTTCTGTTGAAGACGCCATAAGTGGGAAACTCGTAAGCGTATCTATAGTACTTAATTCTTCATCGCTAAGAGGCGAAATCACCGCAGTTACACCGCCAAGAGACGTAATATACGGCTCGTAAAATGCATCCAGAGACAGCGAAATAGTAAGCGGTTTATCATTTTTGGGAAATGTTATGGAAAACGCTCGAATTCTCATAAGTCTACGTACCAACGCCACTTTAGTAATAAACTCTTGCATGTTTGATAAGCCACCTACCACTGTGACGGTAAATGGCAACGCCCTTGTCCCTAATTGTTTTTCAAGTGGTGATTGTTTCGTCGCTGACGCTGTAGACACTAATCCACCGGAGACATTCATATCTGCAAGCGTTACTCCTGCTTGACCTGCTACTTCTTCTACTGTACCAAAAAGCGCTGGCAACCCCTTATCTCCCGGAACTGCCGAAAGCACCACGCCGAGCTTTTCTTTCAGGTCAGTTTCGTCATATCTATCGAGGATTTCAATTTTGTTGGTAAGCGATGCATTATCTTTTTCCAATACCTGCATGGATACAATGAGTTCACCGACGTTTTTAAAAGAGGGGATGACTCCATACAATAACGCTATGACACAAAACAATAGTATGGCTATCGAGATTGCTACTGCCTGATATGTACGTAGTATATGTTTTACATCCATAGATATCTTTATAAATTAGCTAAAAACGATAATGAAAGTTGTACAATCCCTGTTTCCTTCAGCGAAAATGATGATAATTGAGGACTTCGTATCTTTTTCTCATCAAATTGCACCAATACATTCGAAATGACGGTTACCGCCTCATCCACAGATGGCAGAGTTAACGTGACCGTTGACCTACCCACCTCGTCTATAGAAAGATTTGTAAAATACTCTGGCGGGCCTATGCGCGTAAGGAGCGGAAACAACTCGCCATACGGTCGAGCGGCGCTTAAGGCTTTGGCTGCAATTGCTGAACGCTGTTTTAACGAAACGAGAATTCCTTCTTTCGAGGCCAATTCTTTTATAGACGCTACAAGCTGTGCTTTGCGCACATCTTGTCGTTTTTGCTGGGTAGAGGCGTAAAGATACAACGATCCTATAATCACCCCCAAAACACAAAGTACTGTAAGAAATCCCCATGTCAGCTTTGAAAGGATTTTTTCCAGTATGACAACCGTTGCCTGATTTCCTGATGCTTTACTTAGAAGATTAATTTCTGATTTGGCCATATCGTTCACTCCTACTGATCCCGAAGCGCGAGTCCTGTAGCGACGGCAAACGTGGTTCCCTCATTATCAAGCACGGTAAACCGCGCGTCGCGTGTAACCCCTGCCCATGGATTAGCAAGCTGCACTTCCACCCCTAAACTCTGCGCCATGTAGACGACCATACCGGGCAATTTTGCGGTGCCGCCAGACAACACAGCCGCTTCTATTTTTTCACCCGTATATTTTTGCGTATAAAATGCTACAGCGCGTTTCATTTCGCCAACGATTGTGTCCATAATGGGCTTGACGGCAGTCACAATTTTCCCTTGTAGTATGTTTTGCTCCACACCATACGTGCGCTTAAATTCTTCTGCCTGTGAAGCATTAAAATCAAGTCCTGAGACCAATGCCCGAGATAGCGCCTCTCCGCCTGCGGCGATAGAGCGGGTAAATGCGATGACGCCATTTCGAAGAATTGCTAAATCAGTCGTCTGCGCCCCAAGTGATGCCACAAGTACCGCCCCCTTTATGTTAGACACAGAAGCGACAATAGATCGCGATGCGGCAATAATTTCTGTCTCAGCGACTACTGGGATAAGCTCTGAGAGTTCCACTATAGAGAGATATTTTTCGAGTAACGTTTTAGGACATGCTACAAGCAAGACATCCATCTTGTCAGTCCCTGTTTCTTTGGCGTCACGAAGAATCGAGTAATCTATATTTACTTGATCAAGGGGAAGCGGTATATACTGCTCAGCCTCCCAGCTAATGGCAGAGGATAACTCGCGAGTCGAGAGTGCTGGCACTTCTATGACACGGGTAAATACTTGCGATTCAGGGAGGGCAAGCGCTACTGAGCTCGTTTTTACGCCTGTTTCTTTTATAAGTTGCCGAATAACGGTAGCGATCGCTTGATGATCTCCAGAAAGGGGAGACGCAAGCGCTTTGGGAGGTGTCGGGATAGATCCTGCGGCCAGCAGCACTTTTTTGCCACCTTCTTGTGCTATCTCGATAAGCTTTATGCTATGAGAGCCGATGTCTAACCCTAAGAGTGACTTTGCCATATGTATTACTCCTTGCACTTTAAGTATGGGATATTCGCAAAAAACTATCAAGGGGAATAGAGAATCTGTTCTTACTGAATAATATCCGACTGACTATAAAGCACCGCATCAAATAATGAAGATGGAGATTTATATTGTTGATACACTTCTATTTTTCTCGTCGTCCCTGAGGATACAGATCCTGACGACTCTATGCGTTTGGCTTGTAAAGGCAAACTCCCGGCTCCCGGATCAAAAGAAATAGTCGTACCGCTATAATAGGGCCTCACACGAAGCATCAGCAATGTATCTGTCGCGACGTTTATCCCAAAATCCGTACTAAAATTTATCGACTTTGCGTACACATTCGATGTTCCACAGCCAGAACCTGCTAAAGTAGGGGACGAAAAATTATTTGCTCGACTAGCCGCACTCTGATCATAGCCGCCGCGCGCCACATAATACGTACCACTTCTTTTATAGATGACTGCTACCGAAAGAGCAGGGACGGTCGCTTCTTGTGTCCAGCAAAGTGTGACAAGATTAGTGTTAAACGAACTGGCCTCATTTAGACTCCCATCCGCATTATGATCTACCAACCAAAGCGTCTCGGTAGTTGTAGTCGACGTTTGTTTGGGGAAGGTATAAACATTTGCGGCTCCACCGATAGTAGTAACAACGGTGTCAACCTTTGCGCCGCTTGATAACACCAGAGACGATCCAATACCACTTTTCAGCGATGACTCAATGCCTGCCTCAGCAGCATTAAACGCGCGGGCAGAATCCTCTAGTTGCGAGCTAATCGCAGTATTGACGGTTGTACGCCCGATAAAAGCTAGTACCAATGTAATCGCCACTGTAAGCACCAGAAGCGTCATCAACACGATCTGACCATTTTGTTTTTTCATGGTGCCACCTCTTGCCAACTTACTGGCGTATCTTTCATATCTTCAGGCAAATTCACTAAAAACGATGGATCATACATAAAAGTTTCCGCCGGCATAAGCTGGTTTCCCCCAGCTGCTAATAAATTTCGTTCTAATGATATGGTATTGCCAAAAAACATGCCGCTGCCTACAAACCGTTCTGACCCTGCAACACTTGTCCCTGTATGTAACGTAACTCCCGCTATATACACGCCTTCTACTGATGGAGTAGAGCTTGCCACAGCCACACCAACTGCCGGCGCAAACGAGATATCATTTTTTGCGATTACGACGATGACCCCTGTGCCTGACGTGTGCATTTCACCCCCAATAGTTATACTGCCATCCACAAGAAGGATCAATTGCTCACCATTTCCCACACTCCAATCACCAGTCGTCGTGACATCTCCAGAAACATAATACGGTGTCGCACGACTGGCTGGTTTTGTAATAGGGGAGGGTGGGTTGGTGTAGTCAGCAGTCGTTGGAGAACCAAATTTGGCATAAAACATGCTATACAAATCTAACGTACTATTTTGATGCTGTACAAGCCAATTTTTACTGGAAACGATGGTCTCTCCCTGATTTGTGGATGCCTGATCAAAATCATACGGGATTACGCCGGTTGACCCATATATTGCCATGCTCGGAAAAAGAGCGCCTACGGGGCCGTCATCGAGGATAAACCGCCGCGTAGTGGCAGATGCTGGGATGCTGGAGACAAGCCTACCCCCAGCATACACATCTCCACCGCCTTTTGCTTGAAACCATGGTCCATACGGACTAAACGAGACATCAAACGTCGTGGTAGATCCAGAGGCAGCAGTCACACTTGAAGATCCAAAGACGCTCGTTCCATTTTGCGTACGGCAATACTGTACTATCGACGTAGGCGCTTCTACAGACGAAGCGACATACGTGGCAGCAGTATTTGTCCATGTCAGATACGAAGATCCAGACTGGGTTTGTTGTCCGATAGACGTACCGTTTTTGGTAACATCAAATACAGAACCAGAACGATATGATGTGCCACTGGTTATTTCACTACATGTTTGCGGAGTGGATGACAAGCTCACGCCACGTACTTGTATAGTAACTGGTTTGTATTCTATACATTGTGGACTCGTTGCTCCGCCGTACGAACCCGGACAGTACCAGGTGTAAGAAGTCGCCCCATTGACATTGTTGGTACTTGCCGCTAGAGAACTACAGGTGTAATGGGCAGCTGGACTAGAACAAGCGCCAGTTATCGGTTGAAAACACGCAGATGCCGGTGCTTGAAAATTTATGGTATACGTGCCGGCTGGCAATACGTCTCGGCTCCAGTTGGCTCCCGGCGCGCCAAAATACGTACCGTACGTAATAGCTGCATTGGGCGGCGAACCATATAAATTTAGATTGCCCGTATCCGTACCATCATCCATCCCCACATCCACGCGCTGACCGGTGATGTTACTGGTAAATGTCTTGGTATGCACGCCTGTAGACAATGTACCGACGGAAGATACACTGGGAAAATATACCACGCCCCATTGCCGTGTAGCAACGCTCGAATCTAGCACACCTGTCGTACACACTATTTGGCTATTTATCGTGTAGCTCTTTGGCGCGGTAGTAGGAGTAGGGGTAGGAACAGGATTTACCGTCACCGTACAATAATCATTTGGTCCACAATCGCCCCAACCGGCGGGTATACCAAAAGGATTCCCACTGCATTTTCCGCCCGCGCTATCATAATAATTTACCGCCATATAATACGTTCCGACTGCAAGTGGCGTCCAATTATGGGAAGATGTACAACTAGCACCGGTGCAACTGATATTAGCAGGGCAGTACGGAGATATATTACAGTCACTACCATCATTGCGATACCAATGCTGAGAGCTTGTGGAAGAATAATATAAACCAGCAGAAGCGAGATTACCATCTACATCACTGCCGTTTATCGTAAAACTACCGCTTTGCCCTAACGTAATTTGAGACGGACAACTAAGCGACCCTGTGGGTGGATTATTCCCGCCGCCGGGATTAGGCGGACACGTCTGAGCCTGACCTATATTTACACCTGCTGGGGCTGTACAATACCTCGTTTGCAAATCTGGCGCATAGCATATGGAAGGTGACCATGCAGACCAACTTGTACAGTTATTATTTGGATCTGATTGAGTACAAACCCAATCATATTTACACTGAGGATAACCATAGGTCTTACACACTGCAAAGCTTCCTGAACCAAATTGACTACAATCTTTTGTACCAGTACATAAATTTGTATAACTAGGGCATGTTTCTGGCGGTGGATCAGTAGGTTCAGGAGGAGAAGTAGGTGCGTTTGCCACACAATAACATTCATTCATTATTCCACTCCCACCACCACATGAGTAACCAGCCCCACAAACGTCCCCGCAACAATTATTTCTAATGCAGGAATTACACACTGCCGCTTGGATAGGAGAAGGTTGGAGAGCGTAAACAAATACTACCAATCCGATCAATACTCCCCATGTAACCCATGCATTGAAAAACCGCCTCATGTAAAAAGAATAACAAAAAAGGAGAGGTAAAACAATGACGAAGCCGGACTATTACTTCCCAGGGGGATAAATCCATGACTCAAAGTTTGTAAGAAGAGGTTCAAGTGCAAATTCTTCTGGAATATGATCAATTGATACTCCTATCCATTTTACATTATTTGTATAGAAGGCTGCTATTATTTTTTCTATTTGAATTTTTTCTTCAGGGGTAAATAAATCTATTAATTCACCTCTTTTTTGCATTTTGGCAACTGCAGAATCATTCCGCTCACCCGTATCTTGCCAAGCATTTGAATTCCAAGGTATATCTATGCCATCAATCACTGAGGTTGGAGTTAGGACGGGGGCAATATCAAACGTGTTATTGTTGATCATATTGCTCATATCCATCATGTAATTATCTGGCAAATTTACAAGTTCATCATATCGAGATTTACTCATCCAAAAAAACATATTAATTAATTGATCTTTCTTTTCTTTTGTTGGATTTTTCCTAGTTTGGCATAAAATCACGAATTCCTGCCCCTGGGGATCGGTTGTCTTCATAAATCCCGTCCAAGCAAAAGGCTGAGTCGCTATATCAAATTTTGTTTGCAATAATTCCTCATTAGATGTTGTTGTCTCTTCTGTTCCACGAGTTTGAAAAGTCATGAAAATATTATTTTTAAAAACATTTACTCCATAATGAGGGACAACCGCATCGGGAGATATCTTTGGGTTTTCTGCATAGTTTAGAGCACACATGGCGTTTTGGGCGTATCCGTTTTCAGCCAATGCCCAGGGAATCTCAATCAGGTTTTCAACCGTGCTTGGGGACAGGTCTACATACTTTACCCACCCGCCGTTTTCGGCAAAGACATAGCGAACGTTCTCATCTTTTTTGTTATAGCCATATTGGATAACTTC
>CAYIBX010000004.1:0-55712 GCA_964361785.1 uncultured Gammaproteobacteria bacterium | reverse complement strand
AATATATACCTTTATTTCTTCACAAACATGTTATAAAAATACGCAAAGAGATATCCTACAATCCATGCGAATACTGACGACGAAATCAAACCCCACACAAAAGACGCGGGCGTGAGATTGAACGCTGTGAGCCTCGTCAATTCTACGCCATGAAACCATGACTGAGCGGCAGTAAACATGAAATCAGGAAATAGTCCGACGAGCAATCGACAGGCAATAAATACTACGCCAGTGGTCGCACCTGCAGCATTTGCAGTAGCCATACGGTTATGTTTCATACTCTATTCACCTCCTCTCATAGAGAGCATACTACTTTTTCTTTGCTTGTTTAATAGCGATAGCAATAAATACTATAATTCCCGCGACGAATACTACATCAACTATCGGGTATTGCAAATTGGAGGAGATCTCGTAGATGATCGTTCGAAGCGCTTTTCCGTATTCCATACTGGAATCCATTTGAATACGATTTGTCAAAGCCATAAACGAAATCACGATGGCAGAAAGTATAAAAATACCTGACGCAATAAATTTCAAAGGTTTTTCTACCCGTTTTTTAAGCGTATACAAATATGTATTTGTCATTTTTTCATAAAACAATGAAAGAAAAAATAATGGAAACACGATACCCATGACATAGACGATGGAAACTAAAAGCGAACCAGCCAGCGATAGAGAAAGAGTTGAAAGTGTTATGGCTGCAAAAAGTACAGGAGCACAGCACGATGACGTAATCCCCGAGAATACCCCGAGAATATAGGTAGAGACGACATTTGTATCTTCCGCTTTTGGCATAATACGATGTGGCACCGGCAACATAATTTTAATATCCAGTAGTGTCATAAGCCCGATAAGAAACATAACCAACGCTCCTAAAAGATATATCGAGGTATGGAAATCATTAAAAAATGACACAATAAATCTAAATCCTACGGCAACCGGTATAAGAATAGTTCCTAATCCTAAGGCAAATATCAGGGTCAGAAACACGACTCGTTTTTTTTCTTTAAAAATCGTTCCTAAATATGACGGGAAAAGAAATGTGATACAACAGGGAGCAAACAGTGCCAGCATGCCACCGATAAATGCAGCCGTTAAGGAAACTCCAAAAAAAAGATTATTCATACAAATTATTTCACAAATGCAGAAACGTTGAATGTCAGGGTTGTATTTGCCGGATCATTCGTATCTACGTACACGGAGCGTGATACATCACCCTTTACAGGCATAACGCTTGGCCGATAAATTACCGTAACTATCGCTGATTCTTCGGGATTTACTGTTCCTATCCATGAATTTTTCAAATGCATGGCGCCTTCCGGACTTTTTTGCCCGTTAATCGTAACTACGCCTACGGTACAGCCACAGGATGAGTTGATATTGTAAAGAGACAACGGCTTTGTACCGGTATTTCGCACAACAAAGTCTTCTGACTTTTCATCATTGACTTTCATTTTTCCCAAATCCTTGGTTTCAGTTTCAAATGAGGCTACAGGCTTTTGTGAATCTTTTATTTGATACGATACAACCTGACCAACCTTTTTGGCTTCTTTCTTTTCCCCAATGGCCACAAATCCAATAAGCACTAAAATAAACACGGTTAATCCGACGATATGCCAAAGTATCGTTTTATCAGTACCTTCTGTCTGTTTGTGTTTCATAAACCTTCCTTTCACTTCGTAGCCATGGCAGAACTTAACCGACCAAATTGTACAAAGACAAAGAAAAATACCAGGGTCATGACAACCGGAGCAGCTTGAGAGAGCCAATTACGCTTCCCTGGGTTAAAATACCGCAACAGCAATGAATTGGACACGACAGATACAGAAGACAGAGCCATCGCAAGTCCTGCAAGCTCAGGTCGAAGCACTAAACCTATACCCATAAACACACGGGCCGCGATAGGAATTCCGATAACATTATAAAAAAGTGCAAAAAACATATTTTGCTTAATCTTTGTCATCGTTTCACGGGATAAATCAAACGCGGTTACGACATCGGCAAGATCATTTTTGATAATGACAATGCCTCCGGCTTCCATAGCAACGTCAGTACCATTGCCCATCGAAATCCCTACGTCTGCCTGAGCCAAAGCAGGTGCGTCGTTTATGCCATCGCCTACCATAGCAACCTTCACGCCCGTTTGTTGAATCTTTTTCACTTCATTTGCTTTATCCTGCGGCAACACTTCTGCTAGTACGTTTGTTATACCAACCTGTGCGGCAATTGCATTTGCTGTCCTCTGGTTATCACCGGTTATCATGTAAACTGCAATACCACGTTTGATAAGCGACGCCACCGCTTCTTTCGATGTTTCTTTTACTGTGTCAGCGACAGCCACAATGCCCAAAATTTTATCTGATTGGGCCAATATCATAGCAGTTTTACCTTGTTCTTCTAGACGCACTAATTTTCGTTCATACGAAGAAATAGTAAGGCCCGACACATCATCGATAAGCTTTCGGTTACCGAAGTAATATGTCGTATCATCAATCACCCCCGTGACGCCCTTTCCCGGAATAGCTTTGAAATCAGTAACATCCTTAAAAGGGATTTGTTCTTCTTTGGCATATTCGTAAATAGCCTCAGCAAGCGGATGTTCCGATGATTTTTCCAAACTGGCAGATAGAGTCAACACATCATCCTCGTCCAGTTGTCCAAACGATACTGTATCTGTCACTTCAGGCTTGCCTTTAGTGAGAGTCCCTGTTTTGTCAAACACAACGGCCCCCACTTTACATGCTGCCTCAAGTGGCTCGCCGCCTTTTATAAGTATCCCGTGTTGTGCGCCTTTACCAGTGCCCACCATAAGCGCTGTCGGAGTTGCCAGACCCAATGCACACGGACAGGCAATGACAATGACCGCGGTAAACGCCATAAGCGCAAACGCCAGTGACGCACCTAAAAAGAAATACCAAATGACGAATGTAAGTATGGCGATTCCAATAACTATTGGAACAAAATACGCAGAAATTTTATCTGCAAACGCCTGTATCGGTGCTTTGGATCCTTGGGCTTCCTCAATTAATCGTATGATTTGTGCTAATGTTGTTTCGTTCCCAACTCTCGTAGCGATGAATTCAAAACTGCCTGTTTTATTCATTGTCGCACCCACAACCGTATCACCTACGTTTTTTTCTACCGGTAAACTTTCACCGGTTATCATGGATTCATCTACTGACGATGATCCTTTTATAATTTTTCCGTCAACAGCAACTTTCTCACCAGGTCGAATGAGAATAATGTCCCCTGCGACAACTTGATCAATAGGAATGTCGCTTGTGTCTCCATTTCGGATGACACGCGCAGTTTTGGCCTGCAGTCCCATGAGTTTTAAAATTGCATCAGAAGTCTGTCCTTTGGCTCGCTTTTCAAGCCATTTGCCAAGGAGCACGAATGTGATAAGAAACGCAGCAGTTTCAAAATATAACTCCGGAATTTTTTGACCAAAAAGTCCAATATATGACCTATTTTGTGCATAATAGGTAATGAAGTTAATAACACTATAAAAATACGCAGTCGATGTTCCAATTGCTATCAAGCTATCCATATTAAACGTTTTCATCCGAAGCGCAGACCACATGCCCTTATAAAATCCCGCTCCCATAAAAACCTGCACGGGAGTGGAAAGAACGAGTGAAATAACACCAATATACGGGAATAGAAAAGCCTTACCGGCAATACGTGGGAAAAAATCAAAAAGCATAAAGTACAGCATCGGCACGCTAAGAATAAAACTACGGATAAACAAATGAAACAGATGACTGATTTCGGCGGTCCGTTTGGCTGTATCATCTACTGACGAACCTTCTTTTATAATCGTGGCTTTATATCCTGCTTTTTGAACTGCTGCCACTAAATCCGAGGATGAGGCAGTATTTTCATCGAAAATGACGCTCGCTTTTTCTGCTGCGAAATTAACATTTGCTGCAGAAACACCCTGTACTTTTTTTAAAGACCTTTCAATGAGCCCGGCACATGAAGAACAGTGCATACCGGAAATATCCAGTTTCATTCGTTTCGTCGATGATTGTAGCTGAGAAGATTTAGTCATACGCGTCGCATGAGCTGTATAGGTAGCAACAGGTATTTGAGAATTATTTTTTATCGTCAATAATGATAATAAATCCGAAGTAGGAAAGGCATCTGTGGTTGTTTCGATAGTAATTTTAATTGGCTTTCCATGGGAGGGCAATGATTCACCATTTGATTTCACTTTTCCCTCATATCCTGCGCGTTTAACGGCGTCCACAATCTCCGAAACGGTGACTAATTTCGGATCCATGCGCATCAGGGCGGAGCCATCTTTTTGACTCACTAAGATATCACTCACTCCTTGCAAACCTTTAAGTTCTTCCGTTATAAGCATTTCGCACGATTGACAATGCATCCCGCTCACGTCTAATACTAAATTATTATTCATAAAGTAATACTTTCTACCGTATATGGCGTCCCTGTAAACACGTGAGCAAACGCCTCTTTTGAATAGTGAGTATCGACTGAAACTTTGGCTAAACCTTTTTCAACGGAAAGAACACTACGTATACCCTTCATCCGAGAAAGTATTTTTGTAACGAGATTGATGCACGCTCCACAGGTCATACCGGATATTATGATTGTTTGTTCATTCATATAATTCTCCTTTAAATAACTTTAATCTTTCCTCTCGCAACGCCCATGGCACAAGTAATCGGATACTCGCCTTTAGATTTTGGTGTAAATGAGAGTAGCAACGTTTTTCCTTTTTCCAAAAATTGCGATTCTGTCTGACCTGCCACCATGATGGTGCTCATACATCCCGATCCAAAATCCTTCACATCTACCTCTAACCGAACTGGTATGCCTGCGTTTACGATAAACGTATTGGGTGAAATATCTTTGTCTTGGGTATATGTTGTCTTAATAATTTGCACATCATTTTTGATGATTGGCGCATCATTGGCGACCTGTTCGACAACTGGTTTTTTCGTCCCGCCACATCCACATCCGCCACCTCCACACGACCCACTTTCTTTGTTATCTGCCACAGAATCAGCGGATGGTTGAGCGACCAATGCATTTATGCTATCAACAACAGTAAATGAGCCCCGATACATACCCATCATGCAGGAGAAACTAATGGTTCCTGAAGTTTTTGGCGTAAACTCAACAGTGTTTTCGCCAGGATGCAAATTTATCCGTACGCCAATTTGAGACGAGACGATACTTGAAGCACACGTATTCACGTCTGTTGAGTTGATAATCCATTTGACCGGTACTCCTTTTTCAATCGTAAAAGAATTTGGTGAGTATCCACGGGCATCCTGTGTCATACGTACAATCTGCGTATCTCCTTTTCGCACGCCAATATTTTCTGTAGCGGCTGCCAAAACAGCGCTACCCAAACCTAATCCATTGACAGGATTCCACCCTATCAGGTTTAGCGCGTTATTGATGTTAAAAAGTGAAAGCCCCATCACCGCAACGCCTGCAAATTTAAAGAATTTTTGGGCAAAAACTCCGCGAACAACAGAGGTGAGCCCGCCTATGCCTAAAAGTCCCGGTGCTGTACCGATTGCAAATACCCCCATAATCATAGCACCTGAAAATACATTACCGGTGCTCATGGCATAAAGCTGCATGGCCTGAGTAAAACCGCAGGGAAGAAAAAATGTACTTGCTCCTAATACAAACGAATTTTTATGACTATACTCGCTCTCCTTTTGATTGTTAATACCAAATAATCGTGCAATTCCTTTGGGTAAGCTCATTTTAAGCCCTTCAAGCCTCGGAAATAAACCGGTAAGCTGCGTACCAAGTGTGAGCATGACCAGCGCGACAGCCAGTGTTAAAAGACCCAAACCAAACCCTGAGAATTGAAAAAATGATCCTATACCGCCGATGATTCCGCCAAAAATGGTGTAGGATACTATTCTTCCTGCAGTAAACCAAAGATGCGGAGTGAATCTCTCTTTGTTTGTCGCATTGGGGTGGTTTTGAGCGTATCGAGTAGCCGCGCCCAAAACCAATCCGCCAATAAGCGCCATGCATGTAGAAAATCCTGCGGTCAAACCGATAATAAGCACAGTGACAAAGCTTGTAGGATGGCCGCCACCAACACCCAAAAGCTTCGTCAATCCAAGGATAGAAACCAAAACATAGAGAAAAAACAATGCAACTCCTGCATAAAATACATCCGCATAATCCCCGATATTTTTCGATAGCCAGGGCTTTTTGTCATTAAAACCCACTTCATATCCGGCTTTATGTATCGCTTGTTCTATTTGTTCCACCCCCAAATCCGTTTCATAATATACTTCGGCTATACCTTTATTCTCACTGACTTCTACTTTGCAAACACCTAGTACGTGAGACAATTCGTCTTCAATAAGGATTTCACATGATCTACAATGCATGCCTTTGACAGGAATTGTTGTTTTCTTCCATGAAGTATTCATGATTCAATAGTATCAATGTAAATATGAAGATTTCATTAATAATGAAAAGCAATTATGAAGTAGTGATATCCTGAGGAAAAACAATGGTCACAAATGTTCCTTTGCCGGTAGTACTTTTTATATAAATCGTACCTCCACATGAAGTAATAACCGCTTTTGCTATGGACAATCCTAAACCAGATCCTATGGTTTTATCTGTTTTAGATCCACGATAAAAGCGATCAAATACGTGCGGAAAATCTTCTTTTGCAATTCCCCTACCAGTATCTTTAACCCCCAATACTACCTGCTTAGATTTTTTACGAAGCGAAATGGTAATAGTATCTTTTTCTTTACTAAACTTAATGGAATTATCCACAATATTTACGATTGCACGAAATATTTTGTCTTTCTTTCCCCGAATCATGAGCCCATCTTCGATATGTGAGGCAATTACAATATCTTTTCCGTAAGACAACTTTTGAGCAATTTCCACTACCTCTCTTGTTACCTCTGATATATTCACAGAATCTTTTATGGTTTCGTATGTATCTACCTTACCCCATGCCAAATCCAATATATGCGTAAGAGTAGCGGATAACCGATTTGCATCAATCAAAAGTTCGTCAAGCACCTTTTTATACTCCGATTGAGACCGATTCTTTAAAATGGCGACGTCTATGCCGCTCTTTAATGTCGCAAGGGGCGTTTTTAACTCGTGGGCAATATCGCCAATAAACTGTCTCTCTCGTGTAAATGCATGTTCTATCCGATCCAGTAAACCATTAAATGTATGAGCTAACTCTTCTATTTCATCCTCTGTGTGAGGAGCTTTCACGCGACGTTTCAAGTTTTCCGAACTAATTTCAGCCATTTCTTTACTGATTTCCCCTACGGGTAAAAGAGCGCTCCCGGCCAATACATATCCACCAAATACCGTGGGAATCACAAACGACAAAAAAACTACTATCAGACTTCCATATAAAGACACCAATGAATTATCTATGACATCGATAGGGTGTCCTATTATAATGACATCAAGAAGCGACTCATTGACAATAATCGGAATGAGTATAAAGCGCATGCCGACAGATCCCACAGATTGGTTGACAAATAACGGATCCTTAAATGACTTTGCCTTAGCAAATAGCGCTGCAGCTACGTCATCAACATTATTTGTCCGTTGAGAAATAGTCAGAACGCTTCCTTGATTATCCGTAACAAATGCCAACATCCCGGGTGTTTCATTAAATGCCTCTGTTAATAGTTGCGATGACATTTGCGTATCAATAAGTAACTTTTCCTGCGTTAATATATTTATGAGCCGATTGCCGTGGGACCGAAGTGCGACGTCGGTGTGATTATAAAGCTCCCGTTTGGTCACCCAATAGAAACTTGCAAATAAAATAACCAATGAGAATATGAGAGTACTACTATAGAGGGCAGTTAAACGAAAGCGGACGCTTTTTGTATTCATGGTGTCTCACTTATTTTATATCCTACACCGTGTATCGTGTGGAGTAATTTATACGGCGATTTTTTATCAACCTTTCTTCTCAGGCTTGCCACAAACACATCGACAATGTTGCTCATTCCTTCAAAATTATAATCCCACACATGCTCTGTTATCATCGTGCGAGTCACCACCTCATCTTTATGCCGCAGTAGTAATTCTAAAATAGAAAATTCTTTGGGGGTGAGGCTAATTGGTAATCCCGATCGTGACACTGCGTGCTTTATTGAATCGACCACGAGATCTTTGAGAGCAAGTGTCGATGTGGCTTCTCCGACGCTTCTTCGGACAAGTGCATGAATTCTCGATCGAAGTTCTATAAACGCAAACGGCTTGGTAACATAGTCATCCGCCCCACTCTCAAATCCTGATACTTTGTCTTCAAGAGTCGTTTTTGCAGTCAAGATAAGTATCGGAGTTTTTATTTTTTTGGCTCTCAATCTTTGACACACTTGCAATCCGTCAAGTTTGGGAAGCATAATATCTAAAATTATGACATCATAGGTTTCCGACTCTGCTAAAAAAAGACCTTCCTCTCCATCAAACGCTGTATCTACGGCAAACCCGTCTTCTACAAGACCCTTTTTTATAACTCTTGATAAACGCAGCTCATCCTCCACCAATAACACTCTCATGCAGGCATTATACAGCACATTGATGAAGAAATTGTGAAGATTATATTTGAAATGAAAGATATTTCTTTATCTCACTTTTTGATCCTAACGCAATTGCCACGCGCTGATCGTGCTTTTCTGGTAAGAGATCAAGCGGGTTAGTCTTGTCACTTATCGCATCCCCGCCAGCTTGGATTATGAGAAATGATAACGGTGCAACTTCATATAATAACCGCAATTTTCCATTCGGATGTTTAGAATCCGAAGGATAGATAAATATACCACCCTTTAACAAAGTACGATGAATATCTCCAACCATTGATCCCACGTATCGCAACGAATATCCGCCTTCCTTTTTAATACTCGATAAATACGCGCGGTCTCCCTCAGAAAATAATTCCCAATTACCTTCATTGATGCCATAATACTTTTTGTCCCCAATTTCTATATCAGGATAGCTTAGTACAAATGCGCCAATACTCGGATCAAAGGTAAATCCATTTACGTGTCCTTTTGTGGCATACACAAGCATCATGCTTGGGCCATACAATACATAGCCAGAAACTATAAGCGTAGAGCCTTTTTGCAGTACTGTTTCATTTTTAGGATATACACCAAAAATTGTCCCAATGGGTAAATTTGTATCAATATTTGATGACCCATCCACAGGATCATGGGTGACGATATAGGATCCCTTCTCATGGGTCGAAAACTTTGGATCTGACAGTTCTTCAGACCCCACTGCGTGCACTGCAGTACAGACAAGAAGCGAATCGGTGAGTATTGCGTTGGCATATTCATCCAGTTTCTGCACTTCTTCTCCATATACATTCGTACTTCCTGAGTCTCCCGATTCTTCAATCAAGCCGTTCCGATCAAGCTTGGCATGAATTTTCTGTGCTACAGTTTCAATGACCGCCATAAGCTCTTGAAACGGTGCACCCAACTCGCTATTATTTTTTGCTACAAACTCTGTAAGCGTTATACGCGCCATATTAGTTACTTCCTTTATATATAGCATACGCTGCGTCTACCGATGCGCCATCGTATGTGAGAGCTGAAACAGCGTTGGCAAATCGTACTGCTTCTTCAAGCGGCTTTTGATGAATATTTCTACCTGTCGCATTACCACTGGTGCCAGACACATGAATTTGCTCATGAAGCGTTATCAAAAAATCTTTGACCTCCATACTACTGCCGCCTGCACAAATAAGCTTCGTACGTCCTGCGGCAACAACTGCTTCGTTTAATGCTTTAGCTCTATCTCCTTCTTTAGGTTTTGGATAATTTACCTTTACAAAGTCAGATCCTAACGTACACGCCACACCTGCGGCTCCGGCGACTAAATGCGGATCTTTCTCATCAGCGACCGATCTTCCTCTTGGATACATCCAAAGAACACTCAATAATCCATGTTGATGCGCCTTAAACACGGCTTGTGCTGCTTCGTGAAGCATTTGGCCTTCAAATTCGCTTCCAGAATATACTGTGTATCCTACTCCTAAAATATTTAACCCACTCGTTTCTTTAAATCGGACGACGTCATCCACGTCATACCAGCTAAAGCTTCTTGGGTCACTCACGTCTTTTTTCACCAAATCAGTTTTGGAATTTAATTTCACCAAATAAGGTATAGTTTTGTAGTCGACGCCATAACGTGCTACTAATCCTAACTGTGTGGCAAATACACCAATACTCGCTCGACTTGCGATCTCAAACATATGTTCTGGATTTTCGTCGTCGGGTGCAATTCCGTCTCCGTAATAATCATCATTCATGTGCTCTACCTTCTGATCACCTGCAAAAAGCATAAGTCGACCCGTATCATGGGTCGCTAGCTTTATATTCTTTTCATACTCTAACCGTTTTGCCTCAGGAACATCTGCGGGAACAAAGAGTGGGATATTCATAACGTCTCCTTTCACTAAATCTACGTCCTAAAATCATCGTATACTACGCCCAATTTGTCAACGCCACTTATAATCTTATCTATACTTTTTATTAATACTCATATAGTTTACTACAACTTTTTTACGCTATAGCGTAAAAAAGTTGTAGTGACATTCACATACTAAAATCCTCCAACACCTTCAAATTGCGTGTTTACTTGTTTGCTTACTGTATTGAAAACATTCATCGTATACGCTGTCGCCCATATGAAAACGATTACCGTAATCGCGTATGCGACAAGGCCGACGATTCGCGTGCGCTGATCTGACTGCTTTAAATACTTACATCCCCATATAAAACCCATAGGGGGCAAAAATATACACTTTGCATAAAGAAGCGCTTGATCGAATATGCTTATTGACGGCGGCTTCTCATGTAAATTCTTCCCGCAGTTAAAGCAAAAATAATCGGTATTTTTCACCGTTGTATGACACGCTGGACACATTTCCATATATTCAGTGTACACGTTTTCCCCCTTGCACTCATACCGTCATTTTTTGTTTAATAATTAGATATGGATACTACAAATGACGGAGCACAAGCGGCCAACACAATTCTCGAGCTTGAATCGATGATCAAAAATACGATTTCAACGGTCGATCGCAATAAAGAAGAGCTCAAAAAATATAAGGAAATGATAGACAGCGCACTGACAAACGATGAAACGTACAGGGAGGCAGACTTGAAAGTTAAAGAGCTGGCCAAAGAAAAAGGGAAGGCCAAACTCAATGTCATGCAAAATCAAGCGACCAGAAATATCGCAGAAAAAGCAAAAGAACTCTCATTTGAGATCAAAGAAGCTAATCTTGGACTATCCGAATATCTTCGGGAGTATCAACGTATGACAGGACAATCAGAAATTGAGGGAGAAGACGGTGAAATACGCGAAATCGTCTACACAGCAAAACTTATAAAAAAGCAAAAGAAGTTCTCTTAGTTACAAAAAACCATTCTTCTCTAGGAGATATGAGCCACTTTGCAATCACCCGCAGTGCATCTTTCATCTGCGTCTTATGACACAGAGCCGCGGCAATTTTTTTACTAAATACAGATCGTATATTCACCACTAAATCCACATCATTCTTATCAAATCCTTCCGGAAAAAAAACAAAATAGTTTTTCATCAAGCTGCTGCTGCTTTTGCTTACACAGTTGTACCAAATTGCATCAATAGAACGATTCTTCCTGTACACGTAACTTGTGATCATCGCAACTGCTACGTGATCCAAGTGCCCTGACACTCCGCGAAGCTCGGTGGTAATAAGCAATGATGGTTTGTACTGCTTCACAAGTACCGTGAGTTTCTCTGCGACTTCATGGTAGATATTGTTATTGAGCGTTCCGTCCTGAAAATGTAATAGATGTACTTTTTTTGCGCCAATCACTACGGCAGACGCATGAAGCTCCTCAACACGCAAGTCCGACAACTTTTTGCCTCCGATAGCATGAAACCGCGGATCACTCGCTCCATCCGTCACACACACGATATGGACATCATGATTGACCGCTAACTTTGCAAGTGTTCCTGATGGACCAAACGCTTCGTCGTCAGGATGTGCAATGACACAGAGTACCGTCTTTCTCATATTTAGGATTATAATACCTGTATGATCAAAACTCTACCATTGGAAGAATGTGAAAACATCTGGAATAATATTCTTGCGAAAGAAGCCATCGTCTATCCATTTTATACCTACAGCTGGCACATGGCGTGGAAAAAAATACTTGCACCAACCTCACACGTTCTTGTGCACTATACGGACGACGTGCTCGTCCCATTTGTAATAACCAACAATGAAATACATTTTTCCGGTGGAGAAGAAATTGCTGATTACCTAGATTGCATTGGGGATACGAACAACAAACAACTATTTTGGCAAGAACTTCTCTCATATTTAAAAGATCAAGATGTAGAACGTATAATTTTAAGAAATGTGCCAGCAAGTTCTCCAACCAAAGATATTTTACAAAAACTTGGTGGCTTCGTCACAAACGAAGATATGACCCCAACTATCCTTCTTCCAAAGACCGAGACAGACTATTTCCAATCCCTCGATCGCAAAAATAGACATGAATTCCGAAGAAAAATCAACAAGTTTGAACTCTCATATCCTGATATCAATTTTTCGGTAAAAAAGGAAATAAATATCAACGTACTACTCATGCTTATGAAGCAATCAGACGACAAAAAAATATTTCTAACAAACGATATGGATCTGTTTTTTAGGTCTCTGCCAACATTACCAAACATACAAATACTTCAAGGTAATCTTTCTACCAAAGAGGGATCTTTAGCCGCCTCGGTAATTCTTTTTGTGGTAGATCGGACACTACTTCTCTATAACTCAGGGTTTGATGCTACCTATAAAGGAGCAGGATTTTACCTTAAGGCAAAAATGATACTTTGGGCTATTGAAAACAATTACACGGAATATAACTTTCTTCAGGGTCAAGAGAGATATAAATATGAACTCGGGGGCAAAGACGTTGCTGTATATCGAATAGAAAAAACGTTGTAGCACCTACTTTTTTACCCGCCGCAGTCCCCACGTCACCATAAACACACCAAGTGACAGCAAAATAAGCTGGCTAAGGTGTGCTACCGAAAGCGGCGCGGTCTCAAACACTTTCGCGATGGAGGGAACATAGAGCATAAATGGATATATAATAAACGGAAGGAGTACGGCAGCCAAAAACACCGGATGCATGAGTATACTCATCGTTTTTCTCGCTTTGGCCAAAACAAACCAAATATCCATAAGGATAAAATGCTGTACCAGCATAATGACGGTAAATACTGCAGTCGTACGCACAAGAAGTGTAGCCGACCCTAAATCTCCCATGAAAATACTGATAAATCCAAAAGCCGCGGTAGCAATTCCTAATATTACGATATAGCGAGTATCATGAATTTCCAGTATAGATATGCCCTTTCGTGGTTTTTCACTCATCACCCGCGGATCCCGACCGTTGAATGCTAAAGATATCGCAGGTAAGCCGTCAGTCACGATATTCATATATAAAATTTGTAAAGGTGTAAGTACAGGGAGGCTAAAGAATGTAGCAGGAAGAATATAGAGCACTTCACCGAAATTACATGCTAAAAGATACATGATTGCATTTTTGATCTGACGAAAAATAGATCGCCCCTCTTCTACTGCATGAATAATGGTTGCAAAGTTATCATCAGTAATTACCATATCCGCGGTTTCTTTAGAGACATCACTGCCCGTTTTCCCCATCGCAATACCTATATCTGCTTTTTTAAGCGCCAACACATCGTTGACACCATCTCCTGTCACTGCAACAGTTTCCCCAGCCTCTTGAAGCAATCGAACAATGCGCAATTTGTCATCAGGTGCCATACGAGCATAAACGTGAACCTTTAGAAGTAGTTCTGATAATTCCTTATCTGAAATTGAATGAATTTGGTCAGAAGAAATAATCGTATCTCCTTTGGTAATAATTCCACTTTCTATCCCAATCGCCTCAGCCGTAAGTGCATTATCTCCGGTAATCATAAGTGTTCGAATACCGGCTCTTCTAGCACTCTCTACTGCCTTTGGCACTTCGTTGCGAACCGGATCCGCAATACCGACAAAACCTAAAAATACTTGTCCTGATTCAATGTTTTTCATATCGCCATCCTGCTTGTATGAAAAAGCCATCATACGAAGTCCAAGACGTGCAAAGGTTTCAAAATCTCTCAACATTTCATCTCTTTTTTCTTTCGTAAATGGTACAGTTTTATTAGCATGCGCAATTTTTGTACAAATTGAGAGCACAGACTCTGGGGCGCCTTTTGTAAAAAAAAATCGCTTCTTATTTTTTGACACGACAACAGACATACGCTTGGTTATTGAACTAAAAGATATTTCGTCGTGTCTTATCCATTCTGATCGAATAGTTTTTGGGTCTATCCCGTGTGCATGACCATAGAGAAGTATTGCTCCTTCTGTCGTATCGCCGATAACAACTGGCTCACTTTTGTCATCTATCGATTGAGCAAGAGATGCGGTGGAACAAACGATTCCGCACGTCAAAAGCAACGATCCTACCTCATGAGAAACAGCTTTTTTATCATGAAATCCAAAAGTCAAACCATCTATCCAAATCTTTTTAACCGCCATGTTATTGGTCGTAATCGTCCCCGTCTTATCAGTCGCCACCACAGTCACTGATCCTAATGTCTCAATGGCCGCTAACCTGCGTACTATAGCTCCCCGCTTTGCCATTCGCTCGACACCAAGAGCCAATACTATTGTCATCACGGCGGGAAGTCCTTCTGGCACCGCAGCAATTGCCAAACTAATGGCAAAAAGAAAACTCTCAAGTACACCGTGACCTTTAGAAAAAGACAAAATAAATACAAGTACAGCAGCTATAATGCCAACGAAACCGATACGTTTAGTAAAGGCTTCAAGCTTCACCTGAAGTGGTGTATTCGTCGTTTTCATGGACGCGAGCGTCGCAGCAATCGAACCAAATTTTGTAGAAATTCCAGTTTTTGTTACTTTAGAAATAGCACGTCCATGCTCAATCGTTGTCCCTAAAAATAATTGTGACGCATCATCACCAGCTGTAGATTTAGAAACAGGCATTGACTCACCAGTAAGAGCTGACTCATTTACTTCGACATGAAAAGCTTCAACCATCAAACAATCAGCAGGAATTTTATCCCCCTCTTCAAGCACGATGATATCGTCAGGAACAAGACCCTTACTATCAATTTTTGTCTCTTTCCCATCTCGAAAAACCCGTACCATAGTTATAGTGAGAGTCTTTAACGCGGATAAGACACGCTCTGCTTTATATTCCTGAAACACGCCAAATGAAGCATTCACGAAGACTATAGCGAGAATAAATGTAGCATCAAGGGTTTCTCCGATAAGAAGCGACACGACGCCAGCTCCCAAAAGAAGAAGCATCAGTGCGTTATGAAATTGTGAAAGAAAACGAAAAAGAAGGCTGGGTGACGTCGGTTCTGGAAAAGAGTTTGGTCCAAATTGCAAAAGTCGATTGGCAACTTCAGCAGTTGTAAGGCCAGTATTGATCTTTGCTTTTATCATAGAAGAATTCCATCATATCAAATAATCGTTCTTTCTACTCATACTGTTACTTTTGTACCAGTGTATTAATACACTGGTACAAAGAACAGGAAGCTATTAGATCCGTATCAAATTTGCTATAATATAATTTGTTGAAATAATACATGGGTCGGTAGCTCAATGGTAGAGCAATTGCCTTTTAAGCAATTGGTTCTGGGTTCGATCCCCAGCCGACCCACAATAATAAAGAAAAACCAACAATAATACAATTCTGCCATCCATCAAAAACATGAGCGAATTTGTAACTTATGAAAATCAGGCTGTCTTTATAAGAAATCCCTCAAGAGAATATTCTCCGAAGCCCAGAAGATTACGATCTTTTCCAGGCTCTGTATCATTTCATTTTGCAGTTAATAATTTTGGAGATGAATTTATATATGGAATTAACCATATTCGTTTACAATTTGAATCTATGGAACAATCACGAAATATTACTTTTTGGAGGTTTGCTGATGGTACGTGTGCCTTTAGTTATTTTACAGATCGAGATAATGATAAAACAAGACGCTTTGTCAAAGAACCATGGGAACTTCGATCAATTACGCGTGAACTTAAACTTCAAGTTGCATTCATATAATCAGCTGGCCCGTTACTTTGTTATTATTGTATTCATGGTGGGCAACAACACATTGACAATCGATATACTCAAACGCGGATCGCGACGTTCAATAGGGCTTCATATAATAGAAGATGGAAAATTGGAAGTGAGAGCTCCCTATCTTATGCCGAAGTTTTTCATCAATCGTTTTGTAGCGTCGAAGCGTGATTGGATTATTAAAACAAAACACGCATTGCGAAACAGAAAACACGTCGCTAAAGTTCAGTATCATCAAGGTTCTGTGTTTCGACTTGCAGGAGTTCCCTATACGCTTCATATTACAGAAGGCAACGCAATTGCGATCCTCGGATCACGAATATTTTTTCCTAAAAAATTTTTGCGTCATGCAAAACACCATATGGAACTCTGGATCCGATCGTTTACCAAAAAATATCTGGCTTCCCGAATAAGTTTCTATGCCCAAAAAATGAACGTATCATATAAAAAGATAACTATCCGCAATACATCCAGTAGATGGGGCTCATGCAGCAGTACGGGAACGATTAGTTTTTCCTATAGACTTATTTTCGCCGAGCCACCTATCATCGATTATGTTGTCATTCATGAATTGGCACACACTGTGCACCATAATCATGCAAAAGCATTTTGGAATTTAGTAAGTATGTATTATCCAAATTTTAAAGAAGCCCGCGCATGGCTTCGGCGTGAAGGACATACACTTAAGTTATAATACATACATGACTACACAAGAAAAAGCATTAGAGATCATGAAAAGGCTTTATAAAGCCAATCCGCACCCCAAAGTCGAACTTCACTTTACGACTCCATTTGAGCTACTCGTCGCCACTATACTCTCAGCGCAATGTACCGACAAACTTGTCAATACGGTGACTCCAGCACTCTTTGTTGCATACAAAACTATTCAATCATTTGCCGATGCGTCAATCGAAGACATTGACTCTATGATCACAAAAATAAATTTTCACCCCAACAAAGCCAAAAATATCCATACCTCTGCCGAAATGATTATAGAAAAATATGGTGGAGTCGTTCCCCAGACCATGGATGAGCTTGACGCATTGCCAGGAGTTGCCAGAAAAACCGCAAACGTGGTATTAGGAAGTGTCTTTAGCATTGCATCGGGAATTGTGATCGACACACACGGCATTCGATTGTCCAACAAATTAGGCCTCACAACAAATAAAGATCCGGTAAAAATAGAACAGGATCTCATGAAACTCATACCGAAAGACAAATGGATAGATTTTGGACAGCTTCTCACTCTTCACGGCCGCTATGTATGCACGGCAAGGCCTCACACGTGCGACCATTGTCCGTTGGGCGACCTTTGCCCTGAATATAAATTATCGTAATCATATATACTACGACATAATATTTTCTGTGTGAGTAATCCGTTGTACTTCTTCAGTTATCTCATCCATCATAATGCCAATAACATCAATACGCATGAGTTTGGGAAGCTCGGGATGGATGACTACATAATACTGCGCTGTTTGAATAAGTTCATGAAGTTTGCGTGGAGTAATCGCTTCCTCTGGTGTCCCAAATAATAAATTTGTCGTGTTTTCACTTCAATAAACACAAGTGCTTTGCCATCTAGTGCGATAATATCTAATTCGCCATATCGGGCTTTAAAGTTACGTTGGAGGATTTGGTACCCTTTATGAGAAAGAAACACGCAGGCGATATCTTCGCCTAATGTACCGATCTTAATTTTTTGGGGTGACTTCTGCAATTCTCGTAGCCTCTTTTCCTATTTTACCACGCAAATAATAAAGTTTCGCTCTCCGTACAAGACCCAACTTTTTCACTTCAAGTTTTTTAATCCATGGAGAAACGAGTGGAAAAATACGCTCCATGCCTATTCCACCGACTGCAGTACGGCGAACCATGAACATGGTATTCTCGGCTGCGCCTTTGATCGCAATTACTATACCTTCATATACTTGTATACGATCACGAGTTTCTACTTTGACTTCACGTTTAGTTTTCCCAGAAGTCTTTTCTTTTTCAATGAGTTTATAGTGAACACGTACAGTATCCCCGACGTGGATATCTACACGTAATTCTTTTTCACCATCTTTGCCTATCCAGGTTGCTTTGTTTGCCATATATTCTTATAGAGAGGCTCTTATTGTACCAATTTCGCCCTATCGAGGCAAGATCGAATGTATTCCAAAAACAACGGATGTGGACGAAGTGGCAACGACCGGTACTCCGGATGATACTGAGTGCCTAAGAAAAACGGATGCACTTCTTGAGGCAGCTCTATAATTTCAGCCAAATTTTCTACAATAGACCGGCCGGAAATAACCAGTCCTTTCGCTTCTAACTCTTTGGCGTACGAATCGTTAAACTCATATCTGTGCCTATGCCGCTCGCCTACCACGCGTAGTTTCGCATCATCGAAACCTGAATGTTTCGTATAACTTCTATCGGCTATTGATCCCTCTTTTACTTTACACACCCATCTTCCTAGACGCATTGTGCCGCCATAAGCACGACGAGCTTGATTTTCTTCCTGCAACTTATTCATATGGATCACCGGGTGCGGCGTCTGTTCATCTGATTCCACACTATTGGCTCTGTCAAGCTTTAACACGTTTCGCGCGTACTCAACTACTGCAAGTTGCATACCGTAGCAAAGCCCTAAATACGGAATTTTAGTCTCCCGAGCGTACTGTATGCCTTTTAACATTCCCTCAACGCCGCGAGCTCCCCAACCGATTGGGACAATTACTCCCACAACTCCCTCTAATAATTTCTCTACAGGTTCACCTTTTTCTATTCGCTCCGCATTGATCCATCTGGTTTTTATCTGCACACCATTTGCCCATCCAGCATGATCCAATGCATCCATAAGCGCCGCGTAGGAATCACGCAATTCATAATCTCCCGTGGCGAAATACTTACCGACTATTGCGACTTCTATTGTTTTTTTCTTACTTGCTCTGACTCGGGAGAGAAATGCTTTCCACTCGGTCAAATCTGCTGGTTTATCTTCGAGGCCTAAGAGCGTAAGTAGTTTTTGTGGAAATTTTTGTTCTTCAAATGTCACCGGCACAGCATACGGCGTATCTTCATCGGGATTGTTTATAACGTCGTCTGGAGACACGTTACAAAACATCGCAAGTCGCTCACGCCTTCTTATATCAATCGCTTTCTCACCACGACAAACGATAAAGTCAGGCTGTATCCCCATCGAAAGCAAAAATTTTACGGACAGTTGCGTAGGTTTTGTTTTTGGCTCACCCAAATGGCTTGGGGTCGGCAAATAACTTACATGCACATGCGCAACTGTGGCTTTTTTCACCGTTTTTAATATACGTGACGCTTCATAGTAGAGCATGTTTTGATACTCGCCTGCGGTACCTCCAAGCTCTACTACCACTATGTCCGCTTTATCTTTTTTGGCAGCTTCGTTTATACGCAATAAAATCTCATCCGTAATATGAGGAATTGCTTCTACATCCTCGCCTTTATACTCAAAATTACGCTCACGATTAATAACTGCAGAGTAGATCTGCCCCATCGTTATGAAATTGTGCCTATGGACATTTTTACCTAAGAATTTTTCATACGTTCCCATGTCCATATCAGCTTCTGTGCCATCGTCACAAAGGTACGGATCGCCGTGCTCTATGGGATTTATGAGCCCTGAATCCATGTTGAGGTAGTTTTCACATTTTACGGAGGAAACTTTAAACCCGCGTTTCTCAAGAAGAAAACCAATCGAGGCTGCGGTGACACCTTTCCCGAGTCCTGACAACACTCCACCAGAAACAAAAATATACTTCGGCATGGTTTAAGATACCAAATATATATACCTGAGTCAATCTTTTTTAGTTAACGCGACACCTTCGAAACCTTTTTTACTCCCTTGCTCTTTCTCCCAATGGGTTGTTTGAAATTTTTTTGAAATAAGGACAAAAATATATCCCCCTTAGTGACCATACCTATTACCACATCTTTTTCATTAAGAACCGGCAACTGATTGACTCGTCTAAGTATCATACGAGACAGTGCCCGCATGACAAGGGTCATATCACGCGTAAAAATAACGTTCTTTTGCATCACATCTGTGGCCTTAAGTCCTGCTAATTCCTTCATGCGATCTTCCATTGCTTCAAAATCAGCAGGAGATTCAATCGTTTCAAATAATTCTTGATATTTAGGATACAATGGTCGCAATAAATCATCTCTGGTCACCAAACCCACGAGCTTCCCGTTCTTATCTACAACCGGAAGCGCATTTGTATGACTTTTAAATATAGTAAACCAAATTTCCTTATAAGGGGTAGTCGCTATTACACTGTGTACACTTGTAGACATCACCTCTTTTATCATCATAGATTAGAGTGAGTATAAGTCAGTGCTCGACTCGCTGTCAATTGTTATCAAGATAGGGGATATGGAGTAACATTGGACGCCCTCCTTCTTCGTGAAACTTTAAGATCTAGAAGAGATCGTCTGAGGATAGAAAGCGCGTGCGCCCGCTGGTCTCCTGCTATTTTTTTCGCGATAAGTTGTTTGGCTGCATCCATTGCCTTTTTAATTTCCTGTTCATTCACCTCATCAGCGTGAACTGCTCTTGATACCAGTACCGTGACGACACCATCGTGAACCTCCATAAATCCGCCACCAATTGCCAAGAAAAATTCTTTTGTGCCAACTGTAATTTTTACTTCACCCTCAGTTAAGGCGGAAAATAACTCTTCGTGGTGAGAAAGTACGCCAATAGAGCCGTTAGAAGTCGGTACTAAAAGAGCATTGACAACTTGACTAAAGGCTTTTCTTTGCGGTGTAATAATATCAAGCTGAAATTGAGACATAGCTACTTTTTCACTTCATCTATCGAACCGACCATATAGAATGATTGCTCTGGTTTACCATCGTGCTTTCCATCAAGAATTTCTTTAAAGCCTCGTACAGTGTCCTCTATAGGAACATATTTGCCAGCTCGCGCGGTAAATGCTTCCGCCACAAACATGGGCTGAGTGAGAAATCTCTGAATTTTTCTCGCTCTGGATACGGCAAGTTTGTCATCTTCTGACAATTCTTCCATGCCGAGTATTGCGATGATATCTTGTAAATCCTTATAGCGCTGCAAAGCCCGTTGTACTCCTCGTGCGACGTTGTAGTGATCCTCCCCCAGCACTAAGGGATCCAGTATGCGAGAACTTGCGGTCAATGCGTCGACTGCTGGATAGAGCCCTTGCTCAGCTATAGATCGTTCAAGCGAAATAGTTGCATCCAAATGCGCAAACGTCACAACCGGCGCTGGATCCGTATAATCATCAGCAGGCACGTACACAGCCTGCACAGAGGTAATAGACCCTTTCTTGGTTGATGTAATGCGCTCTTGGAGAGCTCCCATTTCATCAGCTAACGTTGGTTGATAGCCAACCGCTGATGGGATTCGCCCCAAGAGTGCAGACACTTCTGATCCTGCTTGAGCAAAACGAAAAATATTATCAATAAATAAAAGTACGTCCTGTCCTTCTTGATCGCGAAAATATTCAGCCATTGTGAGCCCTGTAAGTGCTACACGCAAACGACTCCCCGGAGGTTCATTCATTTGCCCAAATACAAGAGCTGTCTTCTCAGCTACTCCTGATTCCTGCATTTCTCTCCACAAGTCATTTCCTTCCCGAGACCGTTCTCCAACTCCTGCAAATACCGAGACTCCCCCATGCACTTCTGCCACGTTATGAATAAGTTCCTGAATAAGTACAGTTTTCCCTAAACCAGCTCCTCCAAAGATGCCTACTTTACCGCCCTTCACAAAAGGTGCGACAAGATCAATCACCTTTATGCCGGTCTCCAATATTTCTCTTTTTGTGCTTTGTTCTGAAAGTGGTGGCGCTTTCCTATGAATTGGATGCAGTTTCACCTCGCCTAACGGCTTGCCTTCATCAATCACCTCGCCAACGACATTAAAAATACGACCAAGTGTTTTTTTGCCGACAGGGACTGAAATAGGACTGCCGGTAGCAGTTACTGTCTGTCCTCTTTTTAATCCATCAGTTGGTCCTAACGCCACAGTACGAACGCGGAAGTCACCCAAATGCTGTTCAACCTCAAGAATTAATGTCTTTGACGTTGTAAATTCTGACGATACTTCCAACGCTTCATAGATTGCAGGAATGTAGTCACTGGAAAACTGAATATCTAGTACCACTCCCAATATCTGCACGATTTTCCCAGTTGCGCGCTGGCCTGACGTATTTATTTTTGGCATAACGAGTCTCCTTTTCTTTTCAAATGTGCTCCACAGCAAGACGTGCGGTCACCATATCAGTAATTTCATATGTGATTTTTTCTTGCCGTGCCCTGTTATATACGAGCGTTAATTCTTGAGACAATGATTTGGCGTTTTCTGTCGCATTGTGCATCGCTAGCATTCGAGCTGAGTGTTCGCTTGCTTCAGCTTGTAGCAGTGCGTCTCGCACTTGATTCTCCAGATAGTGCGGCAGCAGAGCTGCAAACACTTCTTCAACTGACGGTTCTATCAAAAATTCTTTCAGCGTACTCTCTGTTTTTTTCGTATCAATGCCGCTAATGGTTAACGGAAGTAATATTTTCTTTTTGGGCACTTGGCGTGCTATAGAAAGAAACTCGTTGGAAACGATATCCACGCCATCGTAGAGTCCTTCTATAAATTTTTCAGTAACCATCTGAATAAGCGCTGGGACAACCTGCTCTCTTGGCAATGTTTGAGAAAAATCTGCAATAACGTTGTGTCCCAACCTTGAAACAAAATCAGATCCCTTGCTGCCCACAGTCACAATGTCCGTGTTGTCTAAAGAGGGATAGTTTGTGAGAATTGATCGAAAAAGTACAGTATTTAACCCACCACATAGCCCTTTGTTACTGGATATAATGATAAGAAGCCTTTTTCCGATAGGTTTTGGAATTTTTAGTAATGGATGATCAGAAAGTATCGCTTTCGTGGAAAGCCGCATCACCATCTCATAAATCTTTTGTGCATACAGCTTGCCCGATAACGCAGCGGCTTGCGCCTTTTTCATTTTCGCAGCAGACACTAGCTCCAACGCTTTGGTGATTTGCGAGATATTTTTTGCCGTTTTTATCCGACGCTTTATCAAACGAATATTTGCCATACGTTATTTAAAAGATTTTTTGCACTCCTTGACGGTCGATTCCAATTCTTTCTCGATCTCTGGAGTTAGTATTCTTTCCTTTGCAATGCTTGCGAGTGCCACTCGAACTCGCGTTTCCATAAAATTTATGAAGTGTTTTTCAAACGCCTGAATTTTGACTACCGATATATCATCTAAATACCCGTTAATACCAGTCCAGATGAGCGCTACTTGCAGTCCTATAGACATGGGTTGATATTGTCCTTGCTTTAAAAGTTCCATCATGCGACTCCCTCGTTCTATTTGCCTCTTTGTCGTATCATCGACATCTGACGCAAACTGTGCAAATGCCGCCAGATCTCTATATTGCGCTAAATCGAGCCGTAAATTACCTGCTACTTTTTTCATAGCTTTAATTTGAGCAGACCCTCCGACGCGAGACACAGATAATCCGACGTTTATAGCTGGTCTTTGGCCTGCATTAAACAAATCCGACTCCAAATACAGTTGACCATCAGTAATGGAAATAACATTGGTTGGAATATATGCGGACATGTCGCTTGCTTGTGTTTCGATAATCGGCAATGCAGTGATAGAACCACCACCCTTTTCTTTCGACATCCGGCAGGCCCGTTCAAGAAGTCTACTATGAAGGTAAAAAACATCTCCGGGGTAGGCCTCCCTACCTGATGGCCTACGAAGAGTCAACGATATCTGACGATAACTCCATGCGTGTTTAGATAAATCGTCATATATAATGAGCACATCTTTCCCTTTGTCCATAAAATACTCGGCAACTGCACATCCTGCGTACGGAGCTAAATATTGAAGTGTCACAGGATCGCTGGCTGTCGCTGACACGACGATCGTATGCCCCATGCCACCACGTTTATCTATATCAGAAATAACCTGTGCCACACGAGATGTTTTTTGGCCTATGGCCACATAAATACATATAATACCCTCATTTTTTTGATTTATGATCGTATCTACAACGATTGCGGTTTTTCCTGTATTTCTATCGCCAATAATAAGTTGTCTTTGGCCACGACCAATTGGAATCATTGCATCTATAGCTTTAATACCGGTTTGAAGCGGTGTGTTCACCGGCTGTCTATGTACGACACTAGCTGCTATCTTTTCCATCGGATAGCGTGTTTTCAAGTGAAGAGCTGCCTTACCATCTATGGCAACTCCCAAGGGGTTTATGACACGGCCCAAATATGCTTCTCCGACTGGAATAGACAGGAGTAACCCCGTGCCTCTTACCTCATCTCCCTCTTTAATAGTCAAATAATCACCCAACACGATAATTCCTACGATATCCTCTTCTAAATTCACGACAACCCCAGATGCGCCACTGTCAAACGAAACAATTTCAAGATAGGAAACATTGGGCAATCCATTTACTTTTGCAACCCCATCAGAAATGCTGCGTACCAGTCCTACTCGCCTAGCTGATACGGAAGGCTCAAATTGAGCCAGTTTCTCAAGTAAATCCTTCCCTATAAGCGATAATCCATCATTTTTCATACAGTGCTCCCTTCAGTGAGTATATGTACCATTTCGATCAGTTGACTTTCAAAACTCGTATCCACAATCCAATCCGCCATTTGAATCCGTAATCCCGCGATAAGGGATTTATTAATATGACAATCAAGACTCACTTCGTGTCCCATAATCCGCGACAGTACACGAGAAAGCGCAAGTTGTTGGATATTGGTTAATGTTACCGGAGACTCGACATATGCCATTTTCTCTCGTTTTGCCGTCTCGGTAACTTTAAATAATAATGATTGCACCTTGTGCACACTGTGGTTTTCTTTCCCCTCTTTACGAAGGTAATCTACCACACCTTGCACAAAGCCTCGTGCATCTTTAGTCATCTTTTTCATATTCTTGTGCCTATAATCTCGCCGCTTAGGAAACGCCTTGTCGATTTGCCCAAACTTCAAGATCTTTTATTTTTTTATCTATTACCTCATTCTGTTCTTTCGCGGTCATGATCGAATCTAAGAGTCGCTTGGCCATCAAAACAGAGAGATCCACCGCCTGTTTAGAAAGCGTCGCTTGAGACAATCGAGCGACCTCTTTGGCTTCGTCTCTGGCTCTGCCAATAATTGCAAGAGACTCTTCATGCGCTTTAGAAACAAGCTCTTTTTCTACTTCCTTGCCTTGTTTTTTGGCGTCTTCGATAATAGATAATGCTTCTTCACGCGCCTTCATAAGCACCTTTTCGTGTTTTTCTTGCATGCGTTCTTCCTGTATCTTCATATCCTCTGCTGTTTTTACCCCATCCGCAATCTCTTTTTTGCGTTTTTCAAGCATGGCAAGAATCGGCTTATACAAGAGCTTATTTAAAAGCGCTAAGATAATAAGAAAATTAACGACCTGTGCTACTAATAATGTTGGTTCTATACCTAGTTTATCCATTGACTATCTTTCCGCACACGTGATGAAAAAGCATACACATGGAGCCTTCACACACGTGTGTTCTGTTCTCTACTTATACAAATTTAATGATAAGACCTGCCACTAACGCATAAATTGCGATAGCTTCAGCAAATGCGATACCCAAAATCATACTGGTTCGGATATCATTAGCCGCCTCAGGATTACGACCAATTGCTTCAAGTCCTTTACTTGTGAGCATTCCAATAGCAAGGGCCGGTGCCGCACCACCTATTGCGATCGTTAATCCAAACATAATAATTTTTATTGTAGCTTCATCCATGTATACTCACCACCTTTCGCGCCTCTTTGTGATCTGTCCCATCTTCATGTGAGACTGCCATAGTGAAAAACGCAGCGCTCAGCATAGAAAAGACGAGCGCCTGTATAACGCTGACAAATAATTCCATCACTAAAAACGGCAACGGAACGATAAACGGCATGATAAATGCGATCACCGCTAACAACACCTCTCCTGCAAATATATTACCAAAAAGACGAAATCCAAACGATATTATTTTAGAAAAATCAGAAATAATTTCAAGCACACCCACAAAAAAAGATATGGGGTCTTTAAACGAAATAAATCTCCCAGAATAATGAGCGCCTAACGTTTTAAATCCAAAATACTGCATCGTGATAATCGAGATAATAGCTAACCCAATAGTCATATTCAAATCTGCAGCAGGAGCACGAAACATCGGAATAAACTCGGTTTCATGAAAAAATCCAATTGTACCAACACCAGGAAGAAGTCCTACCCAGTTTGAAATCAATATATAGATAAATAATGTAACGACGATAGGAAAAAATTGCTTCACATGGACTCCTACGACCGATGAGAAAAAATCGTACAATCCACCCACAATTGATTCAGCGACAAGCTGAGCGCCTGACGGAATCAATCGCATTTTTTGTGTAGCTTTCAGTGAAAATACCACTAAAATCCCCATCACTATCCATGTAGTGAGGAGAGAATTTGTAATTGGTAATGCACCAATACTCCCAATTTTTTCTGCAGCCAGCGATATATGTAGTACCATCTGTAATAAATAAATTATTTCTTTCTCTGACTATTTTTTATAACATCTCGTATTACCCGAATAAATGTCGTCATTGATATAACAAATCCTACTATCAATGATACAATAGTTGCTTTTGGCGAAAACCCAAAACGCTCATCCAAATATCGACCCACGATGAGTGCACCTCCCAAAGGTAGCGCTATGCTGAAACCAAAATCACTAGCAAACCCCACATACGACAGCATGGGTGAAGAGGCAGATTTCTTTTGTTTCCTTTTTCGAGGATTGAGTTTCAATACATCATCAGAAACCGACATATCAAACTCGCCTACCTCATCTCTTTTGCTATTGTTTTGTTTCATATATATTGTACTGAAAAACATCTCTCTGCGTCAACGGGATTTTATCCCGTCTCTACAATATGTGCGGTATCTAACAATACCGTCAATCGATCTTCTTTTTCATCAAGCTTTCCAGAAACACTCACGATAGTATCCCGTACCCACACCGATGCGGTTTTTGCGTATACTTTGGGAAATATCACGATTTCCACGCTCCCAGTAAGATCCTCTAACTTTACAAATGCCATTTCACTCCCGCCATTTCGCGTCAAAATCTTTTTTACCTGCGCGATAGCTCCTACTAAACGCACTCGCTGACCTATTGCTTCATTGGACAACTCAGCAATTGGCGTAATCATATCGTTTGTTTTGGGCATCTTAAGAAGTGCTGCTTCCAAAGGATTTGCAGAGAGATAAAATCCTAAAAACTCCTTCTCAAATCCTAATAACTCAGCGGCAGGCAGCGGCACGACGTCTGACAACTGTTCAACATGCGGGTGATCAGTAGAGGACGCAAATAATTCGACCTGACCCACCGCTTCGGCTTTTCGTGTTTTATGCACACTATCAAGGAGTAAATCAACAGACGCTAAAAGCGCGGTGCGTTCACCAAATGAATCCATAGCGCCCGCTTTTATCAAGCTCTCTATCGTCTTTCGATTTACTTTTGACACGTCCACACGCCGTAAAAAATCACCCAAGCCTTTAAACTCGCCATTCGGCCTGGAGAGAAGTATGCTCTCTATTGCCGCAGTTCCTACATTCTTGATAGCGGACAAACCAAAACGAATATCCTTGCCTTCCACCCCAAATTCTATGTCTGATTTGTTTACGTCTGGTCGAAGGATAGCAATGTCCATACGTTTGCACTCCGAGACAATCATTGCGATTTTATCGTTTCTTGTGTCTCCGGTATTTGCGCGACTTTCAGCAGTCAGTACCGCAGTCATATACTCTACCGGATAGTTCGCTTTAAGATACGCAGTCTGATACGCGATCATGCCATAACACGCGGCATGCGCTTTGTTAAATCCGTAACCTGCGAATGGTTCTATAAGATGAAAAATGTCTTCAGCTTTCGTTCTCGTTATCCCATTTTTCACACATCCGTCTATAAATTTTTCTTGTTGTTTCTTCATCTCAGACGGTATTTTTTTACCGACTGCTTTTCGTAATTTATCGGCATCTCCCCATGAATACCCAGCCAGCGTAATAGCCGTCAAAAGCACATCATCTTGATAACAAATAAGTCCATACGAATTTTTCAGGACTTCAGAGAGACGCTCGTCAGGAAATACCACATATTCAGGATTATTTTTTCTCCGAATATATTCAGGTATCACCTGCATAGGTCCTGGGCGAAATAACGCAACCATAGCCATAAGATCAAAAATCGTCGTCGGCTTTAATTCTTTGATATACCGTCTCATTCCTGCTGACTCAAGCTGAAATACGCCGGTCGTCTCACCGTCAGAGAGCATGCGAAATGTTTTTTCATCTGTTAAAGGAATGGCATACATATCTACTTTTTTTCCTCTCGAAACCTCTATAAACTTCAACGCCTGCGACATGATAGTCAAATTACGAAGTCCCAAAAAATCCATCTTCAGTAACCCGACGCCATCTTCTCCTACTGTATACATGTCATACTGCGTCACCACTCTATCGCCTTTTGATTCTCTTTGAAGAGGTGTGTACTCTACCAGTGGTTTGTCTGCTATCACCACACCTGCCGCATGTACAGATGCATGGCGTGCTACCCCTTCGAGTTTTCTCGCTACGTCTAACAGTCTCTTGGTCTCTGGCTCTGTGTTGTACGCGGTAGAAAGTTCTGGGGTCATATCTATCGCTTTATCAATTGTCATCGCTGATCCTTGCGCGCCAAGGGGAATAAGTTTAGATATCCTATCAGGCTTGGCATACGGCATTCCAAGCGCTCTTCCTGCGTCCCTTACTGCACCTCGAGCCTCCATAGTTCCAAAGGTTATAATCTGCGCCACTTTATCATCACCGTATCGCTTGGTCACGTACGCAATGACTTCATCTCGCCTATCGTCAGCAAAGTCAAGGTCTATATCAGGAGGACTCGGTCGAAATGGATTTAAAAACCGCTCAAACGGTAACCTAAAATAAAATGGATCTATACCGGTGATACCTAATATATAAGAAATCACAGAACCAGCAGCGGATCCGCGACCAGGTCCTACCCCGATCCCTTCATCTTTGGCCCAGTTGACAAAATCAGAAACAATTAAAAAATAGGTAGAATATCCTTTTTTGGTGATAATGTCGAGTTCGTAATTGATACGTTCTTTAATCTCGTCAGTCATTGTTGCGTAACGATTCGGTACGCGCTGCCAAATAAGCTTTTCCAATAAACTTGAAGCCGTCTCTGACTCGGGCAACGGAAAGTTGGGCAAAATCCATTTCCCTACAGAAAGCTCGAGATCGCACATAGATGCAATTTTGACGGTATTTTCTAACGCTTCAGGAAGATGCTCGAATAATGCCTTCATCTCTCCATCAGATCGCATATAAAAATCAGGAGATGAAAGCATCGATAACGGTCTATTTTTTTCGAGAATAGTTTTCTGTGTCTGCACACAAAGAAGTATTTCTTGCGCTTCTGCATCATCTGCGTTTACATAATGCACGTCGTTAGTGGCTACTAGCGGTAATCCTAATTTTCTTGCGAGAATAATAAGTTTTTCATTTACCTGATTTACTTCCGGTATAGCATCATGCCGTTGCAACTCTATATAGTAATGGTCTTTGCCAAAAAGTTCTCCATATCGTTTGGCTACTTCTTCAGCTTTTGTATCCTCCCCATGGAGGAGGTGTTGAGATACTTGGCCTGCTAAACACGCAGAAAGACAAATGATGCCTTCATGATACGTTTCAAGAAGTGCCCAATCTATACGAGGTTTATAATAAAATCCGTCAAGATGGGCAAATGTAACAAGTTTTAATAAATTCTTATATCCCGTTTCATTTTTGGCAAGAAGTATTAAATGGTACGGCTCGGTATCCATTTTTCCATCTTTATCCGTGTGAGAACGACGCGCGACGTATGTCTCTACCCCTATAATCGGCTTGATTCCTGCGGACTTGGCTTTCAAATAAAACTTAAAACTTCCATACATCGATCCGTGATCGGTAAGAGCTAGTGCATCCATGCCAAGTGTTTTAGCTTTTGCGATAAGGTAATCCAATTTTCCTAATCCATCAAGCAATGAAAATTCACTATGAACATGAAGATGAATAAAATCTGACATAAATCTTAGGAGATAAGCTCCTTCTTGAGGGCAGAAAGAATACGTGCAGTATCAATCTTTAATTGCGCGCGCACTTTGCCCACCAGAAACATAATAACGGTTTCTTTCCCAGATTTGTAATCTGTCACTGCTTTTTCATTTTCAAAAAGAACAGATTTTATTATTTTATTTAATTCATCATCAGAAACTGCAACTGTTTTCGATTCTTCAATTAATTTAGTGATAAATTCTTCTGGTGATAAATTGGCCATACTTGATTTTTTATTTATTAACCAATTAGCAACATCTGATGCAGTCACTCCAGAAGTCTTTGTGCCCTCAACAACCATTAGTTCAAAAATATTCGAAAACTCGGGAGTTGTAATTACACCCACGCATTGAGCTTTAGATAATTTATATTCATTTATGTATCTTTGAGCTTTTTCTTGTGCTGATTCTGGAATCTTGGATTTAAGATTATTTATATATTCTTTACTAAATCGCAAAGGTGGAATATCAGGCTCTGGGAAATACCGATAATCCGATGCGCCCTCTTTCACGCGTTGAGAAACAGTAGCGTTTTTATCTTCATTCCACCCTCGTGTTTCTTGTACTGGTATTTTGCCATCTTCAAGAAGTGCTACGTGTCGTTTGAATTCATACTCTATGGCTGCTGCTGCAAACTTAAATGAATTGATATTTTTAACTTCTACTTTATATTGAGGCAGCTCTGTACTCCCTTTGACGCGTACGGAAATATTTGGCTCAAGACGCATACTTCCTTTTTCCATATCGGCGTCAGAAATTCCCACAAATCGCACGATCTGATGTAATTTTTTAAGAAATTCTATCGCTTGTGCACTACTGTGAATATCTGGCTCTGTGACTATTTCGACAAGTGGAGTACCCGAACGATTAAAGTCGACAAGACTCACTCGTTTTCCATCGAGTGTCGTGTGCTTTAAGGTACCCGTGTCTTCTTCCAAATGAATCCTGTGAAGGCGTACTCGACCAAATGATGTGTCTACAAAGCCTCCAACACAAAGCGGCATATCATATTGAGAAATTTGATACCCTTTGGGTAAATCGGGATAAAAATAATGCTTGCGGTCAAATTTAGAAACTTCTGAAATCTCTGATCCTAGTGCTAACCCAAGCATGATGGTCCAATCAATCGCTTTTTTATTTGGCACTGGTAATGCGCCGGGCAGCCCTAGACATACTGGGCACGTGTAGATATTAGGCTTTTTGTCTAACGATTGATCGTTTTTACACCCACAAAACATTCCACTCTCAGTTTTTAGCTCTACATGTATTTCCATGCCGATAACTAATTCGTATTCGTTCATGAATTTTCTCCTCTGGGAATTTTCTTGTGCCAATCTGTCACTGCCTGATATGAAGCCCCAAGTGAAACTAATGTTTTCTCACCATACATGTTGCCGATAATCTGCATCCCGATCGGTAAACCCTTTTGTGTAAATCCGCACGGCAAGGCAAGCGAAGGAACGCCGACGATATTGACGGTCACGTTATACACATCCATCATCATGTTTGTGACAGGATCATCAAGTAATTCTCCAAATTTCGTCGCCGAAATAGTCGTCACTGGCGACAAAATAGCGTCATACTTGGATAAGATTTCCGTATAATTTTGTATAAACACAGAGCGCGCTTTCTGCGCTTTCTTATAATACGCATCATAGTATCCAGACGATAGAGCATACGTGCCAGTTAATATTCGACGTCTCGTTTCTTTGGTAAATAACTCGCGCGTACCACCGTACCGAACACCATCATATCGTCCTAAATTAGAACTCGTCTCACTGGGTGCTAATATGTAATACACTGGCACACCAAATTCAAGAAGCGGCATGAATACGTCCTCAACAATTGCTCCTAACGATACAAACTGTTCACGCGCTTTTATGATAGCTGTTTTAATCTCCGGATCTAATCCTTCTTTGTAGTATTCAAGAGGAAATGCTATGCGTTTTCCTTTAATAGACACTTTAATACCCTGCACATACTTATCAACAGGATGTGGAGAACTCGTCGCGTCATATGGATCTATTCCTGCAATCGCTTCCAAAACAACGGCGCAATCCTCTGTAGTCTTAGCCGTTGGTCCTACACTATCAAGACTAGAGGCATAGGCAATAGCGCCATATCGAGACACTCTGCCATACGTAACTTTTAAAGCTGTAATGCCACACCAAGAAGCTGGGAATCGAATAGATCCTCCGGTATCTTCACCTATCGCAAATGGCACGTAGCGAAGTGCTACAGCCGCTGCAGGGCCGCCGCCAGAGCCACCAGCAGATCTTGTTGTATCCCATGGATTTTTGGTCACAGGATAATCCGTATTCTCAGTACTTGCGCCATGACCCCATGCGTCCATATTCATTTTACCGATAAGTATTGCTCCACATTTTTCTAAACGATCAATCACTGTAGCGTTATATGGAGGAATATAGTTATCAAGAATTTTTGATGCGGCTGTTGTCCGCATGCCCTTGGTAAGGTAAGCATCTTTCACCACATAGGGAATACCGTGGAGTGGATGACTATCTGTTTTACGCGTTTCATCAGCATTTTTTGCCTTCCCCAACGCTTCTTTTTTATCTCGTATTGTAATCGCAGCGTGGATAATAGGTTCTGATGCCTCCATGCGCTGATATGATTCAGTGACGAGCTCAACACTTGAAATCGACTTTGTTTTAAGTCGTTCTGACAACTCCAAAATGGAAAGGTCCAATAAATTTTTATTCATGTTCCTCCAAAACTGCATCGACCACAAAAAATCCATTGTGAGTGTGTGGAGCGTTTTCAAGCGCTTCTTTTTGAGTAAGAATTCTCGATTTATCGACTATATCTTCTCGTACGACGTTTTCTAAACCAGTCACTTGAGAGGTTTCCACTACTGAGTCAGTTGGCAACTCTTGAAGTTTCGAAACATACGAAACAGTCACATCTACTTGTTTGGTCAACTCTTCTGCTTGAGTATCAGATATGGGGATGTTAGCAAGGTTTGCAATTTTTTTTATATCCTCTGCAGAAATTGATGAACCCTTCATATTGGCATTATACTAAAAATCATATTGAATGTTACTCTCTGATTTAGTATTCTTATTTAAATGACCAAATATCGCACCGCAGTACAACAAATGCTTGAGGAAAATAAAGAACTCTTTGATACCTTTAAGCCAATCCATGACGCATATGTCATCGCTCCTCAAGTCAATCAAGCCAAGTACAATTCGATAGGTTCAGAGGTCATGGATGTTATTCGTGATTACGAACGAAGACTTTGCTCTAAAATGGGTGCAGGCCAGTACAGCAAGTTCTCCACCAACCTTTCGGAAAAATTTATGGAGGAAATCAAAACAATCTTTACTAAAATAATGTTTATTGGAGTAGAATAAATATATGATATTGTTTCGACCTTTACGTTTAAGACGTGGTGAAAGCGGGTTAAAAAGACTCATTGCAGGGCTTCCCGAGGCGCCTGATGACTTAGGGGGTCGAGTATTTCATGAAATACGAATTGGGGATCTAAATACCTTAACAAAAGATGGTGATAAAATTGCTGAATGCAACAAAGCCGGAGCGCTAAAACCAGGTTCACGGATTATTCAACGAGGAGAAAAACTTCTTATCATTGTGTATCCTGCTTAATCACCCGTCAAATTCCTAATCGTTTCATGATTGCCTTTCGCGCATCATTTGCGAGCGTATCATCCAAAGGATCTAACACAATCTTTTTTCCATATTTTTTTTCCAATGCTTTCTCTATCAGCCAATCAGCGATCATAGGATTTTTCGGCAAGAAAGGCCCATGAAAGTAACTGCCAATGGAATTTTTATACACAGCCCCCTCATATCCATCTTTGCCATTATTCCCGTTTCCTTTAATAATTTTAGCCAATGGATTCATCTTGTCTCCTAAATACGTATACCCTCCATGATTTTCAAATCCGATTATCGTCTTCGATAATCGCCCTGAGCCAGTCGAAGGGATCCCTATTAACTCATCACTAATTACTTCCGCTACCACATTTCCGATTAACCGTTTTGATTGATCCCCATAGTGCTCTGTATACAAATCAAAAATTCCGGCACCCATAATTTTTTCGCCTTGATATGGCAAATAATACTTACCCACGAATTGATACGCGGCACAAACAAATAAAGCAGGCACATAATTTTCAACCATCTGCTTTACAACAGGGCCTTTGTTTTTGAGAAAATCCTCGCCTGCTAATTTTTGCTGCCTATCTTGTGCGCCTCCCATAAAGATCAAGTCACAATTCCCAAGTTTCGAGATTGGCGTTTCGAGGGTAATTGGCACAATCTCAGCTTCAATCCCACGCCATTGACATCGTTTTTGCAAAACCGTAACATTCCCCCGATCGCCATACGTACTCATAAGATCCGGATAGAGCCACGCCATATTTACTTTAAAGTTCATAAAGTTTTTATACTCTAATGAATCGATTCATTAGAGTATTGTGTGTTTATAATATTTTCTTCCCTGTCAGGATTTTCCGTACATCTAGCATTGCTGAATACGTTGCTAATACAAACAATGTTTGATCATTAGGTAATTCTTGGATTGCTCTTCGAATACCTATTTCTAAATCAGATTCAACGTGAGGTTGTATATCCGCATACTGCAACCGAAGTGCTAAATCATACACCCGATCTCCACCCATATACACTTGATTAACTTTACTTAACGTTTCAAAATCCACATCCCATATCCAACTCACGTCTTTTCCATCCGGAATACGATCATTGAGTGCTATAAATATATTCTTTGCTCCCATTTCAAGAACTGTTCGAAGTGAGGCATTAAACCCTGCAGGATTTTTTGATAAAAATAACTTTACTTTTTTCTTCCCAACAACGATCTCCTCTTGTCTACCAAATGCAGGAACAAATGATACTAATGACTTCTTAATAATCGCTTCTTTAATTCCTAAAGATCTCGAAAGTGCGACAGCAGCCAACGTGTTGTATTGGTTGTACAGGCCATCCAATACCTTCGGAAACGTGTGTACGTTGGGAGTCGGCCGTTTCAAATTACATTTCTCACACCGCCACACGCCAATATGAGAGTAATATATGCCTTCATACATCAATCTCGCGCCACATTGAGGACAAAAAGTAGAATCTGTCGCATGCTCTGCTATTTTTAAGTATTCTTTCGGATCGTTGAGTCCAAAATAAATCACCATGCCTTGCGCTGATTTCCCAAAATATGCGACAGCCGGATCATCAGTGTTTAAAATAATTTCCGTTTGAATAGGCAAGTCCTTTAATACTTTTGTCCACTTTTCTATAATCACATCCACCTCACCGTACCGATCTAGCTGATCGCGAAAAAGATTGAGGATCACGATGCGCTTCGGTGTAATATATTTGAGTACGATTGGAAGTGAATTTTCATCTACTTCAAACAGTCCAAAGTCAGCATTCAGATTCCCTTTCCAATCCGTCTGCCGTATACAAGACGATACGATACCGTTTAATAAATTCGCTCCTGTGGCATTGGTCACCACTCGATCACCTTGTGATTCAAGAATTTTTTTAATCATCAACGTCGTCGTGGTTTTTCCATTCGTTCCAACAACGAGAATGACACCTTTGGTAAATTGTTTTCCAAAATATGAAGCAATGTTTGGGCGAAGTTTAAGTGCCAATTCCCCAGGCCAAGTTTCCCCAGCACCAATCCCAAGACCCGTACTTGTTTGCGATACCGTTTTTGCATTTGTTATGACGACGCGATCAAGAAAAGACATGTCCCCATTATCGCGCATTAAGGCATATAGAGGCAACTAAACATTTATCCTAACGACGTAATTCTTAATACCGGCACTCCCTCGTGCATGATTACTCGTTCTTGACTATTATCCAATCGTTCAAAGCCTCCAAGATAATTTCCAGTTGAATTTGTTAAAAGCGCACATAAACCTATCTCGTCCTTATGTCGTGTTGCTGCTTTGGCTAATGTGCTCACCGACAATATAACTATACTACCCTTTGTGTCTACGATAGCCGACTTATCAGGGAAGACTGAATAATCTCTATAGCCTCGTCTGTTATTCGGACGCGGTATTGGAATTTTTTGAACTAAAAAAACTCGATCATTTTTTTAATGCTTCAACCAAAAAGGGCATAATTGTATTATGGCAGGAAATTATTTTAACACATTCCTACATCGCGCGCAATCTTTTTATCCGTTCTTCTATCGGAGGATGGGTGTTAAACATATTCGAAAACCATGCACCATAGGCTTTACCTTTAAACGGATTGGTGATATAAAGATGCGCCGTTGCATTTGTAGCGGCTTCCAGTACTTCTTTGTCTTGTGTTAATTTTGCAAGTGCTCTCGCTAATCCTTCCGGATACCGCGTGAGATCAGCGCCTGATGCATCTGCCAAAAATTCCCGTCTTCGCGAAAGTGCCATTTGCATAAGGGTTGCAAATATCGGGGTAAGGATGGCCAACGCTATACCAATAACTAAAATAATCCCACCACTGTTGTTATTATCATCTCTACTTCTTCTCCCGCCCCACCAAAGATTACGCATAAACATGTCAGACAAAAATACGACCGTTCCCGCAAGCACGGATATGACTGCTAATAATCTCGTATCATAATTTTTGATATGGGACAACTCGTGCGCAATCACGCCTTCTAATTCACGCCTTTCAAGTTTGGAAAGAAGACCTGTCGTCGCACACACCACCGCATGTTCAGGATCGCGGCCTGTCGCAAACGCATTCATCGCCGTATCGTCAATCACATACAGTTTTGGTTTTGGAATACCTGCGGCCATTGCAAGATTCTCGGCAACGGTAAAAAAATCAAAATCTTTCTTTCTCTCTGCAGGCTTTGCTCCAGACATAGCAAGAACGAGCTTATCTCCCCACCAGTAGCTTGAAAAAGAAGAAATTACTGCAAAAAGTGTGGCTATCCATACGAAATCCGATCCGTACCCTAATGCATAACCCAATACGTATCCGATCGCGATGACAAGTCCCACAAATACTGCCATCAACAAATACGTTTTTGCTATATTTGACCGAATTTGAGAAGAAATTGTCATTTAAGAAAACTTCACATCTACTTTATTCTGCTCACCCTCACCAGCCTTAAAGAATTCGCGAGATGTGAATCCAAACATACCCACAAATACATTATTTGGAAATGTTTTTACTTTCAAGTTGTACTCCAAAAGTTGTGCATTGTAGTACTGTCTTGAATACGCTACTTTATCTTCGGTATCAGAAAGTTCCTTCTGAAGCTGCATAAAATTTTGATTCGCTTCAAGCTTGGGATACGCCTCTGCCACCGCAAACAAGCTCTTCAAAGCACCTGTCAACATGTTATCCGCTTTTGCCGCTTCAGCAGGACTGTCAGCGTTCATCACCGCAGTTCTTGCCTTGGTCACCTCAGTAAATACGCCTTTTTCATGCTTGGCATACCCTTTGACCGACTCCACCAAATTTGGAATAAGATCAGCTCTTCGTTTTAATTGCACCTGAATTTGTCCCCATGCTTCATCAATATCCGTCGATTCTCTGATTAACCCGTTATAGAGAGACCAAAAATATACAACCACTAGTGCTACTGCTCCTCCACCTAAATATAACGGATTCATACTTTTCCTCCTCTATAAATGTTTTTCTATTTCTTATTGTACAACCACTGTGCAAATTTTGTATAGGGATAGGTATTCACCACGTCATCGTCTGACAGTCCCCCACGCCTAGCGACGGACACGCCGTAAGGCATAAGATTCATATGCGCTTTATCATGTGCATCTGTATCTATACAAAACTTAACCCCCATTTCCTTGGCAACCGCCACTAGCCCGTCAGGCAAATCCAATCGTTCAGGGAAAGAATTTATTTCCAATGCAATATTTTTTTCCTTCGCGACGACAAATACCTCTTTCCAATCAGCATCCACTCCCTCCCTGCTCCCTAAAAGCCTTCCTGTAGGGTGTCCAAAGATTCGCACCTTCGCATGAGATGTCAGTGCTTTGATAATTCGATCTGTCACCTGTTTACGGGGTTGAGTGAAAGCAGAATGAAGTGATACTACCACTGCATCGACGAACTCAAACGCATCTTCTGGCAATGCTAACGAACCATCTGGTTTTATGTCCACTTCACACATAACAAACAGTGACGTAGCTTTTTTACCTTTACGAACACCTGTAGTATACGAGTAGTATTGTTGTTCATAATACTTTTTTCGCTTTTTCATAATTTGGGTAATTACACTACTCGAAAGATTTGATACAGATGGATTATGATCGGAAAATCCGACGTACTCATAGCCCAATATATCAGCAGTTTCTAAAATCTCCTTCACGCTACTTACTCCCACATCATGCGACGAATGTAAATCATAACTGCTATGGATATGAAGATCTCCAAGTATTTGGCCTTTTTCAATAAGCGTCGGTAACGAGTGTTTTTTAGCCATCGTAATTTCATCGCGACCCTCGCGCAATTCAGGTACTACATAGTCTAAGCCAAGATGGTGATAAAACTGCTCCTCAGTCGCAAAGACACGAACCTTACCAGTCTTTAAGTCTTTAATACCATGTTCTGAAAGCGACAAACCCTTTGTCAACGCATACTCCCGAAGTGCAATGTTGTGTTGTTTAGAGCCTGTAAAGTACTGGAGCATCGCGCCGTACGCTTTTGGTGTCTGGACACGCATATCGACTTGTTTTCCGTTGGCAAGAAGCAGCGTTGCCCCACTTGGACCCTTTTCAATGATCTTTTGATGCGGAAACGAAATAAAACGTTCAATAATCTTATCAGGATCATTCGTGGCTACCGCTATATCGATATCGCCTATTGTTGCCACTTTTCGCCGAAGACTTCCAAGTACATCAATCTTTTCACATCCTCCTGCTTTGGCAACATACTCCATAACTTCTATCGCAACCACGTCAGCGTATGGCAATGGCATACGGTTTTCCTTAATTTGTCCCTTCTTAAATGCACTGATTGCCTCAAGAATGACATCTTGCGATCGTTTGCCGAACCCATCAAGCGGTTCAATCTTTCCTGCTTTGGCTGCCTTTTCTAGATCAGTAACTGCTGACTTCTCATTTTCTAACCTAAGAATCGTGACGAGCGCATACGCTTTTTTCGGCCCTATGCCGGGGACGAACAAAAGCGGAAACACTGCTTCTGGGACTTTGGCAAAAACAGACTCCCAATGTCTATTCTTCCCGGTTTTTAAAATTTCATCTATGTGCTCGGCGATGGTTTTTCCAACCCCTTCTATCTCACCCAATGTTCCCGCAATCCAATAGTCTTTAATATCCGTGGTAAGATGTTCGATACTATCTGCCGCTTTGTCATAGGCTATGATGCGAAATCTATTTTCTCCCAATATCTGGTATGCGGCTGATACTTTCTTGAGAAGCTCTGCTAATTCATGATTTGTCATAGTGCAATTATCATTATGCTAACACACCATTGTTATAAGCTCAATTATATTTTATAATCATTCCACATCCATTGTGCGGCCATGACAAAGCCAGATAACCAAAGGGTGATAGATTAAAATCTGTTGCAAGCGTGACGCAGGCGAGTGAATAGCTTGCAACACCTATAAGGGAAAATCGTTGGGAAAAAACCGTAAGGTTTTGTCCCAGAATGGGATCGTAGCTCAGCCTGGTTAGAGCGCCTCCCTGTCAAGGAGGAGGTCGGCGGTTCGAGTCCGCTCGGTCCCGCCTTCGCTCGCCAAAGCGAGCTACGGCGGGCACGGCCCTCAGAACTCGCGAAGGAGAGACGTTGATCTGCCCCACATTACCTCTGCCCAGAAAGGAGGAACATGATTGATAAAATCAAAAAACAACTACAAAATTCAGACAGTGTTGTATCCCTATTTTTAGGCATCGCCGTCGTCGTTGTAACGACGATGCTTGTGGTCAACTTTGTCAAAAATAAGGGCCAACAAGCAACCACAGACACGAAAGCAAAAGAAGAAGCAAAGCAAATAGAAACTGCTCTACCTGCCACACATACAGTGGCAGCTGGTGAATCACTCTGGAAAATTTCAGAAAAATATTTTCAAAGTGGCTACAACTGGGTAGATATCGTAGAAGCCAACAAGCTTTCTAACGCAGATAGTATAGAGGCGGGCCAAACGCTCACTATTCCAAAAGTAGACAAACGAGAACCAGTAGGCCAAGTATCATCAGCTGCAGTCGAAGTGAAAAAACCAGAAAGCGGCAAGTACACTGTCGTACAAGATGACACGCTCTGGGGCATTTCAGAAAAGACGTATGGAACAGGATACAGGTGGACGGAAATCGCAAGTCTTAATAAACTTAACGATGCCAACATCATCCACGTCGGAAACGTATTGCAATTGCCATAGGCTTTTTTTGAAAAGACCGTGTAGTCGGACTAACAATCTCATGGTATTATGAGATGTGTTCTTATGGTGTAACGTGCGGGATTAGTCGCCTCTTCGGCGACCCGCCGATGAGGCGGGTACACGTATGTATTATGTATACGTATTAGTAAGTAAGAAAACTAAACGAAAGTATATTGGCTTTACGAGTGATTTAAAGCAGCGAGTGAATGAACATAATGCGAAACAAGGTGGAACGTTTTCAAAAAAGAACGCTCCATTTGATTTAGTATTTTATGAAGCATTTATAGCAAAACAGGACGCTATCAAACAGGAATTATTTTATAAAAGTGGATACGGTCGAGAAGTATTGAATGATAAAATAGTGTGGAGTTTAAAATCGCGGGATTAGTACACCGGTAGTATGCATCCTTCCCAAGGATGAGAAGGGGGTTCAATTCCCCTATCCCGCTCAATATAAATACCATAACGTTGATTTTTGCAAATAGAGACTCGTTACATTCATTTATCACTTCTTGATATACTTACGTTATGAGTCTTCTTGAACAATACTTTACAATCAGCTTATTTGTTCAAATCGCACATTCTATTGAAGAACTTTCAACTGGCTTCCACAAAAAATGGTATCTCTTCAAAATGCCATTCTGGGCGTTCTTAATTTTTGAAGTAGTGTTTGAAAGTTTCTGGATTGGTGTGTGGCTTCTTCAAGATTTTCCGAGCAGAGCTTACCTTCAAGCGTTTTTCCTAGCTCTCATGTTTGCCAACGGAGTTCAACATATTGTGTGGGCTGGAAATGTAAAGAAATATGTATCTGGTTTAGTTACTGCACCAATACACATTATTGTTTTCCTATTATTTTATTTTCAAATTATTTTTTGAGTACGCTTAGGTAAGCTATATGCATGCAAAAACCAAATATGAGGAAATGTTTCCTGAAGAGTTCAAAGCGGCATTCGTTGCCAATCCCATAGCCTATCTTCCACTCGGTAGCATGGAATACCATGGGTATCACAATGTACTAGGATTAGATTCATTGAAAGCTTGGAAAATTTGTCAACTAGCAGCAGAAAAAATTGGTGGCATTGTGTTTCCTCCACTCTATCTTGGCGTTGATACGTGGCCGGATATAGATTTAGAAAAATATCCCAATAAGCAATATGATTGCTACCATCTAGATACCACACTCTACCAAAAAATATTAGAGAGCTACTTCTATCGGATGATCCGAATAGGATTTAAAAAGATTTTTGTATTGGTAGGCCATTATCCCAATGCAGATATAGCGAAAGTAGCTTCTGAAAAATATTTGAGGAAAGGTATACAATTTGTAATTGTTAAAGAGCCAGACCTCATAGATGGGGAAATCGGAGATCATGCAGGTAAATGGGAAACGTCGCTTATGATGGCCATGGCTCCTGAATTTGTAGACCTTGAGCGCATGGAAAATAAATATGATAAGTTAAGAGCTGTACAAGGCGTCGATCCAACACAGTCTTCAACAAAATATGGACAAAAAATGTTGGACAAAATACTAGATAAAATTGTACAGTTATTGAAATAACATGTATGTCAAAACAACTCAAAAACAACGAACCATGTCCACACTGCAAAAGATACCCCAACAGAGGCGTATCAATTGACGCAGTTATCATCAAAGATAATCAAATACTACTCATCCAAAGAGGTGTTGAGCCAAACAAAGGATACTGGGGAACACCAGGAGGATATGTAGAATGGGACGAGTCAATCCAAGAGACCGTCAAGCGAGAAGTGAAAGAGGAAACGAATCTTGACGTTATTTCCACCAAATTAGTCGGCGTCTATAGTTCTCCCTCTAGGCATCCCAAACAAGTCATAAACCTTGTTTATGCAGTCACTATCGCAGAGGGCAAAGCCAAACAAGGAGACGACGCAATGGATATTAAATGGTTCTCTCTCAACGAATTACCAGACCAAATGGCCCTCGATCACAAACAAAATATCGAAGATGCTAAAAAAACTTTTAAATGAAAAAAAATAAGTGCTATACTTTGATTTGTGGACAACACTATTCCTATCACATTTCCGACTGACTGGATTGACTACGAACTCATTGATAGTGGAGAAGGGGCTAAGCTTGAGAGATTTGGGGACTACACCATCAGTCGCCCAGATCCACGCGCTATTTGGTTACGACACGCCTCACAAGAAGTCTGGCAAAATGCTGACGCACAATACATACGATCTTCCAAAGAATCAGGAGATTGGAAAATCGTAAGAGAGCCGCCAATAGACTGGCATTTAACGTACAACGGACTCAAATTTAATTTAAAACCAACATCATTTAAACATGTGGGAGTTTTTCCAGAACAGGCAGTCAATTGGGACTGGATAGGAAATAAACTTAAAGCCTCAAACCAAAAACGAGTGTTAAACCTTTTTGCCTATACTGGAGGCGCGACACTGGCTAGCGCCAAAGCTGAAGCCACGGTCACGCATGTAGACAGTAGCCAAAGTAGTATTCATTGGGCCAAAGAAAATGCCGCCGCCTCTGGCCTATCCCAATCTCCTATCCGATGGATACTTGATGACGTTTCAAAATTTGTAAACAGAGAAATACGACGTGGTAACACCTACGACGCAATCATCCTCGATCCTCCACGATTTGGTAGAGGTACAAAAGGGGAAGTATGGAAATTAGACGATAATTTGACATCCCTTCTTACCCTTTGCAAACAACTCATATCAAACAATCCATTGTTTATTATTTTAAATGCATATACTGCCGATTTATCGAGTATCGCCCTCGACAATACGTTAAGAGACGTAATGAACGATGGAATTGTTGAAACAATGGAACTCACAATCAAAGATACTACTTCAGAACGTCTCTTACCTCACGGAATTATTAGTCGCTGGACACCCGCTCCATAATCCAATGTTTCCTTCTTGTGCTATTTTTTGCGCGGAAAGAAATTCGTCTTTATGAGCTACATCAGGTGGATACGTACTTACTTGAGCATATCCTTGCTTCACTAACATTTCATTTACAAATACATCTCCTACCCAAACATATCGCAATAGCCGTCCATATTTATCTGTTTCGGACACATCTTTTTCTAAACGCACAGTCTTACCTTCCACAAATTCCATATTTTTTACTGCTGCTTCTTTGCCAAAACACGTCTTGGCACTTGTGGTTGAAATTTCTGGTGTATTGATCCCAATGTAACGCACCTTTTGTCCATCTTCCAGCTCTATTGTGTCTCCATCGATGACGCGTTTAACTGTCGCCTGTCCTACGCGTATCTGTTGTAATTTCTGCGATGAAACCATCGGGTATACTAATATAAGGATAGAGAGAATCAAGCCAATCACTGGATATTTACGGGTAATCGATGAAGGAATATATCGTCTTATTCTTCTATCGTACCATTTCGACGTGTTTCTTGATAAAATAAAGAGAGGAGATAAAAAATAGTCGCCTCTTTAGCTCAACGGTAGAGCAGCGGTATCGTAAACCGTCGATGTCAGTCCGATTCTGACAAGAGGCTCAAAAAAATATGACCACATCAAGATTACGACGATTCGAGGATAAAAAGGCATCGAAGCGACTTTATATGGCCGTTGCAGGTTCTATTGCCTTACTCTTTTTTCTTCTCTTTTTTGGTTTAAAAATTTTAATAGGATTTAGTATCTTTGTGGACAAAATTCGGGGAACTACACCTCAGCAAGCTACACAATCAGATGTACTCTTGCCACCCATGCTCGACCCCTTGCCTGATGCAACCAACAGCGCCTCACTTTCAATTCGCGGCAAAGCAGATCCCAAAAAAACAGTCATCATCTATGTAAATGATAAAGAATACAAAAAACTCATCACAACCGATACCGGAAGTTTTGTATTAGACGATATCCCTATTGAAGAAGAAAAAATTACCATAAGTGCAAAATTACTCGGCGACAAAGACCAAACGAGCGATCTCTCAAACGTCATCTCTACGAGCATCGATCGTACCGCTCCTGAACTTGAGCTCACCAAACCGTCAGATGGAGCGACTATAAATGATGGCACCCATAAAACTATCGTAGAAGGAAAAACAGAAGAGGGTATGCGCGTAACGGTAAGCGGTCGAATCGTCGTTGTTCGCGTCGACGGATCGTTTATATACTCGATGTCCTTAGTCGACGGCGAGAATGCTTTGACAATCGTCTCGACTGACCCCGCGGGGAACCAAACGAAGATCGAACGTCGCGTGACGTATCAACCTTAATACATTGTTCTGTCGCTCCTACCACAATCCACCACCACAAAAGTATCTGCGGATAAAAAAGACTATTGATAAACTGACTATGTACGATAGTTGCTGCCAATCCACTCATCCCAATCACTCCTAATACTCGTGTTGTATGATTTCCTTGTGCACGAAGAAATATTTTTCCAATCTTTGACAATATCCAAAGATACGACACCAATCCGACTATGCCGGTCGTTGCCCAAAGAAACTGAAAACTATCATCTAATCCTGCGCCCGCTTTATCAGGTATAATACTATTTTCATCCCCCCAGCCTCTCGCTTCTTTAACATAGCGCAATGTATTAAATCCAAACCCAAAGATAGGAGATTCTTTTATAAGAGAATATCCGCGTTGCCAATTTCCCACTCTGGCAAACGTCGAGGTGGTACGCAATAATTTGACACCCTCTCCATATGGCGTAGGCAGTATAAAAAGTATCACCACAAACACACATATTGCGATAAGCAATGATTTCACTCGACGTATCAATAGTGCATAGACAACAGATCCTACAAGCAATGCTACATAGCCTGACCGTGAATACGTCAAAAATAATGCGCCCAACGTCACGAATTGTCCAACCATATAGGGCCATCGCGATTTTTCATTTAGAAAGTACATACCAAGAAAAAGTGTAAGCACTAAAAACAATGAAAGAAAATTGGGATCAAGAAATGTTGAAAATATACGATAGTAATGCGGATCCCACCCTAAATACAATACATTTCTCAAATCTTTATAATAGACATACTGGACAAACCCCAATACCGCCACACATACACCAGACCAATACGTCCACGTAAGCCACTGTCTGGATGTAATAAACTTCTGCAATGAAATGACATACAACGAGCTATAGAGCACCCAGCGCAAAAGGTATAGACTCGAAACACCAAGCTCAGCGATGGTAAATCGATAGGAATTGAAAAGAAGCGAAATAAATGCGACTCCGACAAATACACCTATGGGGAAAACAAGTATTCCTGACGGTGTTATTTTTTTCGTCCCTATAGCAAAGACTATTACACATGCAAGGAGTATGTCATGCACATAAAGGACGACATTACTACCAAGTGGTATTGCTATCAATTGTCCAAAAGCAAATGAAACAATGACAAGAAGAGAGAAAAGTTTCATACATTATTCTTTGATACGGCGATCAAGTGTCCACACCTTTGCCCGAACTAAAAATGAGTGAAAGCTCATCATGACAGCCATTATCAACCCCTGCATACCATCCAAAAATCCAAGCTTTCCAATGTAGTTGACCACGAATTTGGCGATGGGGTACAGGATAATCTCAAGCAAAGAACTCCGTATGCCATTTTGATAGAGAAATTTGGCCCGAATCGAAGAATATCGATTGATTTTATCTAAAAATTGTGCGACGTCATTGTGGGGAAGATGATGAATGGGATTGGTTAATTTACCGATTTCTCCCCGAACTTGCCAAATTTCATGCACAGGTTCTATCCAGAGACCAGCGTGTTTTTTGGCAAGACGCAATAATTCAACGCGTGACGTTTCGCCATGCGTAAGTCCCCTACCCCCAAAGTAATCTTGGCGTGAAATATAATACCCTAATATTTTTGAATTCGAAGCTAAAGTCACTGCTTCTATTTCACGCCTAAGCTCAGATGGCACCACCTCGTCTGCATCGATAAATAATACCCAATCCCCTTTCGCCTTTTCTAGCCCATAGTTTCTCTGTACTGCAAAGTCGTCCTGCAAGAGTCTCTCAAACACTCGCGCTTTGTAGATACGCGCTATTTCAAGTGTCTTATCGGTAGAATTATCATCAACCAAAATAATCTCATCACTAAACTGCAGTGATCCTAATGTGTTACCTAATGTTTTTTCGCTATTGTGAGTTAGGATAACAGTAGATATCATAATCAACAGTAATTGTAGCAGAAAATAGATGCTCAACTCCTATGAAGCTACGAACCCTCTTTGTAAGTATAGTCTGTGTGTATCTTCTTGTGAACGTTTCACATGCAGCGTTTTTGGGTAAAACGGTGTATGGTGATGGCGTATATTATTTTTCTTGGCTTCGGTCGCTTATTATCGAACACAATATAAATTTCGAAAGCGAATACAATCGGCTTGGCGGCAACCAACCGTATCTATACACGAAAATCCCAAGCAATAAATATAGCATTGGTCCCGCTCTTTTGTGGACACCCAATTATCTCATCGTCCACAGATTAGTACATAGCGATGGCTATACATTTCCCTATCAAATCACGATAAGCATTACCAGTGTATGTGCCACTCTCTTTGGACTCCTTATGCTCACACGGTTGTCTCCAAAACGTTCACATGAAAGCCTCATTGCACTACTGCTTATCGCATATGGCACGAATCTCTTTTTTTATGGATCCATAGATACAGTCAACTCACATGCTGTTACTTTTTTTTGGGCAAGTGTGTATATCGTTCTTCTCACCATCAAGCCAATCCCGTGGTTTGCCACTGGACTAGTTCTTGGCGCGCTTTCTGCTACTCGATTACAAGACATTCTCTACATCCTCCTTATCGTGCCGCACATACACACAATGGATAAAAAATCCTTTTTCTCAGGCATTATTCTCACCCTCACTCCTCAAATTATCGTCTGGTATCTTCTCTACGGCTCACTCATGAATCCGTATTTGAGAGGGGGAGAAGGGTTTAGTATATTTTCTCCACATATACTAGGGGTGCTGTTTGGAAAAACGAGTGGATTATTTTTGTGGACTCCTGTTGTCCTTCTTGGTATGTATGGCCTCTGGTACAAACGAAAAAAATATTTCCTGCACCTTATCATTATTCTTTTACAAATCTATCTTGTCTCTACATGGAGCACGTGGTGGCAGGGAGAGAGTTTTAGCGGTCGTATGTTTGTAAGCATATTGCCGCTTATCTATCTTGGATTAGTGGAGGGAGTAAATAAATTCTCAAAAACTATTTCATCGTCAAAAACTATTAATTTGTTCGCACTCTCGCTTTGTGTAATAAATACACTGCTCATTATTTCTTTTTTGCTTTTGCACTAGAAAGTACTTCTTGGTAAAGAAAATCAATTTTTTTGCTTATAATTTTTCCATCATGTACAGTCTCGGCTCTGTACCTAGCTGCATTTCCTAAAGATACACGAAGCGACGAATCTGTAATGAGCAATCTTAGCGCTACCACAAGTGCCTGAATATCATTTGGTTTTATAAGAAGTGCTGCATTGCCGACGTTTTCTGGTATCGCGCCACTATTGGTCGTAATAATGGCAAGACCTGACGCCTGTGCTTCCAAAAGTGCGATGTTGTATTGTTCCTCCCACGTCATGTAGGACGTGCCCCTCGTAGACTTGGCGAAGTGGGGCTTACTCGGTGCGACAAATATATCAGCTTTTTGGTATACCTTTGGCATATCGTCGTATGAAGACTCAATAAACGTCACGTGATCCATAGGTGGCAGAGTCAGCGAGCCTGACCCAACAATCGTAAGGTATACTCTTTTATCTGACAGTATTTTGAACGCTTCCAAAAGATCCAATACTCCCTTCTCCTTTTCCAATCGACCAACATACAAAATATCTACACGACGTGCGTCTTTTTTCGCGTGGGCTACGGTAAACCTCTCTGTGTCGATGCCATAAGGTATGACGCTAATTTTATTGGGATTTGTCCCCTCGATTATCAGTGCATCTTTGGCGCGTTTTGTTATAGCGATAAAATGATCTACCTCGTTTCTCGCCCTTTCTTTCATAGCTTTTCTCCCCCAGATGCCTTCGTTGTTATATGGGATTGTCTCAAGTACCGTAGCAATCACCGCTTTCACTCTGCCATCTCTTTTAGCATTCAAGCACTGACTGGTATAGCGATAGTACGTTTCGGCAGTGTGCGCTATGTCAAACCCATTCAGTGCTTTTTCCAGTCCTAAAAGATAATGAGCGTCTACAAACAGACGATTAAGCAGTGCCAATTGTATACGTCTCGCGGAGCGAGATCTGGCTCCGCCAGAGAAATCTATCGCAGACCAACATTTGACTACAGGAAAAGCAAATGAGTCATGAAAAGACGTTTTCGATCCAAACGCAGTGATATCGTATCGATTCACCAATGGCTCATAGACTTGCATCTCATACTGATTTAAAAACTTCCCACGAACGAGCGCGATAGTTGGTTTCATAAAAGGTCGTAGACGGTCTTTGCCATTTTCTGCCATGAATACTGTTTTGCTTTCACCTTTCCTTTTTTTATCAATGTCTCGCGAAGCGTTTTGCCTGTCGCTACTTTTTCCATCGCCATCGCGAGTGCATCACTATCGTGAGGCTCAACGAGTATCCCAGCATCACCGACTACTTCCTTTAGAACTGGAATTGATGATCCGATCACAGGTATACCAGATGCCATCGCTTCCACAAACGGGATCCCAAATCCTTCAATAATTGATGGGCAGACGAAAGCCAGAGCCCCGCGATAAAGGCAGGCAAGTGCAGCGTCCTTCACATACCCTTTTATGATAACGTGGTCGCCAATTTTTTCTGACAGTATCGTTTCAACTATTTCTGCATCTTGCCAATACGAACTTCCTACGAGAATGAGATCAATCGGCGTTTTTGTACTCTTTACAAAGCGAGAAAATGCACGGATAAGCGTGGAAATATTTTTGCCACGCTTCAATGATCCGACGCAGAGAAAATATGGTCGTGTGGAGACATATTTGCTTCCGATTGATGTAAAGGCTTCTCCCATACTTGGGTATGCGACATGAATTCTATTCTCAGGATATTCGTATGAAGCGACAATCTCTCGTTTGATCGATTCAGAAATAGTGACGATGGCGTCGGAAGACGCAGTAAGATGCTCAGTTTGCTTCACTAACTTTAAAGCGGAATCTCTATAAAAATCAGCATGCGTAGTAAAACCTAAATCATACACAACACCTATAGTTTTTGCGTTTGTCTTTGGCAAAGCTTGAGATAATCCTATAAACACATCTACTGGATGCATATATAATTCTATTGGTAACCTCGCTTGCATCCACCCGAAAGACGGCGACAATACACGGTTCACCATTGAATTTCCAAACAATTGCATGACCTGTGTGGGTATAGGATGGAAGCTATAAAGGATGTACGAATTTATCTTGTCCATCTTCCCTAATTGTGTGAGTAATTCGTTGGCAAATCGCCACACGCCGACGTTTAGTCGCTCATCATTTACCCCAAGCATCCCAGCATCGACACCAATGTTCATACACGCTCCTTTGAACCAAATCGACAAACAATAAAGTCGCGAATTCCTTGCAGCGCTCCCCATTGTCTACGCACAATATGCTCAAAAATTGTCAGAGGCATCCGAATAAATTCGTAGCACTTAACTCTCGAGAGTGCTAATCTTTGGACAAGGAGCAAATGGTTGCGAGACAGATAGTATTGATGCGCTAAAGTATTATTTCCAAGTGATTTACTTTCTTCATGCATTATGCCATCTACAGGCAAGTGAGTAATCGCAAAGCCTTCGCGCTTAGCTCGCACACAATAATCCATTTCTTCATAATAGAGAAAGTATGGCTCGTAAAAATTTCCAACCTTTTTATATACATTTTTATGAATGGCTATGCACGATCCCGTAATGTAATCAGCCTTCTCTGATGGGATAATCGTGGTCATGCGTGTAGAATCCGATCCGCCTGCAAATGGTCCAGCAATCCCTATGGGTGCACTTTGTAGCTTGATCACAAACTCATCTATCCTCTTCTTGGTCGCTACCAAATCCTGATTACAAATTACTACCCATCTAGCTCCCTTTCCGAACGCCACCTTCATCCCGAGATTAGCTCCTCCTGCAAATCCCAAATTCTTCTCGCCTCCAACCACCGTAACACCGCGCATGTTTATCTGCCCCACCTTACCGTTGTTCACCACCACAATGGGGTATGAAGAAAATGCGATAAGAAGTGAGAGCAACACCTCTTGATCAGGATGGAACCCTATGATGACAAACACGACCTCTGGAGATTTCATAAACTTCGTAAATATCCGGCACTACATCCTCATCGCAATCATCTGTATATTATCGCCGACTTGGTGCCGAAACAGTATACCCTTAAACGGCCAGAGTGTGATATACATCATCTTATTTGCTACTTTTGGGAGCAACTTTTCAGCTGGCACAATACAAGGAGTAATGGTGTCTGTGGTAACATCAAGTATTCTAAAATGCATATCTGATAACAACGACTGTAATGAATATAGAGAAAAAAGCACAAAATGCGCCGTTGGGCCAAACACCCACCAATGTTTCCCAAATGCTCTTGCTGAAATGCCTTGCGCATTTGGTGTGGTAATAAGCAGTGTACCGCCCTTCTTTAATTTCTTCCGAAGTGTTTCTATAATTTCTCTTGGATTGATCGTATGCTCAACAACGTCAAAACACGTGATGACATCAAAGTACGCATTGGGCAACTCTCTCTCATGTGCATAGTATGGAGTATGACGTGCTTTCAGGTGTCGAGATATAATTGTTGATTTGTCGTACCCAAATGCTTTATACTTTTTTAATCTCAGAAAATTTACGAAATTCCCGTTACCACACCCAAAATCAAGCACTATGTTAGCATGCGGTGCATGTTTTTTAAGCACCTCTAATCGTGCGGTATACGTAGGGATGTCAAAATCTTTTTGATTGCCAAGTATAAACTTTTGTGCATGTTCCTCCAGTACCATTCGTACGTTTTTCTTTTGCGGCAATACACTTGCAATTCTCGTACGACAGTAGGCACACACATCATACCCGCCAATGTGACGAAGCGTAGAATCAACAGTGCAAATAGTACACATGCTATAGATTTAAATTAGATTTTTTGAGCGATCAGGGACCAGCCGACGGAATCGCTATGCTCACGCGTATCGTTATGCTTGTAGACCACCCAGTCTAGCCAGTCAAACAGGCGATAAAAAAGAATACTAAAAATGGTGCGCCAATTACCCGTCATGTTTAGTTCCATAGCGTGAAAAATGACTAAAAATGGCCCACCCTGTGACCAAATGTCTACTACGTTAAACCCCGCTTCTTTACAGTAATACTCCAGCCCCGCCTTGGTATACCGCAAATAGTCGCTGGGGTGATTGTGAGTGTGCCAGTACTGGACCGTCGTGATGGCAACATACCCTCCTTTTTTAAGTACTCGCGCTACCTCCAAAAGCGCCTTCTTTGGCTCGCTGAGGTGTTCGAGAACAGTAAATAGAACGACTATATCTATCCTATTCTTCATAATTGGAATATCGTAAGCCGATCCTAAAATATTAACATTTTTATTCTTCAATATTTCTAAATTAGAATACTCTTTTGATATTTTTAACAATTTCGACTTATATCTTGCATCGCCTCCACCAACATCAATTAATTTATCAACCTTCTTAGGAATTAATTCAGAAAGCTTAGTAATAACTATCTTAGCTTGAACATCGGGTCTGCTAATCATTCCTTTAGTAAAAAGTATATCAAGCCTACCTAATATATTAGCTAATTTCATTTTTAATGAGAGCAAACTACGATAAACTGAGTCGCTAATAAATTCGGAGCGAGTATTACGATTTTAGACTGAATCCATAAAGGAATTCGCTTAAAAAATCTCCCAAATATTGGAACTTGTCCTAAATCAACAGAAGGTATAACTTTAATCACTTTATAACCCAAGTCGCTAACTAAGCTTACTATTGATTCGATCGTGTAAAAATGAACATGGGTTTCATCGAGAATTCCATATTTCTCATAATTAAATTTTCCTGATATAAATTTATAACGAATAGATATATGCAAAATATTCGGTGTCGAAATAATTAACTGACCACTCTTATTTAATAATTTAGTTATTTTGCTAAGAAGATTTGTTGGGTTAATTAAATGCTCTATAACATCAAGTAATATAATATAGTCAAAATATTTTTTGGGCAGCTTATCTGTATTAAACAAATTTAAATCAGATTGAATTACACATTTGTAATATTTTTTTGCCAACTTTACGGCAACACTATCGACATCAACTCCATACAACTCGACAAATTTATTAGCTAGTTCATTTCCAAAATAACCAGTTGCACAGCCAAGATCTAATACTTTTGTATTTTTTTCAATCAAGTCATAAACTAAACGATGAGTTTGAAATTGATTATGATTAAATTCGGTATATTTACACATATTTCATTAATCTTAGAAGTTTACCACAATTCCCTATATTGACAAATATAGTAATAGTATCTAAAAATTATATTAATGTTCAAACTGAGATTTAAATTCTCATTAATATTCTATACCTTCTTATATTTTTTATTTATTCCTCATGTCTCTGCTCAATCATTTACCTTCGCGAAATATATCGAAAACCCAGTCTTTTTACCTTATGGTGGTAGTTGGTATAGCAAATACGTGGCAAACCCAAGCCTTTTGAAAATTAACTCAGAGTATAAAATGTGGTATGAAGGAAATAATGGAAACGGCTTATGGGAAATTGGGTATGCATCGTCACCTAATGGTGTTAATACTTGGCAACGATTAAACACGCCAAGTGTTACAAAAGGCTCATTAGATAATTGGGAATATTTTATAACTGATCCTAAAGTTATTGTTAATCCTAGTGCTGCTGGCTACATCATGTGGTATTCATCTGTTAAACAACAGTGGGTGTCTGGACCTGATAGGTATAGACTCAGATACGCATTATCTACTGACGGAATAATTTGGAACAAAACAAATCAATGGATATTAATAGGTTCTCCGAATGCTTGGGATAGCGGTGGTCCAAATAGAGGAACATCGATACTATTCAAGGATAACATATATCATCTTTGGTACGCTGCCACAAACGATAACGATCTCACAGTAAATCCTTACTGGCGTATCGGGTATGCCACATCTTCAGACGGAATCAATTGGACTAAGCAAAATGGTGGTAATCCAGTTATAGAACCCACAGAAAGCTGGGAGTTAAATAACGTCAGCTTCCCTACAGTGATTGATGACAATGGCACGTATAAAATGTGGTACGGCGTAGGTTCGGGAGATGCACCTACGCAAGTAGCCTATGCATATTCGACAGATGGTATTACATGGACCAAACCAGCAGCGGACAATCCAGTCATTACAACTACTCCAAATTCTTTTGACTCCATGTTTCTCACGATCACCAGTGCCATGAAAGATGACGATGGAGTGTATAAACTTTGGTATTCAGGACTAAATGGCATACGGTGGGCAATTGGCCTTGCCACTTCGCCTCAAATTCCTATCGTTCCAATACCTACACCTACCCAAATTCCTCCAAATACCCCAACCCCCTCACCAACACCCACGCCAACTCCTACAAACACTCCAACTCCCACACCCACTCCAACCAATACTCCTACCCAAACTCCTACTCCACCAGAAACTAAAAAGGTCATCGTTATACCCGGCTTTGGTGCTAGCTGGAACGCTGATGCACTAATAAACTGCAAAATAGATGGGTATCAAGGATCTTGGAACTTACACCCACTTGAAAAAAATATCTACCCATCGTTATATGCATCGTTATCTAGCGCTGGGTATACACCCATCCCATTTTACTATGACTGGAGAAAGCAACTTGGGTCACAAACTCAAGCACTTACTTCCCTTATTTCTTCAAACACGAGTGCAAATGAACGCGTAGACATTGTCGGTCATAGCTTTGGCGGACTTGTTGGACGCGCATATATTTTAGAAAAACAAACAAATAGTAAAATCGACAAGTATCTCTCTGCTGGAAGCCCGCATCGGGGAACGCCGTTTGCGTATCCAGCGTGGGCAGGAGGAGAAATTTGGAAAACAGACTTTAATTATTGGGTCTATATGACGACCATGATACGACTCTGTCAAATTAAATACAGAATTGATTCACAAGATGCTGTACAACGATTTATTCCTTCAACGCGAGACATTCTCCCGATCTTTCCATATCTTCGAAATGAGCAAACCAATCAACTAAAATCTTTAAGCAGCATGTCAACTACCAACCAATGGTTGCCATCACATCCTTTCCCACCTGCTTGGGGAACTATAATCGGCACACTCTCTGGTAATGGCCAGCAGACTCTGTCTTCAATACGGGTAAAAGACCCGAGTAAAAACGACATACGTCGGGGCGAATGGATAGATGGTAAACCGACTAACAAAGAATACACCAACGATGGTGATGGCACTATAGTACTGCAAAGCAGTCAAGTAAACGACGCGGATAATAGAGTGATTCTTGGTGATCATTCAAGTATTGTGAGTGGACAAGCTGGTCAACAAGAAATAATTTCATTTCTAAACGGCACACAAAATTTCCAAGCATTCGGCTTTCAAAGTCTACAAATCCCCGTTTCCCAAAAAACATCCGCACTTCTTGTGCTTTCCTATCCCGCTCATGTCACACTCACTGATCCAGATGGAAACAAAACTTCAGACACAGATGGCATAATCGCAATCAACGAGCCCAAAAAAGGGAAATACTCTATTACGATTTCACCAAGACGCTTGGGGCACACCAAAATTATCGTCGCACAGTTTTATGATAACGGGAAATACTACTGGAAAGAATACAGTCACTGGTTACCAACTAAAAAACAATCAAGAACCCCGCGGCAGAGCCAGCGGGGTATGAGTTGAAGCATGACTT
>CAYIBX010000003.1:0-75692 GCA_964361785.1 uncultured Gammaproteobacteria bacterium | reverse complement strand
TGTTCATATCCCTTTAGTGTGCCTGATTATGGGGAATTACGCAACACGTCTAATGTTGTCCTCCTCATCTTATCTCTCGCGTCTTTAAAAAATGCGGATTTATCTCGCTGTAACCGAGCCGAATCCCACCTTCACCCACCACAGCGGGTTTCGGCAAAGCGAATCTCTCCTTCGCGATCTACTTGCGGACTGCGTCCGCCGTAGCTCGCTTCGGCGAGCGAAGGCGGAGGATACAGGGGTCGAACCTGTTAGGGATTGCTCCCACGAGTTTTCAAGACTCGCGCATTACCGTCCTGCCCACCCTCCAGAGCCTTTATTATATCAGATTTTGTGGCTATAGATCTGTTAAACTACCACTTTAACTAGTGTCCATAACAAATTCATGCTTCTTTAAGAATGCTCTACCTGAACCGGATTTCAAATATTTTTCAAAATTAAATGCAGTGTATTTATTTGAAAAAGCAAAATAGGAAACGAGTTTAATGGGAAGTCGATCTTTTGTTGCGGGGACATTTCCTTTTTGATGACGATCAATTCTGTCTTTTAGATCATCTGTGCAACCAATGTAAGTTTTATTGTCTGAACATTTCAAAATATAGACATAATTCATATTTGTAATAGTCGACTTCGCCAAGGCTTCGTCGAACTAAACCCGCTGTCGCTCGTCTTGGCGGATTTCATCTCGCCGAAGCCGAGCCGAATTGCGAGCGAAGCTCGCCTTCGTCATGCAAAGCATGACTTCGGCGAAGCGAAGGCGGAGGAGGTGGGATTCGAACCCACGTGAGCCTTTTACAGCTCAGGAATTTAGCAAACTCCCGCAATGGACCGAGCTATGCGACTCCTCCAGTCGCATAATTATACACGAGAGCACTGCCACCGACTAATCCCTACTTCTGACCATAAGAAGCATCCCATCATGAACTACCACCTTGGCAGGAGATGAAACAATCTCATTGCTAACGCCTAAACTCGATCCTGATACAAATACGCGTCGCGAGGCGTTGTAGCGAAATCCAGAAAGGGTCACTGAAGCGCGATCATGGAATGGAAAAAATGATATATATTTATACGTTTGAGATTTATGGAGGCTGACAAACCCTGAAACAAGCGATATTTCATTAAAGTTATCCACAATATATCCCAAAATATTGTGCGACTTGATATTTTGAAGCAACTGTATTCCTGCCCATATATGATCCATGCGAGTACCAATCACGCCAAATAGCTCTATAGTTTTAGGATTCATCGAAACAGCCTCATCAATAGCCAGCTCCAAATCCGTCGCGTCTTTCTCTTTGGGATGTTTCTTTAGTATCCCTATTTCTTTTTCAATCGTTGCTAATTCTCTCTTCGATACGGAATCAAAATCACCCACCGCCATATTTGGCGTTATATGATTTTCTATCAACCAATATGCACCCTTATCAACGCCGATAATATAGGTCGCTTTTTTTATACGCTTTTTCATTGCGTAAGAAAGTACGCCGGCAGCCACAATTGCTATACGGTGTGAAAATTTAGTTATTGTTTGTTTCATAATATACTGTATTATCATGTTAACATGTTAGCATAATAACATGATTTATTATCGGGCCATAGTGACGGCCCAAACCCTATTTGCTCCTGCATGTTTTAAGACACTTGCTGCAGATCGCATCGTCGCGCCTGTCGTAAACACATCGTCAAATAGTATGACGTGTTTATTTCGTAATACATGCTGTGTCTTCGGATTCAATCCAAATACACCGTGCATATTTTTTAACCTATCTTCTTTATTTTTCATCTCGACTTGCGGCTTTGTCTCTCGTGTTCGAAGAAGTATATCGGTGTACATGGGAATCTGCAATCTGTGGGAAATAAAACCTCCAAGTATTTCAGCCTGATTAAATCCCCGCTGATGCATGCGCATCTTGTGAAGCGGAATGGGGAGAAAAATTGGATGCAATAGTTTGTGATGAAAACTGTTGAGAAAGGAAGTTTCTGGTATTAAAGAAACGAACTCAGCGGCTACATCGGATACTAATCGATATTTGAGTGCTTTTACTGCTTTTTTAATAGTGCCGTCGTAATGAAAAAAGCTTGTAAATCCGTCGATGGTATATCCTGTACGACACATAGGATGTGTAAATCCAGCCACTGCTGGGCGCTCACACACTGGGCAAATAGTTTCAGAGTGAAAAATGAGACGAATTGCGCACTGACAATTTTGACAGAAATAATTGCCAATCCTGCCACACCCGACGCAACGCTTGGGGAAGATAAGGTCTAAAAGGTTCACAAATAATCTCCTCATACTCATTGTACAAGGAGATAAAATTTTGTGTGGCTGCACCAAATTTCTGTGGCGCCCCCAAGCGGGGACATCCACAGCAGTACGCCTTGCGCGATTACGCGCAACGGCTACTGTCTGTGGAGATGCCGAGTAATGAGCTCGGGTCCGAAAAAACAAATCGAAAACGTCTACAAGCGTAGTCTATTTGATTCTATGCATAAGAAAAAATAGACAAACGCTTGTGCATAGTGTTGATCGAAATTGTGCTCCGAATGTTGCCGATCATCAACATTCTGACGTCCTCGCTATGTTTACACTACATGAAACTCACGAGAAACAGTTGTCATGCAATGGTTCGTTAGGCATATACAGCGTTAAGCTGTAATGCTTGAGGAACAAAAGCGGCTTCGATCTTTGCAAGTTGCTTTTTTAAGGCAGCGAGTTCATCTCGAAGTGCTTGTTTAGATGTGTTAGCATCTGGATTTTAACAAAATTTTTACGGCTCTTTTGTCATCGCCGGCTTGCAGTATTTCAATGTGCGTAATCGTCGAATCAATCATCCCCGTTAGAAACAGTTGTCCGTTCTGATTTTTCAGAACGCGCTACTGTTTCTTACGTCCGCCGTAGCTTTATGCGAAGGCGGGCTCTTATCTTCTTAACTTTATCTTCCCTCTGTATTCTCTTTCCAACTCTCTTTTTTGGTCTTCTCGTCGTTTTTTTTCTCGTTTTTCGTATTGCTTTTTCCCCCGTCCCAAGCCTACTTCTAACTTCAGACGGTGGCCCGTAGTATACCAAGAAAGGGGTATTAAGGTCAAGTGAGCGCCTTCAATTTTTCCTTGTAAACTAATGAGCTCCCTCTTGTGAATAAGGAGCTTTCTGGTGCGTTTGGGATCATACCCTTCTCCGCCAGCTGGCGGACGTGCAAATGAATACGGGAAAATATGCGCGTTTACCAAAAATGCTTCAGCGCCAAGAATTTTCACATACGCGCCGTCTAGCTTGGCATGCCCTGCTCGAAGTGACTTTACTTCGCTGCCCATCAAAACGACCCCCGCTTCAAAGCGGTCCAAAATATCATATTCGTACGTCGCTTTTGAATTTACTATGTTCATAGCTACTGGATCTTGAGAGCATATAGTTTACCACTGACAAGCAAAAAGAACTTCTTAGTGGCTTCGGAAGCGACAAATCCAACTGGTTTTATGTCCTCTTTCCATACATACGAAGATATATAAAATCCATCTTTATCTAAGACAACAATCCTTGAGTTGTCCCTATCATACACATACACATTTTGTGTCGTGTCGGTGGTATATACCTGCAAGTACTTACCCATTGCCGGCTCAACACCTTGAGGCACAAACGTATTTTCTTTGCCTTGCGTGAAACGCAATATCTGTCCTGTACTTGTTCCCAACCATACAGAACCATCAATAGACATGTTTGTCGTTCGTGAAAGATCTGGAAACGAATCCGGATTTAAATACTCACGAAGCTCCGTAAATTCCCGACCGTCTGTGGCTACGTATTTCCAAATTCTATTTTTTAGCGTATCGAGCATATAAATATTGCCGCCAAAAATATCCATATCTGCAATAGTTCCCCACTCTGGAGCTGCTTTTATCACATCGAGCTTTGTTTTTTGATCTTGAATATTCACTACAGATATTCCTGCTGTCGTTACCACATACAACGAGTCGCCATACGCTGCGATTTGTTTGGCAGTACTAAACAAATCTCCCCCGCCAACGATCACTCCATTTTTATTGAGAACCCCCAGCGCATACACCGTTTTTCCTACACTATCTAGAAATCCGATACGTGAATCGAAAAGAGACATATCCTCCGCCTTCCCTCCCGCTTTAAGAAGTGAGAGGTCAAAATATAACTCCGGGCTTACTATATAAACTTGCATCGCTTTCGTAAGACTGGTAGATACGTCCGCATAGAGTATTTGTGCCTTTCGTATATCAGATGATGTAACACGCCGCGTTTGTAACGGATCTAAAATTGCCTTAGCGTGTGACAGCCTCTCTCTGGCTTTTACAGGATTTAAATCGAGAAGTGCCGTACCTTCTTCAAATGCATGTTCCGCTTCTGTAATGATATTTCGCACGCGAGAATTAGTGGTTATCGCCGTCTGATGCCAAATACCTAATACAACGCTTATAAGAAACAATAAAAAGAGAATCGAAGGAATAAGTGAGACAAACGTTCTTCCTTTCAACCGTTCTTGCATCATGGTATACCAACGGCGCAATAGAGTGCGACCGTTTTGCGGAATGATTCTCTTTAAGACAGACTTCGTCTGATAACGCATCCCTTTATCCACCATGCTCACGTCATTTGTTTCCACCTCGATATCTGTCACATGATATATACAGGCCGCACCCCCCTCTGAAGCCTCACCATGTTTATGCAAAAGAAGTGTCAATTTTTCTGCCACTTCTTGGGGAGTGTAATTATCAAACACTGAAGCCAACTCATCTTCTCCTAATATAGAAACAAAACATGAAGACGCAGCGATGATCGTATCAGTTGGAAGTAACGTCCCAGCAATAGCGTTTGTCCCATCGACTAATTTTGCGAGCAATTGCTTGCGTTTCAGAAATACTTTCCCACCACCATGCGACGCTACGTATAATATTGCACCCACCTTTACCATCAAAATAAGGGTAACCACGTCGTCAGTCAAAGCCCCCTCAACTATGGCAATAGTCTCATGAAGAGATGTGGGTCGTTTTTTACTTAAGGCATTCGTGAGTTTGGAGAATATGTTTATGCCACTCTGTCTCGCGCCGCCATCCGCCACATACACCTCAACGACGGCATATGCGTTTGGGCTCTGCAACACTTGACCCCAGCGTGTTTCACTGATTTGCCCAACAACTGAAGCAACGGTTGGCTGTGGACTCATACTACTAACGTTAATAGTATCAAAAAAATCGCTAGAGAAGTAAAATCGCAGCAATAAATAGCGCAACAGAGGCAATAAGATGGATAAACGTTGCCAATCGAAGAACTGGCTCAAACGCCTCTTCCAAAACAATTGCCATAAGTTGTTCTTGCCGTATAATAACGACTGCAAACAAACTATACATGGCAAGGCCAAATACGACGAGCCATTTAATCACGATAAAAGTAACGGTTGTGACATCCATATTATTTTTGACTTGTAATCAATTCACTAATCGTCTCAACGACTTTAGCTGGCTTCGGTACACCGGTAAAATCTATGTTTGGCGTGTCTCCCGCAGTCTGTACGACCACATCACCATAATCAAAAAATGCTGCAAAAATGCCCCCTGATTTGAAACTCAAATCTTGCACCTTATCGATACGCGCTTCTGAAAATTCTTTATAGAGAAGGTGAAGAAAATCTATATCAATAATGCGACGCTGAGTGACAATGTAGATATTAAAAAACCAACGTAAAAAACTTGTTATCGCGACACCAAACGTCATGACGTACCAAAAAGCTGTTCCTAATACGATATAGCGAGCAGGCACCTCAAATGGCACGATCAGCGTCCCAAAAAATGAAGGCAGTATGAGTATTGGCGCCAACATAAGAATGATGACAATACATAATGATGGCAATAAAAAGATAGGGTGCTGTCGCAAAAACAAAATGACTTCCTCATCCTTTTCTTGCGTCTCAAATCGCACACCCTCTGGACTCACCGCAAAACAAGTAAGTGGAGACATAATAGAACGCGTCTTATCGCTTGGAATAAATGACCTTTTTGGCGAGGGGGGCGTTTCTGCTATTTCCAATGGTCGTTGTGATCGCATCGCAACTTATTGTACTACAACTCAATTATTTTTTCTCTACATTAAACAAGGGACCGACAATCTGAATGTTTGCTGGCGCACGAAGATTAAAAAAACTTTTAAACTCTGCTCCATCAAAAGACTGCGACCCCGCATCTCCTACCACGGTCACACTCGTGGTAATACCGTTTCCCCAATCAACCCCATTTGCTGACACAGACGAAACACTTGAAAATGGGGTGCTCCCTCTGCTTTGCAATTCTTGACGCACACGGGCTTTATCCCATGTGTCTGTGCCGCTTGGATTTGACTTATCTATCTGATAGAGATGTTCGCGAATTCCTGAATCTTTACGAACCAACAGTATGACGTTTGCGATATCTGCCACTTCTTCGCTCTTTAACCATGCTGACTTACCAAATTCATTGCGATACCCTTGTGCTGCATAAAAACATGGTGATTCTTTGTCATACGACTTAGAGAGTAAATCTGTAAAACTTGTCACATCACCATTGGTGTCTTTCAATCGTTTAGTCCACGATCTATCGCCACCCCACACATCAGCTGATGTAAATGTGTATCCGCCAGATGTAGATGCAAACCATGCTTTAATGGGTGACCCCCCTTGCGCCATAATTTTGCCTCTCGTGGCGCCCACAGCGTCGATCCAACTTTGTGCGTTTAGTTCTTTTTTCACCACCTGATCTTTTTGACTTGGATACACATAACCCTTTGCTTTCATTTCTGCCAACGCGTATGAACGAGCAGCGATAGCTTGTGCTTGTAGTGCTTTACTGTCCCACCCAGGTGGCATTTCATAAAGGTGTTTTAAATACTCCTCCACATTCATAGACTCATTCCCAAACGACTGACCAAATTCATTCGTTCCGTTTACCACGACGTTTTCATTCTCTTTGCCATTTTGAAACACAAAGTTTTGAAAATATGCAGAAAGAATTTGTTCCGCAGAATCTCCTTTTTGTGCTCGCCCCAGCGCCCCATACTGATTCATACCCACACGATGCGGTATGCCAAAGGTAAAAAATGCGAAAGCTGGACTAAATCTAGGATCAAGCTTTCTATCATCTGTACAAAAAAGTGGTCCTGCTCCCAAACTCGTAGGAAGGTTAAGACCCGAAAGTTTTTGCGCCAAAAAGGACTGTTGTCTGGCTGAGAGTGCACCAATGGCAGAGGTTAATTTGCTCTGATACGCTTCCGCATCACCCACCAATTTACGAACAGAAATCGCACGTTTATCTGTTTCTTCTTTTAAAAATGCAAGGCTCGTTTTTTGACTTTCAAGTTGGATCTTTTTAGTCTGAAGACCTTGTATGGAAACTGCCGTTTGGGCGATAGCCTTTTTATCCTCGTTGATCACTTTGTGTTGATAGGTAAATGCCCGAAGTACAGACCCAACGTTGGCGCCTGTAAGAAACGGTAGCAGAGGATTGTACGATACCGTCCTCCGATATAAGGTGGCGATACGCCTGACGGCAAGCGTCATAAATCCCGAAAGCTCTTTTTCACCATCTACGATTGCTGCAGTCTTTTTTATCACATCAGCTTCTATACTCTTTATTTTCAATTGGAAAAGCTTTATGTCTGCTTCCATTTTTTTGAGGGCATCCACATGTGGCTTTTTGGCAGCCTCCATTTGATTCCAAGCCGACTGACACTTCTGCATCATGGAAACGACGTCACCCTCATTCATCGAAGACAAACGGGAAGTGTCACACTCCTCAGCAAACACCTGCGGGAGAAAGAGTAAGCTACAAACGAATAGAACGAAAACAACAACACATCGGAAAAATGACGCCATAGTAGCTCTATTGTAACAAACAAATCTTCCTTTCACCCACTTTTTTTGCTACACTTATAAAGATGAAACGATTTATGCCGTTGGGACTTGCTATATTCCTCTTTGTGGCCATATTGCCACTTATAGGCACGTTTACACGACCTCTGTACGCCCAAGGGCTTTCAGGCGCAAAAGCAGGAAGCGGTACAATCCCCTCAACAGGCACAGGAGCTTGCAGCTTTCTGAAAGATGGAAATCAAAGCCTATGCAAGACGTGTTTTGACGGTGGAGGCGCATGGACAGCGTTTGGGTGCGTTGGAAAAGGGGGCAATCCGAGCGACTTTATCTCCAATTTTTTAAAGCTTGGCATTAGTATCGGTGGAGGCCTTGCGTTTCTCATTATTCTCGTCTCGGGCTTTCAGACGATGACGTCGACTGGCAATCCTGAAAAGCTTCACGCAGCCAAAGAATTGTTGGGTGGCGCCATCTCGGGCCTTCTTCTTATCATATTTTCTATTTTTATCCTAAAAATTATTGGTGTAGATATACTGGGAATACCCGAATTTGGATAACGCGTATGGAAAAGGTAGTTGCACAATCAGTAAACATAGGATCCTATACCGTAGAAGGACCCGCAGGATTTGCATTTGCTGATGCTAAAATTGGTCAGATAGTCCAAGCAGCAATTCCGTATATATTCGCGTTTGCGGGATTTGGATTACTCTTGATGATTGTCTCTTCCGGATTTACTATGCTCACCTCCGCTGGTAACCCAAAACAACTTGAGGCAGGAAAGGGTCGTTTAATGAATGCCTTAATTGGATTTTTCCTCATTTTTGCCGCCTATTGGATGGTACAGCTTTTGGGAATAATTTTTGGTTGGAATTCTATTGAACAATCATTTCTCTAATTTATTTTCCAAACCGTCGCTGCCTATTTGCATACTCTTTGATCACATCATCTAATTTCTCACTCGTAAATTCTGGCATGTACCACAACGGAAAATAAAGCTCGCTATACACTCCTTGCCACGGCAAAAACCCACTTAGCCGCTGCTCTCCGCCCGTACGGACAATAATGTCAGGATCCGGGATTCCTTTTGTATCTAAAAACTGCGAAAAGTCATCAGCTTCTTTCTTTTTTTGTCTGATAGCTTTATTTACTGCACGAAGTATCTCATCTCGTCCTCCATAATTGAGAGCAAACATAGCAGTAATTTTTTTATTATTTTTTGTCTGTTCTTGCACGGCAATCATCGACTCTCTAATATCATCAGAAAATTTGGAGAGGTCGCCAATAACCTTTATCCGCACACCCTTTTCATGGAGCCTTTGCCAACGCTTTTTTATGACATGGCGAAATATCTCCATGATGCCACTCACTTCTTCTATGTCTCTTTGCCAATTCTCAGTAGAAAATGCCCAAAAGGTCATGTAGGAAATACCCCTGTCCGCTGCGTGTTCCACAAGAGGAATGAGGATATCATCAGCCACTTTTTTGTGCCCAGCCAAAACAGGGAGGCCGCGCTCCTTTGCCCACCGACGGTTGCCATCCATAATGATTGCTATATGTTTTGGTATTATTTTTTTTGTATTCATATACAAGAATAGAGAATATTAGCATGCTAACATGTTAGCATGCTAATATATTCATATAATCTAAAATAGGTGCGTAGAAACTATCTGTGCTCCCTTACTCGGTTTATTGAGAATAATTTCTTCTACCCCACTGATATTTTTTAAAGATTCAATAACGCGTGCCTCATCTTTTCCTTCACAAATCAAATGAACATTTGGTCCGGCGTCAATCGTAAAATAAACCGACAAGCCATTTTTTCTCCAATCTCTCACTGCTTCCATAATACGTTTCGTCGCATCGTTCCAATACATAAGTGGAGGCGTTTGTGTTTGCATCACGTGATGCATATCCAAGCAATCTTCTTCTATAATCTCGCCTAACGATTGAAAATTTTTCTTTTGAAATGCCAACTCGATCTTGTGAATTCTTTTTGGTATTGCATCCAGACGTTGTTTGAAAAATGGGCTCGTTTCTACTGCTTCGTGGCCTTTTGATGACGAAACTTTTTTCTTCGCTTTCTCAACGATTGCCACAATATCACAAAGATCCCAATAATCAGCTGGATACAGCGAATGTGCAAATTCTCCGTCCCATTTCACAAATCCATCAGGAATACTCCTGCATGCCGATCCGCTTCCTAATCGGGCTAGCGCTGATAATTCTTTCTCTGAGAGATTTAAATGAAGTGCCGCAGTAGCAGCAATTGTTAAAGCCGCAAACCCTGAAGCAGATGAGGCAATCCCAGAAGAAGCTGGAAAATTATTTGATGTTGCGACACAAACTCGTTCATTTATCCCAACAAGACTCCGTAATCGATCAATATGTTTAATAATCCGTTGTGCATCAAATCCTTCTGAAATCGTGTCTGTAGAAAAATCTTTTGAGAATTCTACAGTTGTTGTCGTTGTACACGCCGACAGATTCATAGAAATAGATGAATTGCGTGGAATTTGACGGCTCGCATCCTTTTTCCCCCAGTATTTGATAAATGCAATGTTTGCCGGTGCTACTGCCGTCGCTTTCATACCTCACTCCTTACACCAGCAGCATTAATAGAAAGAGGCAGCACTTGCCCACCTACCTTTTCTATCGCATCTTCAACAGCTTTTTTTGTGTCATTGGTTACAAGCGCAATCATACAGTCGCCTCCCCCAGCGCCCGAAAGTTTTGCGCCCAATGCACCCGCTTGTTTGGCTGCGACAATAAGCGCCTCTAACTTTTCACTACTTACTCCAAGATCGCGCAAATATTCCTGATTAAAATCCATAAACTTTCCAACACGTTCCCAGTCTCCTTCGAGCATTTTTATCTTTGCATCTTCAGTAAGTTTTTCTATCGCGTCATAGATTCTCTCCACTCGTTCTGGTTGTGCCTTCATCTTTTCAAAAACTGAGGCCATTATCGTTACCGTATCCGCTTTTATGCCCGTATACCCAATGACCAAGGATATTTCGTTTATTGTTAATGGCTCTATAACTTTTCCGCCTGTCACAAAATACAGAGTCCCACCATAAATAGCTGCTGCCACATCAAACCCCGATCCTTTACCTTGAATATCTAAAACTGTTTTATACGAAAGATCAAATAGTTTTTTATTATCCAATTTTTTTCCTGATAATTCCGATAATGCCTTCAACACACAAACAGTAGAAGCAGAAGACGATCCGAATCCAAACTGCGATGAAAAATCTGATGCTGTGGTCACCTTGACCCCGTACGTCAATGGGTATTTCTCAATAAAATTTTTAACTGCAAATTCAACGAATTTTGCACCACTAGGAATCTCGCCTGTTCCCAAACAGTCCATCGGCTTTTGGTATCCCGCAATGTCTACTTCCGGAGCATCAAGGCAGAACATGTTGTCATCGGTAATTTCTACCGTTGCCTTCATCCGCTGATCAACAGCAGTTACCAAACACGACCGGTTATAGACTACCGCATGCTCGCCAAACAACATGAGCTTGCCGGGAGCAGACACAGTTATTTTTTTCATGGAGGAAACTTATGACTTTGCTGATTTGTCTGAAACGCCTGTTACAACACAGAGTGCATTTAAAATTGTCCGCTCGTGCGCTGTTCTCCAGTGATTGGCTACAGACGGAACAAGCTTTCTCAATACGCGATGCCCCTTAAATGCGTATTGTTCAGCTCGACGAGTTAGCCATTCCTGGGTCAATTCATTTCCATGTTTCTTCAATCCACTAGCAAACCATTCATTCTCCTGGGCATATTTTTGCAAATCTGCAAGTACTTCTTCTGTAGGTCTATCTACCATATTAGACATATTTGGTATATCTCCTTTCAATAACTATTTTTCTAGTCTCACTCCTTCTTCCCCGAGTCCAATCTCCTGTATAGTAAATCCATACGATTTACAAATTTCCTCTACTTGAGTGGGATTGCGATGATAACAGAGCAAAAACCCTACTCCTTCTTCTTTTCCCCCTCCTCCAAGAATTTTCGCTGCACCCCCTGCTTCTTCTATTTTTCGAATGAGAGGAATAGCTTTTTGACTAACCACTCCCATCCCCTCAAGCGTCCGCTCGCCAACTTTCATCGCATCCAATAACTCTGCCTCGTTGCCTTCTTTCAGTGCGACAGTGACACGCTTCACCTGAATCTCATTGAGATTCAATAATTTTTGCATTTGCTCTGGTTCTTTTTGTATGTGTTCTTTGACCATTGCAACCATTTCGCCTGTGGTTTCTTTGGGTCGACCGGTGTTAATAAGAAAAAAATGATTGAGAGATTCATGTGGCTTAAATGGAAGCTGCCAAATACTTTTTAAAAATTCCAATTCTTTTCTAAACCATACAAATCCTCCAACAGTAACGGTTGTGTTATCTCCACCTGATGGATTTCCATGTTGTTTTTTTTCGATTTCATACGCGAGTTCGTTTATCCGTATAGGATTCCATAATTTTTTGAAAAAATACATCATCGCGCCCGATAATCCTACGGCTACCGCAGCAGATGAGCCTAGATGAAACCCAGCAGGAATCTGCGAATCAATGATGATTTTAAATGCTGTAGGATCTTTCACCTTAAACTGATCGAGTAAAAAATCTACTGCGTAGCGCGCGTGTTCTGTGGGTTCGGTAGACATAATGATTATTTTTTCTGGTGTTGAAGATTTTTTGAGTTGTTCTTCAATGGTTACCGACAGTCGAAGATTTATTGCCGCAAGAAGCGCAGGCTTACCATACACAACCGCATGCTCTCCCATAAGGTGTACTTTTCCTGGAACTGTTACAACAACTTTTTTCATATGGGTTTCACCTTAATTCCATATGATATCACACCATCACTATCTGGATGTGTGATGCGGCGAATAACAGTTCGTACGTTCATGTCTTTATACACATCAATTTGACCGTCTTTATACGAATCCACCAACTGCGCTTCTATAGATTGGCCGGACTTTAACCGAACCAAAACAACTGCATACGGTGCTTGATCAGAAAATCCTGCAGGTGGTACGCGAACAATGGTCCATGTTTCCACTGTGCCCAAAAGCCCCACCAAGTTCGTGGTCGACTTTTGATTTCTCCATAATTTCACTGGTGATTGCATAATATGTGTACAACAGCCGTTGCACCGCTTCCTCCTACATTTTGTGCTAATCCAATTTTTGCATTTTTCACTTGACGCGCGCCAGCTACACCGCGCAACTGCTCAACCAGCTCTACAATCTGTTTGACACCCGTTGCCCCCACCGGATGACCACAACCTTTGAGCCCTCCTGACGGATTGACCACTAAATGTTTTGATGTCCCAAGTCTCGTCTCTCCTCTTTCAATTGCCGCGGCCGCCTTTCCTTTGGCAAAAAATCCCAAATCTTCCATCGCTAATATTTCTGCAATCGTAAAGCAATCATGCACTTCTGCTACATCGACGTCAGACGGTTTGACTTTTGCAAGCGTGTACGCGCGATTAGCGGCATCTTTTGTCGCCTGCAAGCTGGTAAGGCTCTTCCTCCGCGCAAGACCTAATGAATCTGTGCCAACGGTTGACGCAAGTATTCTAACGGCGTTATTAGGAACTGTCGTAAGAATCACAGCCGAAGCCCCATCAGAAATTGGTGAACAATCCAAAAGTCGCAACGGATCTGCTATACACGTGCTTTTTAACACCTGTTCGACGGTAATCGTATTATGAAACTGTGCATTAGGATTGAGAGTTGCGTGATAATGATTTTTCACCGCTACAGATGCTAACTGCTCTAACGTCGTACCGTATTCTTCCATATGCATGCTCGAAAGCAACGCATATAATCCTGGAAATGTCATTCCCGCCGTGCGCTCTTCGTCTGATCCAGCTCCCATAAGGGCAGTCGCCACGTCTTCTGGTTTATGATCCGTCATCTTCTCTACTCCCAATACTAATACTGTCTCATACTGGCCAGACATTAATGCGTTGACCGCTGCATGCACTGAAAGTCCCCCTGATGCACACGCGCCTTCAATTTTAAACGCAGGAACTAACATATGAAGTTCATCCGCAAAAAAAGCGCCTAAGTGTTCTTGACCGCCAAGCATCCCTGAAAGCATGTTTCCCACAAACAGCGCTTGCACAGCAGAATGTTGTATATTCGCGTCGTGAAGCGCTCTCGTAACTGCGTCTTGTGCCAATCGACGCGGTGACACGCCCCACAATTCTCCAAATTGTGTCGTAGCAACACCAATAACTGATATAACTGGTTTCATATTTTATGAGTCTTTTGTAAATACGTCAGATAGTCAATCGGCATACGACGATTGATATGATCAATCACCCGATCGTGTGAGACCAGCCGTTTTTTTTGCAAAGCTGGAAGTGCTTTTGTCGCGCGAAAAATAAATCCGTCACTTCCAGCCCCTGATCCATACGACACCATAAATATCTTCTCATTTGGCTTTGCGATATCCAAAACCGCTGCTAATCCTAAAAGTGCTGTAGCGCTATACGAGTTGCCGATAGACTCAACAATAAGCGAGGGAACAAGTTGACTGTCGGTAAATCCTAAACGCTTGGCAACATCCCGAGGAAATTTTCCGTTTGGCATGTGAAACACGCAATACTTAAAATCTTTGGGGTTCAATTTCGACATATTCAATAATTGTCTTGCGGCTCCCATCACATGCGTAAAATATGCAGGTTCTCCGGTAAATCGCCCAGCGTGCGACGGATAACGTATGCCATCACGTCGCCAAAAATCTGGAGTGTCAGATGAAAACGATGTGTCCGCCAACATCTCTACTACAAGATTTTCTTTACCAATAAGGAACGCCGCTCCACCAGCGGCAGAAGCGTACTCAAGTACATCGTGAGGTTTACTCTGTGCAGTATCTGCTCCAATAGCTAGACCAGTTCGCGCATGTCCTGCAGAAACCAAGCCTGCAATCGATTGCACAGCAGCAGTTCCTGCTTTACATGCAAATTGCATGTCTGATGCTAAATACTGATGGCTAAACCCTACAAATTCCCCTACAATTGTGGCCGTTGGATTCACGGCATACGGATGACTTTCGCTACCAACTAATAAAACATCTGTGTCTTCTGGCTTAACAATAGTATTCCTATACGCTGAAAGCGCAGCTTCAGTTGCAATGGTCACCGCGTCTTCATCATAGGATGGCACGGCCTTTTCTATAACCCCAAGCGCTTGTTCTATTTCTTTCGCTTCTTTGTGCCACGCTTTTGCAATCTCTGCTACTGCTAAACGATACAAAGGAATATATGTGCCGTATGAAATGATGCCGATCATATTATCTCTTTCCTCTTGCTAGTTCTTGATGTGCTTTTGCTAACGTCCCCTCACTAAGCGACGCTAATAATGAAATTTCTCCTGCTAGCACCGCACCTGCAATTATTTCAGCAAATTGTTTACTATTTGCGGCTCTCACAATCGATAACGCCTCTTTCTGTGTTGCAAGGCCTGTGCCTCCACCCACGATACCTACCATAAGATCAGGAAGATATATACTTACATATAAGTCTTTTCCATTCACTACCTCAGCGGTTGTCACACCCAAGCTTGCCTCGCCCACATGCCCAAGATCCTGTCCCGTCGCTAAAAATACGGCAGCAATTATATTTGCAAACTGGGCATTAAATGCCATCGATCCTGCCATGGCACTGCCAATCATGCACTTTGAAAGCCACACGTCATAAAATTTTTGAGCAGTCGTTTTTAAAACGTCTTTGAGTATTTTTGACGGAAGCGTCACCTCCGCCCACGCTTTTATACCTCGTCCTTCAATAACATTGAGCCACGAAGGTTTTTTGTCGACGTCGTAATTTCCCGCCAAGGAAATACATCGTGAAGACGTATGGAGCTCAATATATTCAACTAGTTTTTGTGTCGCAATTGTTACCATGTTCATGCCCATGGCGTCTTCTGTGTCAAACACAAATCGTACATATCTATACCGACCGACTCCGCGATCCATATATTTTGTAAGTGTTAAGTGGTTTGAGGTTGTCTTTGTAATTTTTTGCAAACTCTCGAAGTGTTCTTCCAAAAATTTATTAAATACATCGCTTTCATGCAAATTCTTGACCTTAAAAACCGGACCGCGGGTGGCCCCAACACGGTAACTATCTACACCTGCTCCTCCAGACTCCGTTATCGCCTTGCAGCCGCGACTAACCGACGCCACCAACGCTCCTTCAGTCGTTGCGAGAGGAAGATAAACATTTAACAATTCACCTTTAACAGTTAACAGTGCGAGGGGTCCTGCAATACCCAACGGCACTTGAGCGACGCCAATCATGTTTTCACAATTTCTTTTGCTCGCCACATTCTCATCGACGCTAAACGTCCCAATGTTGGTTAACAATACACGAGTCTCTTTCTCTACTTCTTCGCGACGAGATTTTACTGATAGTGCTGATCGCAATTTCATAAAAATGGTACCTTATATATGCCAATGGCATACATCATGTATGACCATAGAATAAGTATGGGTACTGAAACCAAAACGAAAATCAAAATTTTGCTAAAATCAAGCTTCAAACCAAACCGCAACGCAAGATACGAAAGCGTCAATTTCCACCAAAAAATCATTGCTGAAACAACAAGGTACACGATGCTTAAGGCTACTCCAGAGATATTGGTGGTTCTAGGTGGAGGAATAAATATATATAAAAGTGACGTACATAAAAACCATACAACCGTCGGCACAAGCGTATACGCCCACAAAAGACTTATGCGTCCGATACTTGTCTGTCGCCCTAATAATCGCCCAGTCAAAACCAGCACTGAAACGATGAGCCCAAATCCACTCAGTGCTGAAGCGAATAATACGAATGCGTACCGAGAAAGAAGTAATGGGTGAAATGAAGCTATTTTTACCACACTTGAAAGAGAAAAATACAGCCCAACTAAAAGACCGATATACACCATCTCTCCTATACGACCACGTTTTTCGATATCCCTATAGGTCTCGTAGGGCGAAATGATAATTCCCACAAAGTGACGAAAAAACGCAAAACCTGATTGAAGGAGCGCAACGAGCATATATACTAGTCGTAAATGCGGGCTAAAACCCGCGGAGAGAAGTTAAAATCCTTTTTGCAAAAGTGAGACTATCCACACAATCGTTGAACCTAAAAAGAAGTACACAGAACCAACCACAAGCGAACTCACGCCAAAAAAAGCAAGCCATGGCATAGTTTTTATGCGTCCAGTCACCATCTTATATACATTGGTAAGCCTGCCAAACTGTTGGGGTGGTAATTCAGTCACCTCTTCCCAACGTTTCATAAAATTTGTAAACAAAAGATCTGCCATATTATAACGAAAGAAATGATGCTACAAAGGCTCGTCGTGCACGAAACAATCGTGACTCAGCGCTTTTGAGCGTTATGGACAACTGCTTTGCTATACCCGATACTGAAACATCGTCAAGGTATTTGAGAAGCAACACAGTGCGATGAATGGGGAGCAATGTTCCCAACGCGTGCTGTATCTTTTCACTCACCAGTGTCGCATCAAGCTGCGCTTGTGGATCAAGAAGCGGAGAAATCAACGATTCCAATTGTGGCATTTGAGAAAACACGAGTTGTTTAATTTTTTTCTTACGATAATAATCAATCACTTTGTGATGTGCTATAGAGTAAAGGTATGTCTGTATACTGCTATTCCCACGAAAATCACGAGCAGCCTCAAGAAACGAAAAAAGAATATCTTGCACCAAATCTTCTGCGTCTTCGTATACTCCTACCTTTGCATGCACGTACCTTTTAATCTTCGGCGCGTACGTCTGGTAAAAGATGCCAGCGCTGCGACGATCCTTTTTAAGAAGCTGAGAAACGAGGGTGACGTCGTCCATGCGGTGAGTATACAAGATCTTGAGATTCTGTGCGAGTTTTCGTACACTTAAAATATGAACATTGTACACGCAGTCGAACTCTCAGAGCTTTCCCCCTCCACCATAACAACGTTTGGCGGATTTGTAAAAGTCATTGTGTCAAACGTATTTGTAATCGCTGGGGTAGTAACATTGTTTATGATCGTCTTTGGCGGATTTCAAATCATCACTTCCGCTGGCAACCCTAAACACGCAGAAAAAGGAAAAGCGGCGCTCACAGGAGCCGTTGTTGGGCTCCTTCTTATTTTTGCATCATTTTGGATAATACAACTTATAGAAACGCTCACTGGTATCCAGATATTAAACCCTGTGATACCATAACGATATGACGCTTATAGAACGCATCTTTGCAGAAGATGACATAGTAGGATCGGTCACCAGCCCTTTAATCGGCGGTTACGCAAATGTTTTCGGTGGATTTGGACTGCTTATCACAAATATATTACGCCTTGTATTTGTAGGGGGCGGTATTTTAGCGCTCTTTAATTTTATTATCGCAGGCTTTCAATATATGAACGCTGGCGGAGACACAAAGGCACTAAACTCTGCGTGGGATAAAATTTGGAATTCGCTATTAGGACTTGTCGTGATCGTGGGGTCTTTTGCTCTCGCGGCTGTGGTGGGAAAACTTCTCTTTAATGACGCAACGTTTATACTCAATCCGAAAATAGTCAGTCCATAATAATGAAAACAATATTTGCACAAGAATTAGGGCGAATCGGTGAAGGCGGTGGGCTCGGTCCATTTGCCAATGTCTCCGACGGCACCGAAGGCCTTATAAACATATCGCGACTCGTTTCTTCCATAATAGGCTTCATGACCATCTCAGGATTTATATGGTTTATTTTTCAATTTCTTATCGGCGGATTTAACTGGATCACATCAGGAGGCGATAAAGCCAAGCTGCAATCAGCTCGCGACCGGATAACAAACTCACTTATTGGTCTTCTTGTCGTGGTTGTAGGCTGGGCAATACTTTCTCTTGCTGGTCAATTCTTTGGTGTCGATTTCACACTATCAAATCCTGGTGGCATTATGGATTCTCTCTCACAATAAACACTATGACCAATCGTTTGCTCACACAAATTACAAACCCCGTTCTCCCTGGCAGTCTTGGAAGCGGCGGCACAGAAGCTGGCGCTTCTGCTCTCGGAGCAGTATTGGGCGGTGTAATAGGGGCTATCATGATACTTTGTTTTATCATCGCTTTTCTCTATTTACTTCTGGGCGGATTTGATTGGATTACATCAGGAGGGGATAAAACAAAACTTACATCGGCTAGAGACAAAATTACCAACGCGTTAGTAGGCCTTATCATCGTCGGCACGGTCTGGGCTATCACTACATTGGTCAGCCAATTTATTGGCATTGATTTTCCAAACATTCCTATTCCCACCGTTGGAAGCTAATGTGCCTATACTAACGATGGTCCTTGACAAGGATCAATTTCTTGCGCAAGAATGGTAAGTAGGATATAATTACATCTATGGAAAAAATATTTGCGCAAGCGAAACTCGAAATCAAACAGCCTACAGATGTCGTCAAAATTACTGACATTGGTCAGCTTATTTCAGCGCTTGTCGGCACGACGCTTATCATCGCTTCACTTTTGGCTTTCTTATATTTACTGCTGGGTGGCATAAAGTGGATTACCTCTGGCGGCGACAAGGCAGGCATGGAAGAAGCCAGAAATAAAATTACCCATGCAATTGTTGGTCTTATCATCGTAGGAGCTGCATGGGCCATCATGAATCTCGTCCAAAACTTCTTGGGCGTGCAGATCATCGGCGGAAGCTTAAACTTCCCCAAGCCGTACTAATTTTTGATATACTCTCTTTATGGCTGCATGGGATACTGCTTGTTTTGCTAAAGGCGTACCAAACTCTGAGGACGTAGCGACACTTTCTTGTCTTGGCCCGCTCTTTGAAAACATCGTGAGGGCGGTAGTTGCGTTTGGGGGCATTGCGCTCTTTCTTATGCTCTTGGTCGGTGGATTTAACTTTCTCTTCTCATCAGGGGACCCTAAAAAGCTCGAACAGGCACGAGGCACTATAAGCCAAGCCATTATGGGACTTATCATCATGTCTGCGGCGTATCTTATTATAAATCTTATCGGCAGATTTACAGGAATTGAGAGCATCACCACATTTACCGTCCCTGAATTTCAATAAAAACGTTACGGTCATTGCGCCATGCAAATGGTTTTGAGATAATAATTTTAGCATGAAAAAAACAATACAATATCTTATTACGGCGCTCTTTTTAACATTTCTTGCCGTAAGTTATCCTATCTTTTCTGTTTTAGCACTAGAAAACGAAGAATGCTCGTGGATTGGTCAATCAATGTCGTGTTTTACCCAAGTACTCAAAAAATCAAATGAGGGGACCCTGAATTTAGAAGGATCAAATTTTGCGACCACCAATAATAGCATCAACGCGTTATCCATCATGATTGGTGGCGCATGGGACACGACAGACGCACAGTGTCCAACAGCTCTTAATTTCCAAAAAGGTGCGCTCAGCGGCATTGGTGGGTCTATTACAGCAATCTATACCAACCCCCCTGCGTCTACCGCTGAATATGCCATGGACATTGGTCGGTCATTAGGATTTGTAACACCTCGTGTCAACGCACAGGGCATAGGATTTTCGGGCCTTGCCACACTGCTTCCTCTCTGGAAAGTATTTCGAGACATCTCGTATGGAATACTGGCAGTCATTCTCATCATGGTTGGACTCATGGTTATGTTTCGCAAAAAAATTGACCCCAAAACTGTCGTCACGGTACAAAACTCAATCCCCCGTATAGTTGTAGCCCTGCTTCTGGTCACATTTTCCTACGCAATTGTCGGGCTTCTTATAGACGGTATGTATCTTCTTATTGCCCTAGCCATCTCCATGATTGCCAACAGCTCTATCGGTGATAGCATTGGGAAAGCGCTCAGCGTCTCTAGTAGTGTGTGCAAAGCTGCTGCAATACCAAACTATCTTTCAGGACAGCCTGTTAACTTGACATGGACGACCAAAGAAGCAACCGATTATTTATTCAGTGGTGGATTCTGGGGATTTACACGATTTTTCTTTGGCAGTGGCTTAGGTGCATGGAATGATATTGGAGACGTGTTTGGGGGTACAAATCCAGTTGTACAAAAGCTCTCTTTTATCATCCCTGGTCTTCTTGGTGCCTTTATTGGAGGAACCAAGGGCGCTCTTCTAGGACTTTCTCTTTTTAGCGGTCCTGTGCTTTTAATTCTCATTATTTTACTCGTGCTCCTGTTTGGATTTATTCGCATCCTCTTCATGCTCATTGATGCGTATATAAACATCATTATTGCCCTTCTGACCGCACCATTTCAGCTCGTTCTAGAAGCAATTCCAGGATCTACATCATTTAACTCATGGCTTCGACATTTAGTATCAAAGCTCATCGTGTTTCCGATCACGATTATTCTTCTTTTGGTGTCTGCTATTCTCACATACACTGATAACGCAGCCACTATTTGGGCGCCTCCGCTATTATCATCAGGGGGGGGTAGTTACGGGATGGCGGGAATTATAGGACTTGGCATGATTCTTATCATTCCAACGTTTGTTGCTGGTATTCAAAAATCTATGAAGGCAGAACCAGCAATCCCAGGAGGCCTTGGCGCCATGTTTGGGCCTCTTGGTCAAGGCGCAGGATCTCTTATGAATATCTGGTATCAAGGAAGTATGATCAAAAGCATGTTTGGAAGCAAGGGGCACGGGGCATCCCCTTCACAAGTCGTCAGAAAAGGCTCACAACAAGGATTTGGGGCGCTCACCGGCGAAGGACAGGGTGAAGAGCACTAATAAAAATTAATGTCCTCCTCCATCCTTTTTACCTTCTTCTGTCACTGCCTGCGTGGCAGCAGTAGCAACGGTGATTGCAAAAAGCACAAACCAATATTTACGTACTTGGCTCCACAACCGAAACCCTAAACGCGTCTTAAACTCGTTTCGCAAATCATGTCCATACTCATGGTGATTGATAAATAAACCCATTTGTTCCATGCCGGAAATAATCTCTTCCATTTTCGCCTCATCATAGGCATTGGCATGGCTGCCTGTGTAACGCACTGCATATGATATGTATTCACCGAATGAATGTGGCCAGTGCATCACCTTATCATCCATTAATTTATTCCACCGCTCTTTCCCAGCGGCAAGCTTAAATGGTGTTAAAATCCATGCATTTTTCAACCATCGCAAATCCCACTCAGCCATTTCTTTAAAAGCTTTCGTTCCCAAATCAAATGGTATCCACTCGAGATTTATGTGCTTGTGTCTGTTCATCTCCAAAAAGACGCGGGCTAACTCTTTCACCGTCGCCTCAGCCGCGTCTGCGCCGGAATAGTCTATAATCGCCTCCCTCACTTCCCGAAACTTTTCAAGTGTCTTTGAGTAGTCAACGGGTGAAAGCACCATTTCTTGATTGGATATAATGCCCAAAATTGCGTCGCGCGCGCGCATTTGAGATCCTACATCACGAATTCTACGATGCATTGCGACTGTTCCTAATTGATAAAAGTTACTTTCCTTCCAATCAAAATCTGTCATGGACATAGTCAATGGGAGCTTTAATTCAGCGACTGCATCCATTTTTGTGTGAAACACCTTCCCGCCTCCAGTCTCAACTGTTCGTTTTTCATACAGTACCGACTGCATGTCGACCAACACTTGACGTAAATTTTCTTGGCGTCCTATATCTTCAAGTCCCAAGGTTTTTAAAAATGGAGCAATAAGAGCATCGTAATCTTTCTTGTCTGCCATATCAATTCTGACGAACTGCCATTCTTTTTCATGTGCTATCTTTAATTCAGCCAAAGATAATGCTTCTTTAAACTGTCCCCACTCTTCATGCGTCACATTATGCTTTTGTAATATTTTTTCTGAATCTTCTTGCAAAAGCTCCAAGAATTTTGATGGGTTTCTTCTAAGCATCCGATCAAGTATTGGTCTACGCTCTTCGGCGTTACTAGCCGTCAACAACTGAATGGAGAGCGCTTGGTTATCCAGAAGTGTCGCTCCTTCAGGCAGCTTTCTCATGTCCATCACTTTATTTCGCAATTCATCAAACACTCCTTTTTCTAACCGCCATCCCGTACCATCGTAAAATCCTCCCGAGTTCATAAACCCAGGGCCGAGCAATTCACTAAACGATATCCCGCTTGCGTCTTCTGCAAATTCTGCTGTTTCCATGGCGGCTCGCCTTGCGGCATCGTGCTCATGCTCTTTAGCATGTCCCCATTCTTTCGTATAACTCAATTTCCCGTGCGACTCTTCTCCACCACTAAACAATCCATTCCATGTTTTTTTAAGCCATCCCTGCTTTTTCTCATCTATACCCTTGGTGTTTAACAAATTCTTTCTGAACACTTGCCGTGCTACTTTCCCAAAATCGCCACCAATACTAAAACGAGAGGCAAACACTTCCGGATTAAAAATGCGCTGCAAATCTTCAAATGCCGGTGCGCGCATAACGTCCTTGCCTGATGAAGATGTGTATCCAGACTCACGAGGCCCTATAGACATCATGGACCCAATCATTGCCATGCGTCCTGACCCAATCATGGCGGTACGAGCGGCCCACAACGCCATACGCACTTCATACTCTGGCGGTTCTTGTCCACTATGCGTGCTTTTGTAGTACTCAGTGAGACGTTTGCGAACTTCTATATCAACGGGAGACAAGCCTCTTGTCTGTAACAACTCTTGAGTAAAATTTTCGTTGAGCATGTGTTCGCGATGTGCATATATTTGATATTTCCTATCTACTTCATGCAGTTGATCCATTTCTTTTTCCGAAAGCGGCTCACCTGAATTTTTTTTCTTCATAAGACCCTCACGTTCAGTCTGTAGCTTGGAAAGCGTTATGTGCATTTCTGTGTAACTTTGCACGTCATCGTCCCAAAGCATTACGCCCTCTGCCGCCAAATCGTTTTGATGTTGAATTTCAAACATGAGCTTTTGGTCTTCGACAGACAATGAGCTCTGCGTCCTTTTGCCCGTCTCGGGATCAAACCCCTCTTCTCGGTGTTTACTCTTTAATTCTTTAAGCAAATCCTCTCTTTTAATATGTTTTTTGTCCCACGTCACCTCTTCGCCTAAATATTTAATTGCTTCTCCATACTTTCTACGCTTTTCTGCCATCGTCTCAAACATGACGCCTTCGTACAAACTATAAGCAACGTTTGAGTTATTAAAATTTTTGTATAAATGGTCTAGGTCTGCGCCAGTCAAAAGCGACATGGCTTTCAAACGATCTTTTACGTCACCAGGGTTATACATCAAGCCTTTTACCGCGTACTCAAACTGACCACGGCTGTCCCAATGTTTTTGATACAGCTGGACTGCCAAATGATACTCGTCGCCATACTTCCACACTAGATAATCTTTAAACTCTTGAAAACGCTGCTCGTGCGTTAAGCCGGGTCGCGACTCTTCTCTCCCCAATGAATAAATTTGATCTATAAAGTTAAAGTACCAGTCTGCTTCTCCCTCGGCGCCTCGTTTGAAATACTTATCTATTTCATCTTTAGTAATGTCTCGAAACATAAATGCTTGATTATCAACATGCTCAACCCCTTTAGGTGCATCATTTTTCACTTCTGACCATCTGATAATGCCTCGCGTATCTTCCGCCTCCAACCTCTCACCCACCCATGCTTCAAGCGCCCGTGCTCTATTCACCCCTTCACGTACAATTTTCGCGTCAAGGCCATCTTTCTGCCCCGCTATCACCATCCGCGTCACCACACCGTCAATCATGTGCTGATCGCGAAACAAGGAATTAGGATCAACTTCTAACCTAAACTGCAAATTCTGCAGTTCTTTCCCAATAGAAGTGTCCTTAAGAATTGATTCGTTTGGCTCGTCGTAAAGCTGTTTAACTACTTCTTTATACTCTGGGTCAGTGACCCCTGATAATTCTTCGGGTTGATCTTGTAACCCAGATACTCCAGAAACCTCCGGCATGGCTCGTAAACGCAGATCCTCCAAACTTGGATTTTCTGCAATAATACGATTAAGATATTTACGTGCTTCAACCCCTGTGTCGCTAAAGTATCCTGTCTCGTTTACAACGGTCGCTAGTTTCTCTCCAATCGTACGCATGTATGCGCTGTCTGAAAGCATCGCCTCGTCTGCCACAAGAAGCGACTCGACGATAGAAAACACGCGCTCATCTTTGGGATACTCACCTGCTCCAATTATTTTTTGCGCAGCTTCTGGCACACCTTGTGTCACTTTATTGGTAAATTCAACCATGCGCTCGGCAGGTACTTCATGCACATCGTTTGGTGCTGCATTTTCTGTGGGAGCGTTTTCGACAGGTTGTGGCTGCTCAGCCTTTTGTTGCGTAGCTTGCTCTGCTGCTTTTTTCGCAGCCTCAGCAATTCTTCTGGATAATTCTTCTCCTGCCATGTATTTATTCTATCCTTTAAAGAAAGTGCATACAAGACGAGGTGTCAGCGAGGTAAATATAATCTATGCTTTTTCATGTACTCCTCTATTCCCAAAGGGACAAATGTATCGATGGGCAATCCTCGTTTTACACGTTCTCTAATTTTGGTTGATGAAATATCTGTTACGGTAAGAAGCGGATCAGAAACCACCGTCATTCCACTTGGCAATGGCGCATACGAATATCCTTGTCTTGGGAAAACATAGAAAGGCAATTTATTAAGAAGCGCCCTCCAGTCGCCCCACTCATCCATTCGTGAAATCCAATCGCTCCCAATTAAAAAGTGATACACATGCTCTGGTGGTAAAAACGTAAGAAGCTCAATCGTGTCTCCAGAGAGTTTGTGCACAATCTCAAGATCACATATTTTTATCCGTTTCGTCTCAAGCATTTTTGTCATAGCGAGACGATCACTGGCTGATGCCATATCCGTTTTGGGTGGTATTTGTCCGTAATTGGAAAGAAGCCACACCTGGTCAGTGGGAGTAAAATCCAACACTTGTTGTGCTATCTGAAGATGCCCTAAATGCGGCGGGTTAAACGCGCCCCCAAACAATACGATGTTCATACAAAACGTATTATACCAATTCCACTGCGTTGACATCCACTACCAAACTGTTATAATTATATTATATGAACAACACAATCCTTCAGGTTCCTATGAATAGAAAATTGCGTGACGACGCGACTATCGCAGTTCGCTCTCAAGGTTTTTCTTCTTTACAAGAAGCGGTGAGGGTGTTTCTCTCTGGCATGGCAACGGGAATACACCGCGTGACGTTTGAGCCTCCAAAAATTCAACTTTCTACACGCGCGATCCATCGCTATAACAAAATGATTGATGAAATTAAGTCCAAAAAAGTAAAAACGAAGGAATTTACCAACGTAAAAGACATGATGCGCTATCTTAATACATGATTATTCATCTGCACCCGCGGTACCGCAAGGCCTATCGCCAAAGAATCCAGCACGACTCACAACTTTCTAAGCGCGTCAACCGTCGTATCCAGCTCTTCCTCAACAACGCCAGCCACCCGTTGCTTCGTGTTCATCACCTTAAAGGAACAAAGGGGGATTTGTGATCATTCTCTGTTACAGGAGATATACGCATCATTTTTGAGCGCGACCGCTCTGATATTGTCATATTCTATGACATCGGAACGCATAATCAGGTGTACTAAAGCATTTTTGTATACCTCTCGCGAGAGCCCCTCACTACTTTCTCTCTGTTTTGGTTGACAGATCGCGGAAGCGGCAGGGTCGTCGCTGAAAACGGCGGTGATGTTTGATTGTCAATGGAGAGCTTTAATACAATCTGATAATTGCCAAGAGACACTAATTCATCCTCTTTATACCGTTCTCCAAATTCGCGAGATAATAACCTACTATCTGCCGCTCCCACAGAAAATGAAATGAGTGAGCCTGCATTGCCAAAAATTGCTTTTTGCACCTCCTCATCTATTTGTCCCACATACTGATTGGCAAGTGTTAAATCTAGGCGATACTTTCTGGCTTCTGATAAAATTTTGATAAATGATTGCGTCGCAAAATTTTGAAATTCATCGACATACAAATAAAAATCTCTCCGCCTTTCTTCTTCAATGTACACTCTATTCATCGCGGCTAACTGAATTTTAGTGATAAGCATGGCTCCCAAAAGGGCGCTGGTATCTTCTCCGAGCTTTCCTTGAGACAAATTGACGAGAATAATTTTCCCTTCATTCATCATGTTCTCAAGATCAATTGTTGAATGCGGTTTGCCGACAATATTTCGTATAGTTTGCGACGACAAAAATTGCCCCACTTTATTTAAAATTGGTGAGATGGATTCGCTGCGAAGTTGAGGTGATAATTTATTAAACTCATTTACCCAAAAACTCTTGAGCACTTTGTCATCAAGATTTTCTATGACCTTCATACGAAATTTTTCATTCGTGAGAAGTTCCGGAATATCTAAAAATGTAGAGTCGGGAACGTGTGTGAGCGTCAAGATAGTATTACGTAAAATATATTCAAGGCGGGGCCCCCAACTCATGTGATACAGCTTATAAAATATCGAGACTATGCCTGATGCCACCAAATCTCTATATGCTGGATTTTTTACCTCCAAAGGATTTAAGTGAAACGGGTGCTCAATATCAGCAGGGTCTAAATATGCGACATCATTAATGCGGTGTGATGGCACGTATGTTAACAAAATATCTGTAAGATCTCCATGCGGATCAATGACTGCCACCCCTTCACCATTTTTCATGTCGTTAATCGCCATATTTGCAATGAGGGTTGACTTCCCTGTCCCTGTTTTTCCGATTATATAGAGATGCTTTCTTCTATCCGTCCGCTCAACACCAAACGTGGTTATCGTATTTTTGAATTCTGTGCGCGCAAAAAAATTAATATGTTTTCGTTGCTCCTCATCATCAGTAGCAATCGGAAGATTTGCGGGGGGTTCACCCAAAAGGCGCACACCCCATTGTATATTTTTTATCATCGAGAGTCCTAATCCTGGCGGATGCCAAACGGAAGCTAATTCTGCGTTGCCCAATATTTGACCCTTTAGAGCACCCTGACCATTTCTCTTAATGAACCCGTTCATAAATGCCTTCTTTTGCCAAAACGCATGCTTGGTAATGACAAGCGCATTTCCTTCGCCCAGCGTATATACACCGAGCGTCCCCGCGATACTTGAAAGCAGCCCGTCTGCTTGAGTCTCTGTTTGTCCAACGCTTACAACACGAAACGCGGAAAGAAACCCGACTTGGGAAAGTTTTTGTTCGATAATGCGACTGTGCGGATGAGTTTTTGTTCGTCCCGTGGTTGATGATGCATCGGGAACACCCGCCGCAATCACGCTTGCTCCCTTCCGTTGCCAGCTGTTTCCAGCGGGCGTAATGCATAACTGCAAAGCAACTGCTTGCTGTTTTGGTAATTTTGCGATTTGCCCTAAAACACTTGCTAATATATCCACGTCTTTTAAATCTTTGTACGTTTTTAGTGGGTAGTAGAAACTGTTGGACAAAACAATAGTTCCTGTCGCGTGGGGCAACGAAAAAAATGCTTGGGCATAATCTGAAACAGGCGTCAACATTACTCTTGGATATTGAGCAGTAAGTTGACTCTCAATATACGAGCGTTTCTCTAAAGATACGCCCACAAAAAAATGAACTTGGCTGTTTACTGCAACGATTTCAAAACTAATAAATTCATGGTGTTCACGTTTCCCCATCAGCCATTCTATAAAACCAATGTGGGATTTTCCGCCTAGTGCTGCAAACACCTGTTCCATCGCAAGGGGTTTTTCTTCGCTGTCACGACTATTTGTAACTTCCAACAAAACATTACCCTTTTCCATGCATCTATCTTATCATACGTGAAAAAATTCTCCGTGTTCGTGAAACATTAAAATACGAGTTTTCACGGTCCTGATGCGCTTTGTGCCCCTTGTCACATGTCACATCCATTCCTACAATGGTTATATGGAGCAACATCCAGTTCCTCAAAACGTTACCACATTTCAATTTCGCTTAGTCGGCGACATGACCTTAAAGCAATTTGGGTACTTGTGTGCTGGGGGCGTCTTGGCAATTATTTCATACAAGTTGCCCTTGCCTTTTTTCTTCACATGGCCTCTTGCTGCCGGATTTGCCTTACTCGGTGTAGGATTTGCGTTTGTTCCTATAGAAGAACGACCTATGGATGTCTGGGTATTTTCTTTTTTCAAAAGTATTTATAGTCCGACGCAATATATTTGGCAAAAGGGTCACGCACCGATTATCGCAGCTCCAAAAATATCAAAAATGCCGCCTACAACGCCTCCACAAGGAACACAAGGGGTTACAGTTCTCGTGTCGCCCACACAACCATCAGTCTCACATATTTATGCGCCACCATCGCTCACGGCAACGCCAAAAATCATCTCCTCACATAAACCAACATCCTTTATCGATCAGGTATTGGGATTTTTTACGACCCCTTCTCATCCGTCACAAGGGGTAACGCCAACGACGAGGTCTGTCACAGGGGTAAAACCACCTGAACCTCAGCCAAAGGCTGACCAGCCCCTGGCTGGGCCCGCACAGGCTCCTGTAGACACCCATCACATACAAGAATTAGAAGCGGCAGTCGCCGCACTTCGCAACCAGCTTTCCACAAAAAACGTCACGGATGATCGTGTGCTTGAATTACAAGCGCAGTTGACCAATGTGCTCAAAGAAAAAACGCACACAGACGACGAGCTTATCCGTCTCAAAAGACAAATTGAAAACACGTCCTCCACAAAAAAAGCCACCAATGCAGAAGAAAAAGACCTTGTCGCATCAATCACAAACAGCGCGCCTACTGTGCGCCCTTTCAGTTCCATAGATGCGGGGGTGCGAGCTGGCATCCCGCGATTTACCAGTGTTCCAAACGTCATTACGGGTATCGTAAAAGACGGTGCGGGAGGATTTCTTCCTGCCATTCTTATTACGGTTACAAACGCCGACGGCATCCCTATGCGAGCGTTAAAAACCAACAAATTAGGACAACTTGCGGCATCCACACCACTACCAAATGGCGTCTATGTCATAGAAATTGAAGATCCACGAGGGCGCTTTACCTTTGATCGCGCGCAGGTAACGCTAAACGGGTCTGTAGTACCAGCATTAGAAATAATTGCCAAAAGTCAAAAACAGGTAACGCGCGATAAAATCGCGCAAGACATTTTTGGTAAACCACCAATGTAACGTATGACAAACCCAATCTCACCCATCCGTTCCTCCACACAACTTTTCACCGAGATTGCTGACGTGGATCGCGACCTCATCCTTTTTTCTGACGGATCAGTGGCGCTAGTCATAGCAACAACTGCCGTAAATTTTGGGTTATTATCAGAAAAGGAGCAAGATGCAATCATCTATTCTTACGCTGGACTCTTAAATTCGCTTTCGTTTCCCATACAGCTTATTATCCAAACCATACACAAAGACATATCTGCATACTTAGGGCTTCTTGAAGAAAAAGAAAAAACTCAAAAAAATCCAAAGCTTCAAAAAAGCATTCATAGTTATCGTTCATTCGTGGCTTCAATGGTCAAAGAAAAGGTGGTGCTAGATAAAAAATTTTATATCGTCCTCCCGTTTACTGCTGTGGAACTTGGAATTTCTGCGTCAGCGCTTTTTAATACAAAAAAATCAGGTCTTCCGTTTGAAAAAAAATACATCTTAGATCGCGCAGAAATAGTACTTATTCCCAAAAAGGATCATTTGGTGCGACTTTTAACGCGTGTGGGGCTTCGCGCCTCACAGCTTTCTACCGAACAACTTATCAAGCTCTACTTTTCTGCATACAACGCTGGGTCTCCCCCGCCTGACATATCACGTCTTATTATCAAAAAGGAGACACATGTCAAATAACACGCTTTTATCATCACTTCTTGGTACATTTACAAAAACCCAAGCTGGCAATAAAATTTCAGTCACCACTGCTACTACTGAGGAATCAATCTCCATCTTGGACGTCATATCTCCTCCGGCAATTGAGGTAGATTTCAACGATGTAACGATAGGCGATTGGCACTACAGAACACTGTTTACTGCTGGCTATCCTCGATTTGTTTCTGCTAATTGGTTAGAGCCTCTTATATCATTTAACCATACGCTAAACATTTCTATGTACATCTACCCCACTCGATCAGAAGAAGTGCTTGAAAGTTTAAAACGCAAGGTGGGAGAAATGGAAGCCACCATACAATCAGATCTTAAACGCGGTCGCGTGATAGAGCCTTCCATTCAGGTGGCGCTTGAAGATGCCTTGGGGCTTCAACAAGAATTAGCAAAGGGGTCAGAACGATTTTTCCAATTTGCACTCTACGTCACGATACCGGCAAAATCTAAAGAAGACCTTGATAAAACCACCAACCAAGTAGAGGCAACTTTGGGATCACTTCTTATCGTCACTAAAAAGGCGGTACTTCAGATGGAAGAGGGATTTAAAACAACCCTCCCTATGGGTAAAGATAGGCTCATGGTCACACGAAACATGGACACAACGTCACTCGCTACAACTTTTCCGTTTACCACTTCAGAACTTACCGCCAACGAAGGAATATTATATGGGCTAAACGAGCACAATGATTCGTTAATTATCTTTGATCGCTTCACTTTAGAGAATGCAAACGCGGTTGTTTTTGGTAAGTCTGGTAGCGGTAAAAGTTTTATGATTAAGCTTGAAATCATGCGATCAATGATGTTTGACACGGAAGTTATAATTCTTGATCCTGAAAATGAATACGAAGCGCTTACCTTTGCGATGGGCGGCGAGTATGTGCGCTTCCGTTTCGGATCGGAAACAAAAATAAATCCGTTTGATTTAGCGCTTCTTGCGGGGCAAGACGCAAACGCTGGGGAACTGAGCCAAAAAATACTATCACTTCACGGATTCTTCCGTGTCGTTATGGGAAAATTAACGCCCTCTGAAGATGCGCTTTTGGATCGCGCGCTCATTTTAACCTATAAACAAAAAGGCATTACTCCTGATCCTGAAACCCACAGTAAGGAGCCGCCGCTGATGGAAGACCTATATAAAACGCTCGTTGGCATGGAAGAAGCCCTCGCCAAGGGGTTAGCTGACCGCATAGAAAAATTTGTCCGAGGAAGTTTAGTGGGCATCTTTGATCAGCAAACAAATGTCGCTATACGCAATCAGCTTACTGTCTTCTCTATACGCGATCTTGAAGACGAATTACGGCCCATTGCCATGTTTCTCATCTTGGACTTTATCTGGAACAAAATTAGACACGATAAGAGACGTCGGCTTCTTATCGTAGACGAGGCGTGGTATCTTATGAAGTATCAAGACTCGGCTACGTTTCTCTATAGCATCGCTAAGCGCGCGCGCAAATACTTTCTTGGGATGACCACAATTACACAAGATGTCGAAGATTTCTTGGGCACAGACATGGGCACCGCGATCATCCAAAACAGCAGCATGCAGATACTCCTAAAGCAATCAACCGCGGCGATAGAAAAAATAGCAGACGTGTTTTTCTTGTCCGAAGGAGAAAAACATCTTCTCCTCTCGTCAGACGTTGGACAAGGATTGTTTTTTGCTGGTCCCGCACATGCTGCCATGAGAGTGGTGGCAAGCCCAGAAGAACACGCGCTGGCCACCACCAAACCACAAGACGCAGTGAAAAAACTAGAACCACAAGCGCCTGCTGTGCCCGCGCCCCCATCAACCAATCGCCCAGTGTTTACCGTCGAAACCGTCACATAACTAATGTATGGCAAACAAACAACAATTAGGCGAATTTATAGACAACATCCTTGACGACTTACAGTCTGGAGCAATAACGACAGAAGAAGCGATAGTCGCGTCGTCTCAATACGAATACATGCGCGCGCTTCTTTCCCAACACGCGCAAGACTTATCCAGCGCGACAGCTGAAAGCGACGAATCATTAAAAGCCACTCTTCTTTCAATTTTTAGCCAAACCAAAAGTCGCCTGCTGGAGTTACCCGCATTTTCTTCACAAGCCCCAGACGTTTTACGCGACGAGAAACAAACGCGCAATGCGGCAGAACTTGAACATTTTGCATTTGAAACCATACGCAAAGAAACAAAGACAAGGGCTATACACCAAAAACAAACACGGAGAGAGTTCATACACGCACTTGTTTCTCAATACAGCATTCGCACAAGCAGCATAATTCCTGAAACAAAAATGGACACCGCTGTTGATGCCGCGTTGTCTCTCTCATCGAGAGAACCATCTTCCCAAGAGGCACAACAAAAATTCGTCAAAGGCCTCACAGCAGGACTTGGAATTTCTGACCCAGCGTTTGAAAAAATAATCGGGTCAACCATATCTAAAGATGCCACCAGTACCGTTTTGGGGTCGTGGAGAGAAACAAACATGGAGCGCGAGGCGCTTGCCACCCTTTTCACCCACGCCGACCTTTCCCGCCCTGACGTGGTGGCAGACGTATTTTTGCATGCAGGTGAAAACGCTTTACTCTCTGACGTCTCTGTACGCGCCGTAAAACTAGCACAAACCGCAGAGGCTGTTGCCTCGCTTGGAACAAAACCGCTCACGACAAGGGGGCCGTTTTTTTCAAACTCGAACACAAGGGGCGCGATAAAGGGGGCGCAACAAGCGGCCGACAGCATCCTCTCTCTCGTTGGGGAACCACTGCGAGAAATGCTTCTTAAGGAAAAAATTAATGGCACGCTTCGTTCGGTCATAACGGGGGTTAATCAGTTATCAGATAGGTTGGGTGAAAAATTTATTCACTCTTCTGTCTTTGGATTCGTCACCCAGAATATCCTCAAGGGGGCCAACGAAAAACCCACAATGTCGCAGTCAACCGCCATTTTTGGTGACGTGTTTGGCGCAGTGTTTCGCGGCCCACTCAATATAGCGACAAACCAAGGAACAAAAGAAAAATTATTTGATTATTTTGAACTAGCGAGAGCCAGTAGCAATGCCCCAAAAGGATTTTCTTTTTTAGGACCAAATATCATGCCGTGGCACATTGAGTCGATGCGTTCCCAATACGCGATGTCTTTCAAAAAAAGCACGATCCAACGAGGGTGGCTTCCTTCTGTAGGGCTGTATAAGCTCGGATCGTTAGGAGGGGATGCTCTCGCGAGCGCTTTTGATCGGTTCGTCGGATTTGCGTTTGCCGGCCCGTCAATTTCAAGACAACTTCACGCATCCCGTCGTGCTGCCGCTGTCCCTACCCCTCTTTCAGAAGATTTACCACTCCTTCTTTCGCTTGTGGTCATTGCAACTATTGTTATTCTTTTTGTCTTTCCGACATTTTTAAATATCCCTCATCTCTCAATCATGCAAAAAATGAGCGCGTTGTTAGCGTCTCTACAATCTAAGGGCGAAGATTTTCATGAAGATAATAGAAATTTTCCTGTTCCTGATTTTGGTCCCATCAAACAAAGCCCGAATGCGTGTATACAATATGGCGCTGGAACCAGCGCCCCAGACAACAAAAAATCATATCAATTTAACTCTTCGCAACAAGACAAAATGAACACAGCACTTAAAGCGTACCCCCAAATTGGGCTTTATTCGTGCATTCTTGAGTGTCCTGCCAACGCCGTTAACTTCACGGCTTTTAATACAACGAGCTCAAGCGGGTATTGGGCGTGGGCGCCCAGTGCTAAGCCTGGGTATATTTTTTTCTATGATGGCGCCTTTTCTGCATCCTCTACCCGATCTCTGGCCCGTCTTATTGCGCATGAATTAGCACATCAAATACAATATAGTAAGATAAATATTTATAATTCTTATCTTGCTAAAGGCTATTGTGGTCCTCTTGGAACTTATGGATGGATCGAGTGGCCATCAGAAACTTTTGCTGAGGCGGCGGGCATGTATATGATTGGCGACCCACTTCTTAAACAAAAATGTGAAAAGGGATATTCTTTTATGCAAAATATGTTTTCAACATGCCAATAAAACTAAAAATAGTTATTGTTGTAATAATTGCAATTCTTTTGGGGGTTTGGTTTTTCGTTTCCCGCAGCACAACACCAAAAACCCAACAACCCCCCTTATCAATTCAACAATCTTCTTATCGCTCACTTGTTCCGGGGAAAACGCTAAAATCTATTGTTGAAGATTTTTTTGAAAAACCAATTAAGGAGACGACAATTGGTGGTTCATTAATATATGAGTATCCGTCATTAGATAAAGAAAGAAGCGTTTCCGTATATTTGAATAAAGATGGGGTTGTTTCTTTAATTATTGAGCCCGTATTGCCAAACGCGCCTTTTTCGGAAGTGTATGAAAATTTTCAAAAACCGGACTTGGTGCTTTATGGTCCTTATTCGCCCCTTGGGTTTAATCTCTTTGTAAATCTTACACGGGGAGTGGCGGTTCTTGCAAACCCCGCCTCACAAATTATTTATGAGCGTTGGTATTTTCCAATTACAACTAAGGATTACTTTCTTTCCGCCTACTCAACAGGATATTCATTGATACCACCACCCACAGAACAAGAATAGGGGTCATGCTTTTACCCGCTAATCCGTACAGGCATTATAATATGAAGTTGCCCTTCGTCTTTAGGAGACTTAAAAACTCCCGGATTTAATGCTCCCGTCATTTCAAACAGCACTTCTTCTTCCGTGGTATTTGAAAGATATTCGATAAGAAACCTTGAATTAAATGCGATTTCTCCCCCGTCGCCGTCTATTTTCGCATCCACATCTACAGTATTTCCTCCTGTTTGGGGAGCGTTTGCAGAGACGATAATTTTTTGCTTGGCAAAGCTTAATTTTATTATGTTTGCGTTGTCCCGAGCAAAAACGGCTGCAGACTTGGCCGCATGTAAAAGCAATTCTTTATCGACCAGCGTTCTCGTCGTAAAGTTTTTTGGGATAATTCTTTCAAAAGACGGATATTCTCCCGAAAGAAGACGCGTATAAAGAGAGGTTTCTCCTATTTTAAACCCTATTTGCTTGTCCTGTAAGTTGCTTACAACAAGCTCTTGATCTTCTTTCTCTTCCTGACACATTTTAACAACTTCAAACAACGCCTTTGCCGGAATGATGATTCCTTCTTCTAGTGACAGGTTTGCCCTGACGTGTCGTACAGATAATCTATACCCGTCGGTGGCGGCTAACACTATTCCTTCCTCATCTTTTTTTACCTTTATTCCCGTGAGCACTGGTCTTCCCTCGTCTGATGCTGCTGCAAACAACACAGAGGACACGGCGTCCATAAAAAGAGCCTTGTCTGTTTTTGCACTTTTTTTCTCTTCAAACACTGGGGTTTCAGGAAACTCCGCAACTGGGGCTGTTGGGATGCTTGCCTTGTACGTTCCACACGAAACGACAAGGCTTCCGTCTTCAAAAGACAGGGTAACTGTGGATTGAGGAAGTGTAGAAACGAACTCTGTCAGAAGTCTTGCTGGGACGCACGCCTCTCCTGCCTTTTGTGTTTTTCCGCCGGCCCACAATGCAATTGTAGTCTCCATGTTTGTGGTAATCATCTCTATTCCTTCTTTTGTGGCTTTCAGTTTAATATTTTGTAATATTGGGATTTGTGGTCTTGGGGGAATTATTCTTCCTACGCGGGAAAGCGCCCGCATAAAATTTTCTTGGAGTATTTGTGTGTTCATGTGTTGTTTAATAAGTAATCTAATTAGTAGTAGTAATTAGAAATGGGTGTGGAAAAGTGTATGGTTTTTGTGTTTGTCTGTCAATGGCGGGAAAAACAAGTAAAAGAAAAAAGTGGAAAAACGAAAAAACAAGAAGAAAGAAAAGTGGATAAGTTTGTGGATAAAAAGAGGGAAAATGTGGAGAAGTGGAAAACCCAATCCTTACTAAACCCATAATTTTTGTTTTATCCCCACAAGCGCGTTTCGAAGGTGCTCGTTTGTGGACAACTCGTGTGTAACAGTCTCGACCCCGTGCATTATTGTGGTGTGGTCTCGCCCGCCCAAAAGCCCACCAATGTCTTGGTACGTAAGGCCAAGCTCATTTTTTGCTATGTACATAAATACCTGTCTTGGTCTTGCGATGGGCCTGTCGCGTTTTGGACCCTTTAGTTGTGTAGATTTAATGTCATAGTAGGATGCCACCGCCTCCAACACCTCTTGTGGATTGACGCGTTTGGTTAGTTTGTTTGCTTGACCAGCAGAAAGGGGCTTGGTGTTTAGTATCCCAGAAATAAGCTCGGGCGTTATGGGTTCACTTTTTGACGCGCTCACGGTCGTAAGTCTTCTAAGGAACCCCTCAATTGCTCTTGCGTCCATGATGTTTGCCGCAATAAGCTGTGCACAGTCGTTTGGCATGGACAGACCCAACATAATAGCTTTGATGTTTATAATGGCCGCGCGAAGTTCAAAGTCTGGCTGAGAAATGTCTACTATTAATCCACCCTCGAATCGGCTTCGCAGTCTGTCTTCTAATTTTGATATTTCGTGTGGCGGCCTGTCTGATGAAAGCAAAATTTGACCCCCCTCACGAAGTACGGCGTTAAAGGTGTGGAAGAACTCCTCTTGCGCGGTTTGTTTCCCTGCGATAAATTGTACGTCGTCGACGATTAAAAGCTGTGCGCTTCGATACTTTTGTTTAAACTGACGAGCGGTTTTGGTTTGTATGGCCTCTATGATTTCATTTAAAAATTCTTCGCCCATACAGTACACTACTCGCAGGCTTCCTTTTTTGAGCATGCTGTTTGCGATAGCATGCATAAGATGTGTTTTTCCTACCCCCACCCCACCATAGAGAAAGAGAGGGTTGTATGCAGAGCTTGGGGATTTAGCTACCGCAGTCGCTGCAGCGTACGCTAACTGATTGCTTGTCGAAACAGCAAAGTTGTCAAAAGTTAGGTCTGGGCTGATGTGATATCGGCGCGCGACGGACGCGGCGGTTGGCGCTTGAGGCTCTGCTGTTTGTGAAAATAGCGGGCCCATGGAGGCTGTTGATGATTCTTTTTTGGCAATCACAGAAAATACGAGACTTGTGTTTCGACCCGTCTTGTTGTCTAAAATGCTTTTAATTAAACTATAATAGCGAGTCTCAGCAAGCGTTCGCATTATTGGGCTAGGAAACCCCAGCGACACAACGTCATTATCAATAGAAAGCAGCAGTGAGTGGGCAAAGTGTGTTTGATACGTAGCTTTTGATACAGAAAGTTCTATCTCAGACAAAACAGACTTCCAAATACGTGTAAGATCCATAAAAAGTGGGGCAAGGAGACAGTGTGGAAAAGTTATCCACATCCTACAAAACAGGAGCAGCTTTGTCAAGGGTAAAGCATGTTTGATACAATGTGAATGATGACTATCGAGAAATTACGAGACCTGCACCCAAACCTTGTGTACAAGGCTTACAGCGTAAAAAAAACAGAAGCCGGCCTTGTGGTTGTTTACTCCTACACACTAGAACCGGACATTGAGCTTAAATCAACGTTTTATTTTCCGCGTCCACAAGGAGTTGACATAACAACGATTGATAGGTTTCTTTTTCAGTTGGGAGTTGTTGAGGCAATAAGCTATTGGAAAGCGGCTTGTCCCAAAGAATTGTTTGTTGAGGCCGGCCAGCTTTCGTCCACCAGCACACGATTTTTTGAAGACCTATTTTTTCATGGGCTTGGGGAATTTTATTATATAAATAAGATAGATTTTACAGTCAACGATTTTTTTACTATTCGATCGGGGGGCGAGGGAAGAAAAGAACCAATTGCCATAGATACGAAACCTACCGACCTTGTATTGGTTGGCGGCGGAAAAGATTCATCGCTTCTTCTTTCTTTATTAGCAAAAAAAAGCAACAGAAAAATTGCGCCAATGGTTGTTAACCCCTCAGGAGCGGCATTAGACACAATACGCGCCTTGAGCCTTAAAGATCCAATCGTGGTTACTCGAGTCCTTGATCCTAAACTGCAAGAATTAAATAAAAATGGGTATTTAAATGGACACACACCCTTTTCAGCGCTGTTGTCTTTTATTGGCTCGACGGTTGCAGCGCTTTATGGGTACGAAAATGTAATTGTAGCAAACGAGCAGGGTGCCAACGAGGGAAACGTCCTGTACAAAGGGACAGAAATAAACCATCAGTATTCAAAGTCATTGCGTTACGAGAATTTGTTTCGTGCACATATTGAAAATGAATTGACCCCGTCTATAGCATATTTTAGTGCGATGCGACCATTTAACGATCTTCAGATAAGTAAAATGTTTTCGCAAGAATTGCAAATACTGCCCCTTTTTAGAAGCTGTAATAAGGCGCGCATTAGTAACGGGTGGTGTGGCAACTGCGCCAAGTGTGCGTTTACGTATTTGACACTTTTCCCTTTTGTATCGTATGAAACGATGATGAAGATATTTGGAGAAGATTACTTTTTAAAAGCCACGATACTTACGTTTCTTCGTGAGCTTGTCGGCATTGATGCGGTGAAGCCGTTTGAGTGCGTTGGAACAAGGGATGAGGCAAAACTGGCCCTTCTTTTTTCATTACGGTTGTATAAAAGCATCAAGCGAAAAATTCCAGAGGGGCTTTTGTTGATTAAAGTAGAAGCGGGAATAAAAGATCAAGATGTAAATGAGCTATCTACACGTGCGTTTAATCATATAGACGGAAATCATAATGTTCCTGATGAGCACGCGACGCTTCTATTGAGCGCGTGGGAAAAATCGCAAAAAGAACCATGAAACAAAAAAACAAACACACAAACGAAATCCGTGGTAAAAACGTGCTTATCGTGGGATACGGACGTGAAGGCGCGAGTGTGCACAGATATCTTGCCCTATCTTGTCCTAATATACGCATTTCAATAGCCGACAAAAAAATAATTGCTCCGAAATTTCCCGTCATAACCACACAAACAGGAGAGCGTTGGCTTGCTGATTTACACCACTTTGACACAATAGTGCGCTCTCCCGGCGTTTCCAAAGACACCCCAGAGCTGGTTTCATATTGTAAGGGGGGCGGTTGGCTTACGAGTGCTACAAATATATTTTTTTCACGAAACCCTGCGATGGTTATAGGAGTAACGGGCACAAAAGGAAAAAGCACAACCTCAAGTTTGATTGGCCACCTTTTGTCACAAAAGTTTTCAGACGTTCGAGTGGTCGGAAATATTGGTAAACCCGCGCTTGATTTCTGCGCAAACGAGACACATGGTACAATTTACGTTTTTGAATTATCTAGTCATCAATTGTCTGATGTGCGATACAGTCCAAACATTGCCGTCGTTTTGCCTGTTGTTTCAGAGCATTTGGATTATTATGGTTCATTCGATGCATATTTTGCGGCCAAGTCTCGCATGGTAATGTTTCAAAAAGAAAAAGACAGTGTCGTGTACAGTAGTGAAAGCGAAACCGCAACGGCAATAGCCGTGAGGTCTAAGGGAAGAAAAATAGTATATACTCCATCTGACACAAGTTTAAATTTTAGTACCGCGCTGTTGGGGAACAAAGAAAATATAGCAGCTGCTGTTTCTACCTGTTTGTTGTTTGGCCTCCCAAGAGAATACATACAAAATGGTCTTCGCACATTTATCCCGCTTCCTCATAGGCTAGAGTTTATAGGGGAACACAAAGGGATACGTTTTTATAACGACTCTCTTGCTACTATCCCAGAGGCAACCATTCACGCAATCCAAGCGTTGGGGCCGGCTACAGAAACGCTTATAGCTGGAGGGTTTGATCGGGGCATTTCGTATGAAGATCTTGGTAAGTCTCTTTCGAGATCATCAATAAAAACTCTTATCCTTATGGGTGCTACGGGAAGAAGAGTTTCTGATGCGCTTCAAACTCATAATCACGCAATTACCAGCATAGAAGTACTTACAATGAAAGACGCGGTGGAGGCTGCATATACCCATACTGCCAGCGGAAAAATTTGTGTTCTCTCCCCCGCCGCAACGAGCTTTGATCAGTTTAAAGATTATAAAGATCGTGGCGAACAATTTGCGTTTTGGGTGAAGCGACTTGCGATCAAGTGAAATATTCTGGTATACTGTGTGTATATGCCAAAGCGAGTATATCAGCCAAAAAAACTTAAACGTAAACGTGTACATGGATTTCGAAGTCGTATGAAGTCGGCCATAAGTCGAAAAGTGTTGAAGCGCAGAAGACTTACGGGTCGCAAGCGTCTTACCGTTTAGCTTTGACAACTCCTCAAATTTTGTATGCTGCCAAAACAGTATAGAGCCACTTCCAAAGAAATGCGCCTCGTGTTGCGACGCGGAAAGTTTTTTCGTTACAACGGCCTCAAGCTTGTTTGGGCTAAATTATTAGAGACTGGTACGCCCCATGTGGGATTTATAGTTTCATCGAAGGTGGAAAAAACAGCAGTTGTTCGTAAAAGAATAAAGCGGTGCCTGCGCCACGCAGCCCTGTCGACGATTGATGTGTTTACACCCTCTTTTGGATATGTAGTAGTGGTCGAGCAAAAACTACACCCAACTACATCTCAATTTGCAGAGGCTTTATTTAAAGAATTGTTTGCAGCACTAAAAAAATAGCGCCATGAAAAAAATAGTATTAGCAAGTATCCGTTTCTATCAGCGATTTTTGTCTTTCGACACGGGCCCACTAGCCGTGACACTTCATCGCTTTGCAGGGACAACGACAGGAACGTTTTGTCGGTTTGCACCACGATGTAGCGATTACACATACGAGGCGGTGAGCACCTATGGTATACTATACGGATTGTATTTAGGTGTACGACGAATTATACGATGTAATCCATTTGGCGGTTCGGGTTTTGATCCAGTACCGAAAAGAAATCTCAATGACCAAGTCACAATACACAACAAGGATTAAAGATTATATAAAATGATTTTTTTCATGTCGGATATTGAGCATTGGAGATTGTGAATTATTATATATGGTAGAAATGACATTCTGGAATCAATTTTTTGTTTGGCCAATCATCAATTTATTGATGGTATTTTATAAGGCGTTTGAAGCGCTTCACGTGCCCGGTCCTTTAGGGTTTGCAGTCATTTTATTGACTGTTGCTATTCGTTTGCTTCTCTACCCTCTTACCCGCGCACAACTTCGTTCTGCCAAACAAATGGCGGGGTTAAAACCACACCTTGATGAGCTTACGAGTAGGCATAAAGACGATAAACCAGCACTTCAAAAAGCACAAATGGATTTGTACAAACAGCACGGGGTTAATCCTGCCGCGGGGTGTTTGCCTCTGCTTGTTCAAATGCCCGTTCTTATTGCTCTCTACAATGTGTTTTATCAAGTATTACAAAACGGAAACATGGAAAAGCTCGTAGTAGATTTAAACAAGGTGGTTTATAGTACCGTGCTTCAGATTCAATCGTTTGACCTAAATTTTTTTGGGGTAAGTCTTGGGTTGAAGCCCTCAAGCTGGCAGACGCATGGTTGGTGGCTGCTTACAATCCCTGTGATCACTGCAGCATTACAGTTTTGGCAAAGTAAGTTAATGATGCCGCAACCTTCGGCGACTATGAACAATTCACAATCAACAGTTAACAAGAAAGAAATTAAGAAGAATACCGATGGCAAAAAAGAAGAGCCGAAGGTTGACACAGCAGCAGAGATGCAAAAACAGATGATGCTTATTACCCCGATTATGTTTGGTATGTTTGCTTTCCAGTTCCCGCTCGGATTATCTCTCTACTGGAACGTGTTTGGACTTTTTGGTATCATGCAGCAACTGCGCGTAAATAAGGAGTAATGGTTATGGACGACACCACTCATATTCAACAGCTTACAGAGAAGGTTCTGTCAAAACTTGAATTAACAGGTGCTGTTTCGGTGTCTACGGATGAAACAGATGCTTTTCGCGTGGCGATTGAAACAGAAGAAACAGGGCTTCTTATAGGATATCATGGAAAAACGCTTGAGAGTATGCAGGTAATTTTGGGCATTATTGTTTCTAAGGAGCTTGGTAGATGGGTAAAGATTTATGTAAACGTTGGCGACTATAGAGAGAAGCGAGAAGAAGCGCTCATGCATATGGCGCTTAGAGCTGCAGATCGCGCAGTTTCTATGGGTCGCGAAGTTGATTTGCCTCGCCTTTCACCGTCTGAAAGGCGCATCGTTCATTTAACACTCTCAGGAGATGATCGTGTCCAAACAGAATCAACTGGCGAAGGCGAAAACAGAACGCTTCTTGTGAGACCAAAGTCGTAAGATGTGAGTATGTGGGCAGAAAAATTCTCTTTGTATTTGATGCGCATTCTCGGTTTTTGTATTCCTGTTCAGTTGGGGCTTCATTTTTGGCCAATCTGGACGATTTTTTTAGGAAGACGCATTGATTATCTCTCTCCAACCGTCTATTTCACCGATTGTTTAGCTCTTGCTGCTATGATTTTTTGGGCATTATCGTTTCTTTTTCTTACGCCAAGCAGTAGTCGTGTTTGGTCTAAAAAACACCGCGTTTATATAGTGCTATCAGCGGCCGTTATCAGCATTGCCCTGCTTAATATATTCAACGCTTTTTCTTGGCAGATTGCTCTTTATCGATGGGCGAAGGCGGGATTGTTTGGTTTTATTGTTTTTTATGTCGCTTCTCATGGTAAAGAAAAAAAATGGTACCTTCGTGCGTTGATAATAAGCGCCTTGTTTTCATCGATAGTAGCGATCGTACAGTTTATACTGCAGCATTCTGTGGGCGGTGTTTTTAGGTTTTTAGGAGAACGTCTCTTTACCATTGATACTCCTCTGATAGCGCGAGGCCATGTGTGCACTCCCTTTCTTGAGTCGTGCCAGTTATTATTGCGTCCCTATGCGACATTTGCGCACCCCAACGTATTAGGCGGGTATCTCTCAATCGCGCTATTTCTACTCGTTTCACTAAAGGATTATATTATCAAAAAGACTAATAAAGTCTATACGAACGTTGTACATTATTTAGTTCCGACGATTATTGTCGCTGCGCTTTTTCTTTCCATGAGTAGAGTGGTAATTGTGACAGGAGCAATGCTTTTGGTTTGGCGATATGTTTTTCGATCGCAAAACAAGAGCAATCGTTTATTGCAATTTGGCTCGGTGATCGTCATTGGCACACTAATCACGGGCTTGCTTTTTGTGTTGCCTCTGAGTGTTTCTGATGAAAGCGTCTTGGTGAGGCAGAAATTAAACATTTTTGCACTTTCCGTTATAGGAAACCATTGGGCAACAGGTGTGGGACTTGGTAATTTTGTTTTATCTTTTACAGGAGATCGAAACGTAATATTTATTGTTGGTATTCAGCCCACGCACAACGTCTATTTATTGGCGCTATCAGAGATAGGGATTGTTGGGGTTGGCGGTTTCTTTATGATACTCGCCTATTATTACTGGCATATGAAAAAATATTTGACCCCTGTGGGCATTGACACTCCGGCATATGGAGCTGCTCTTATTGCTCTTGGTTTCCTGGGATTGTTTGATCACTATCTGTGGTCCTTGCAGCAGGGACAATTACTCACCGCGTGGCTTATCGGCCTATACCTTTCTTCGCGCTTCCATCGATCGTAATACTAAATCTTGGTGATACAATGGAAACCAAGATGTTTTTGTCACCAAAATCTTCATCTGCAGCAATACAAATTTCTACGAACATTTTTTACCAACTCGCAGGAAAAATTGTGGGTGCGGGAACGACATTTTTTGTCACGCTGTATCTTGCTCGCTTATTGGGTCCTCTCGGTTATGGTGACATCGTGAAAGTTGTGATGTATGTAAGCGCATTTTTTATCATCGCGGATTTTGGGTTTAATGCGGTGTATTTGTCAGACGCCCAAACCCAATACACATTCCCCTCATTGTTTTTTTTGCGTCTCCTATGGTCTTTTGTTTTACTCGGTATAGCGTACGTTCTTCTTGGTGTTGTCCCTGTAGGTATCAATGACGGATACACGTTGGTAGTGAGAACGGGAATTTTGTTGTATGCGCCCTCCATTCTGTTTCAATCGATTATCACAACGTCAAATGCAGTGTTTCAGAAACATTTGCGGTATGACTATTCGTTCTATAGCGTGAGTTTTGGAAGCTTTGTAGGACTTTTTGCCTTGTATTTTTTTTCTACAATCCCCTTCTCCCCACCCCTTATTGGTGCAGGCGTGTACCTTAGCGCAAGCATCGCATCCGCTGTTTTTGCATTTATCTGTATGAGTCGGCTCGAAAGGTTGACGACACACTATAACGGCGAGTATATGAAAAAATTGTTTGTGGCATCGTTTCCTGTGGGGCTAACGCTTATGGCAAACCTCATTTATGCTCACGCGGATAGCGTTATATTGACACTCACCCGTACCACCATAGAAGTTGGTACCTATGGATTTGCTTACCGATTTTTTGAAACGATTTTGGTTATCCCTACGTTTATTATGAACGCTTCATACCCCATACTGCTTACATCCAAACAACAGTCATTTATTTCCCTTGTGACGCGGTATAGAAAACTTGGTTTTGCATTAACACTTCTTTCCGTTGTGTTTGGAGTAAGTGTGTGGATTTTGGCGCCATTTCTTTCGGTTATACGGCCGGATTTTTCTACTAGCGCCGAGTATTTACGAATTTTAGCTTTATCGTTGCCATTATTTTTTTTGTCGTCACTTGTAATGTGGATGCTTTTTGTTTTCAATAAGCGATGGGAACTTTCGGTCATATATTTGATTGCAATGGTGATAAACATTGGCGCAAATGTATTGTTTGTTCCGACGTATGGGGCGCACGCTTCTGCGTGGATTACCCTCTGTTCAGAAGCACTTGTATTGGTTGCCACGCATTCAGTATTATTACGCGCATGGAGTGAATACAAAAAACAATGAAACACTACATACTTCATACAGATGGAGGGTCAAGAGGTAATCCGGGACATGCCGCGGTGGGAGTTATCATTGATCAAATAGAACCAGATGGCAAATTGAAAAGAATTAACGGTTACGGAAAGTATATAGGAATTGCCACCAATAATGTTGCGGAATATAGCGCTGTTTCTATCGCGCTCAAACAATTGATTTCTATGCAATCATCATCTGATAGCGACGCAAACACATATGAGTTTTATCTTGACTCACTTCTTGTGGTTTCTCAGTTAAACGGTAAGTTTAAAATAAAAGATTCAACGCTTATGAAGCACGCTCTTTCCATTCGCGCGCTTGAAAAAGAGCTTGGTGGGGTAGTACGCTATATTGCGGTTCGCAGGGAGTTTAATACAGTAGCGGATCGTCAAGTAAACGCCGCCTTGGATGAGAGAACATCAAGATAGTGCGCTTGTCATGCTCATGTCACATTATCGTCAATCGCAAGGATCAGCATGATGATTCATGTTGTTTTCGGGCATAAGCTCAGGCATAATAATTATAGACGTGCTTCTTTACTATGATACTTAAAGCCGCCCACCCATCTGACAACGGCAATATGCATATGCCCGTCGCACTGATACACACGCAAGACGTCGCATTCGTAGAACCGTTGCGGGAATATCTTACAAAGCACGGGTGCTTAACGATTGTGAATGGTCAAACTGAAGAACGGATTACATACCATATAGTAGCGGGTGATAACGAGTATGTGAAAGAAATCATTGCGCGTTATACACAAAACGCAGAGAAAACACTCCTGATACTCTATGAGGGCGGCGAGAACGAAGTAAGCGGGTATCTTGGTCGAAAATTTAACATAGTACTTACAAACGCAAAACCCATAGATGATGAGATGTTACATACGTTTCTTTTATTATTATTTACTGGAACATCAAGATCGTTGATAATCCGAACAAAGCAGACTTTATGTCAATCTCAAAGTGTAATGTCGTCACTAGCGAGACGTGAGCCGATTCCTTCTGTCGAAAAAAACAATAACGATGAGATGCGCGTAACTGAAATAATGCAACAAATATTTCAACCAACTTCTTTGCATCAAATAGATAAAACGAAACACGCGGCTTACAAATTTCTCATCGTAGGAGCGGTTGTCGCGTTGGGGATTGGAGTTTTTGTTTTGTCATACTTAATGTCTCTTATCATGGCGGGCGCAGGATTGTATGCAGGGGGTAAATTTATAACGTCAGCAAACTTACGATTTGCTCGTCGAGCCCTCGTTCTTGCTGATCGGGGAATTCAGACTGCAGATATGTTTGTTCGGATTGCGGCACCAATAGGAAAGATTTTTGTAGGCGAACATGTGATAAACGATCAAGAACGAGTAGTGTTGACATTGACAAATCTGTTAATCGCTGAAAAAAGTGCCTTTTCAATTATCGTTTCAGGAAAATCTGTCGTGACAGGACTGTTTAGTATAAAGGACGATAGTCAATCAGGTACAGGACTCTCAGACATCATTGCGTTGCGATCCGAGGTGGTCCAGCTTGATCAACATTTGGCGCTTGTACAAACGCAGCTTCAAACCCTCATGGAGAGTCAGCGACTGCCTTTTACGATTCCAGTGATTCAATCTTTTGCTTTAACGCAATTACACAAGGTAGAGAATATTCGCAATAAGCTTTCGTATTTTGATAGATTATTTACCCTGTATCCCCAATTAGCTGGGTATCGTAAGAAGCAAACATACATGGTGTTATTGCAAAACAGTATGGAGCTGCGACCAACAGGAGGATTCATTGGTAGTATAGCGTTGGTGACATTTCTGGATGGAAAAATTATTGATATAGACGTACAAGATGTATACACTGCTGATGGACAACTTAAAGGTCATATTGATCCACCAATACCAATAAGAGAAATATTAGGGCAAGAGCATTGGTATTTGCGAGATAGTAATTGGGATCCAAATTTTACGCATTCGGGAGCACAAGCTGCGCGTTTTTACGAAAAAGAGATGGGAGTTTTGGTAGATGGAGTCATCGGCATAAGCGTGCCATTTATTACTAAATTATTGGAAATGACCGGACCTTTGGATTTGATAGATTATAACGATCGAATATCCTCAACTAATTTTTTTGCAAAGTCTCTTTTGTACACACAGACCGATTTTTTCCCTGGATCTACGCAAAAAAAAGATTTTTTGGGAAGTCTTTCCAATGCGTTACTTTCTCATATTACGACGAATTCTTCGTTGTCAGTGGGTGCGTTATTTTCTGCCATAAGCGACGCGCTTGACGCCAAAGACATACAGTTTTACATGCAAAACACAGAGTTATCCTCAATACTGCAACAGTGGGGCTGGTCAGGAGGGATAGGGAGCGCGGCGTGCGTACAGCATGCAAAAGACGCCCCATGCACAACAGAGCATGTGGAAGTAATTGAGGCAAACCTTGGGGTGAATAAGGTAAATTATTTTATATCACGGGAGGCAGAATCCACGATAACGATTTCTGACACGGGGACTATTACCCACGCGCTTACGTACGACATCATAAATAAATCAACGGCACAAATTCTTGAGGGGGGAGGGGAATACCATTCGTATATCCGAGCATATTATCCTCAGTATACCAACGTAGAGTCAATAGAAGTTGATGGATCGCCGATTACACTAAAAAAGGATAATACGAAGGGCGTACAACAAGCCCCTTATTATGAGGTGGGGAATGAGGGTGACAACATGGTTGTTGGCGTATACCTCGTTGTCGATCCATTGCGGTCAAAACGACTTTCTGTGAAAACGACACGACTTTCGGCATTGTCGTTTACGCGAGGTGCATCGTTATCAATAGTCATAGGAAAGCAAGCGGGGATAGAGAAAATTCCTTGGAAAATATCAATCCAGTACCCAGCTATCTGGCGTGCTGTATCAGATGGCGCCCTTGCAAAACAAGGGTGGCTTGAGTACAATACAACTCTTGGGAAAAACGCAAAGATGTCTATAGAGTTTGAGAAGCCGCTATGAAAAAATATACTCTTATTGGAAAGATACGAGCGGATACCGGCCGGAAAGTCAAAAATTTACGACTGAAAGGAACGCTCCCAGCAAACGTTTATGGAAAGGGACTTGAAAGTCTTTCTTTAGAGGTCGACGCTCTAGCATTTAAAGCAATCTTTGCCCACGCAGGAGAAACAGGGGTTATAGAGTTGACGGTCGATTCGACAGTAAAACCAGTGCTTATTCACAATATTCAGAGGGACCCTGTGTCAGCAGACATACTTCATGTAGAATTTTATCAAGTAGATCTTAAACAGAAAGTAAAAACAAACGTGCCGCTCATTTTTGTTGGTGAGGCACCCACTGTCGTTTCTAAGACGGCCGTATTATTAACACTATTGTCTGAGGTGGAAGTTGAGGCGTTGCCGGCAGAGCTCCCTGAGAAAATTGAAGTAGATGTTTCAGTGCTCACTGACTTAAATCAAGAGGTGCTAGTCTCAGACCTTGTTATCCCTGTGGGAGTTAGCATACTCACAGACATATCGGTGGGTATAGTAAAGGCTACCGCAATCGTCAGCAAAGAAGCTCAAGAAGAAGCGCTTGAGGCAGAAAAAGCAGCTGCAGCAGCCGCGGCTTCTGAGGGAGTTACCCCAACTGAGGGCACAGGTGAAGCAAAGGATGGTGAAAAAGAAAAAGCACCTACGACGACTCCCTCAGAAGAGAAAAAATGATTCGAGCGCTTCACTTATCATTGTCGAGAAGTTTTATAAGTAAATTCAGCTGACTATGAATTGGGTTTTGTATTGTGAGAGCATTAATGTAGCGACGTACGCCCTCGTTGTTTTTTAATTGATACGAAAGAATAATAAGCTGCACATACGCATCTTCATAGTCTGGATGAGTAGTTATGGTTTGTAGCCAATAGTCCCGTGATTTTTCAAGAGTAGATATGTCACCTGAAGTGTTTTGATTTTGAGCACCAAGAACATTATTTTCTATAAAATTGTTAGCATAGAGTGAGCACGTATTTTTTGACACCTCAGTAGCCCAAGAGAGCTTCATAATTGGAAAAGTACATTGTATATAGATGAAGGAAAAAAAACTTATGATCGCAATTACGGTGATTGATCCAACAATTGCGGCCACGTGAATACTGTTTGTGCGCCAAGAAGCACTGTGTGTAAAAATTTTTTTCATAGCCATATGAAGGAGCCAACGAGTAGAATAAATAATAGTATGACTATAGAAGATTGGAGAGAAAAAGTGAAGAGTAAAATACAACTTGTTCTTTATTGTTGCGATGTGATATCCTTAACTCTATATGAAAAAGAAAAAAGTCATTCCACAAACAACGAAGGTTGATTCTCTCGAGATAGTATCTAATTACAGAACGCAACCAGTTTCCAATAAAAGACGTGTGCAAATAGTTTCTGTAGCTCTTGCTGTTTTACTTTTGGTATTGCTTGGTATGAATAAGGGCATGGTGGTAGCCTCTTTGGTTAATGGTAAACCAATTTTTACATGGCAGCTTCACAGTGTATTGCGTGCAAGGTTTGGTCAACAAACATTAGAGGGAATGATTGGCGAAATGCTTATCAAAGATGAGGCAAAAAAGGCAGGGATCATAATATCAAAAGAAGACCTTGAAGCAAAAGAAAAAGAAATCGTCGCAAGTTTAGGAGCAGATGTGTCTCTTGATGAGCTGTTAAAATTTCAGGGACTTTCAAAAAGCGATTTTGAAAAGCAAGTTTTGCTCCAATTGACTGTTGAAAAACTTTTGTCAAAAGACATGGTTGTTTCTGAAAAAGATATCGACGCCTATATTTCTACAAATAGCGCGACACTCGTGGCAACGGATCAGGGAGCTCTTCGCACAGAAGCAAAGCAAGCAATTATAACTAGCGGAGTTGCAGAAAAATTGCAGGGATGGTTTGCAGAGCTTCGTCAAAAAGCAAAAGTACTTCGCTTCTTATAACCCTACGAAATGAAAACGTGGCAAAAATTAAAAGAAAACCCCTTGCTGTGGCAACAGTATTTTGTGCGAGAGCGCGTGCTTCGAGCGATACGATTGTTTTTTGAGGGACAAGGGTTTCATGAAGTAGAAACACCGATCCTCATTGGCCACCCACCTGCTGAAAGTTATTTGGAAGTTTTTGAAACAAGCTTATTGGATAGAAATAGAAATAAAACACGCGCATATCTTTCAACGTCTCCTGAGGTGCCGCTCAAAAAATTATTGGTGGCCGGCATCGGCAACTGCTTTAGTGTGACGAAAAGCTTTCGAAACATGGAGACACAAAGTATCACCCATAACCCAGAGTTTACGATTTTGGAGTGGTATCGTGTGGGGGTAGGGTATACAGAGATCATGAAAGACTGTGAAGACCTACTTCTTTTTATTAATACATACCTATTGCGTTCTCTTGAGATTTCTAATGGAAGGACTACGAAAGAATTGCTGTATCAACATGCTCATGTTGATCTTTCAAAATCATGGGAGAGATTAACGGTGACAGAAGCATTCAATAAATGGGCACATATAGATTTTAATGAATTCTTAGATGAACAAAAAGCCAGAATTATTGCACGTAAGAAAGGGTATGCAGTAGAAATACATACGACATGGGAAGCGTTATTTAACCAAATTTTTTTAAATGAAATCGAACACAATCTTGGGCGAGGAAAACCGACAATCCTGTATGAATTTCCCTCTGTCATGGGAGCTCTTGCGCGTAAAAAAGATTCTGATCCACGATTTGCTGAGCGATTTGAATTTTACATTGAAGGTTTGGAGCTTGGCGATTGTTATGGAGAGCTTACTAATTGGAAAGAACAAGATTCGCGATTTAAAGAAGAGCTGCGAGCGATTAAACGCGCACACCGTACTACGTATGAATATGACCACAATTTTATAGACGCGCTTAAAGTTGGAATGCCGCAGTGCAGCGGAATTGCTGTCGGCGTTGATAGACTGATCATGCTCTTTGCTGATACAGAGAAAATTCAAGACACGTTATTTTTTCCTATTGAGGAATTACTTTCATAAATTTTATGACTATACGACTTGCTACAGAAACTGATTGTGACCAAGTGCTTCACCTTTTAAATCAACTCGGTGAGATAGTAAATGAGCTTGTGTGCTTTGATCCTGATAATGTGAGAGCTCATGAAAAAGGGCGTGTGAATTATTTGGAGGCAATCAAGCGGGAGGATAGAAAAGTATTTATCGTGGAAGATAATGACAGGATTATAGCAGCGGCAACGTTTTTCATCCTGCATGATTTTATTACGGGAAAGCCATTTGCCCATCTTGACGATTTTATTGTTGAAAAAACACTGAGGGGGAAAGGAATTGGTACGAAACTTCTGGAGTTTATTAAACAGTTTGCCAAAGATCACAATATCCATACAATCGAATTAACGTCGAGTTTGCCGCTTACCCGTGCCCACAAATTTTATGAAAAGCGTGGTGGCACACATGCTCGCAAGGTATTTAAACTTTTAGTGTAGTTGTCTCAAAGACATTACTCATGGGATAATAACACTCTGTATGGGAAAAATAACCACCACACAATTCAAAAAAGGCATATTTATTGAGTTTCGGGGGGAACCAAACCTGATGACCGATATGACTTTTGTAAATCCTGGGAAGGGCTCTGCTTTTGTACGAACAAAACTAAAGTCGCTCACAAGTGGAAAGGTAATAGAATTTACCTTTAAGTCTGGGGAGTCGGCTACAGAGCTTGATGTCGTGACAAGAGAGATGCAGTTTTTGTACAAAGAAAGCGACGCATTTGTTTTCATGGATAATTTTTCTTTTGAACAATACAACATTAAAAAATCATTGCTTTCTGACTTTGTAAAATATTTGCGATCCAACGATACGTATCAAGTGTTGGTGTTGGGTGATGAGGCGGTAGGTGTGCGTTTTCCCAAAAAGATTTGGCTAAAGGTATTAGAGAGTTCTGAGGGGGTTAAGGGAAATTCATCGTCAGGAGCCACGAAGATGGTAACGACAGAAACTGGCGCTATTGTGACCGTTCCTCTTTTTATCAAAGAAGGCGATACGATTGGGATAGATCCTGAAACTGGAACGTATCTTGAACGCGGATAGTGTACAATAAAATTGTCATGGTTGACACCATAAACGAAGAAAAAACACCAGCACAAAAAGCGCAAGAAGCAGGTCTTACCTTTGAAGAAGCACCTGAGCTTACACCGTCACAAGTTCCTGACACAAAGACTGCCGCTGTTTCTCAATCAACTCCTCAAGAAGTGGCGCAACATTTGCTTGATGTTCCCCATGTGCCAGTGAAAAAACCCCGTCGAAAAAGGCTTGGCACTTGTATTTTTATTACACTGCTTTTTGGACTTGGTATTTGGTTAAGTTCACAACTTCGATTTTTTGTTTCTCCGGAAACAAGCTCGGAAAATAGTACAGATGTATCATCGCCAAATCTTTTTGCGACACCGACACCTGATGAACGCGCATTGAATGCAACAGGATCAGGTTCTTTATCCCAGTGGCAAACAGTTTCTGTATCAGCGCTCGGTTCGATACTTAAATCCGTGACATATCAATTACCGCAAGTGGTTTTATTACCAACTTGTGATGGAAGCGGATGTCCCTCGTCTGGCACCAATTTTTCAGGCGGCACACGATTTACCGTAGCAGCCAGAGGCAGGGGTGAACGCTTACCTGATTTTCGTGGAGCAATTCTTACTGACGTAAATGGCAAGGAATTTACCATGCGTCAAGTGCGCGTTGGTGGAAAAGATGTCTATGAATATGTCGGAGATTTTATTGGAAGAACCGGTGGCGGATATCAATTCACAAAAATGCGAGGAGTTTTGGTTTCAGTATCTGATACAGAGTCTGTAGAATTTAATCATTTTTCACCAGTGGGGATACTTACTGATTTTGCGGCAGATGATGTGATTTTTGATCAAATTATCGAATCAGTAAAAATTCCAGCTACATCTTCGGCCACGGAGAAATAATCAGCGGCACATTTGTTTTCTTTGGCAATTCATTCCAAAGATGTTCTGTGACAAACGGCATAAATGGATGAAGGAGTTTTAAGATAGTTGAAAATACGTGCCGTAAGACTGCGAGTGCTTGCACGTCTCCATTTTTAAATCTCTCTTTATTTTTTTCTAGATGAATATCCGCCAATCTGTGCCATGCAAATTCGTAGATTGATTTGGAAGCATCAGAGAAACGATAGGTCTCCATTTGTTTGGCCACTTTCGCGGTGAGCATATTGAGTTCTGTAATGATGCGTTTATCATTTTTGTCGTCAAGATTTTTATGCACGGCTTCATCATAAAAAGGGATTGGAACGTTTACCGCATTAATATTCATTATCATAAATCTTGCAATGTTCCATAATTTGTTGGCAAAGTTTCTCATGCTTCTGATTTTATCTTCAGAAAGTGCTTGATCATTACCAGCTCCTGTGCCAAATACTAATGCCATTCGCAATGCATCTGCTCCGTAGAGGTCTACCATTTGCAGAGGGTTGATAACATTTCCTTTGGACTTGCTCATTTTTTGACCTTTGGCGTCGCGAACTAACCCGTGAAGATATACCGTTTTAAACGGTACATCATCAGTTAAATATGTGCCAAGCATAAGCATGCGGCATACCCACCAAGGCAAAATATCATAGCCTGTCTCCATGACAGATGTGGGATAGAACCTTTTATAGTCTTCTGGATTATTCGTAGCTTTAAGTGTCGCAAATGGCCACTGTCCAGACGAAAACCACGTATCAAATGTGTCTGTGTCTTGTTCTAATTTCGCCCCCCCACACGTTGTACAAGTTTTTGGAGTCTCTCCTTTTGTTACAGTCCACTCAGTATGATTGGACTTATTGGCTCGCCTCGCTGGAGTTACGGCGAAGCGGGTCGGATTGGTTTGATTGGTTAAATTTGTTGTTGCACAATCAAGGCACCGCCACGCTGGTATTCGTATCCCCCAGACATTTTGACGACTAATATTCCAGTCATGAAAATTAGTAAGCCACAGGACGGCAGTTTTTTCAAATCGTTTAGGAACGAATGCCACCTTTTTTTCTTTAATTGTTTTTATAGCCTTCTCAGCTAATGGTTTTACTTTTATATACCACTGCTCAAGCGGCAATGGTTCAATGACTGTTCCACACTTCCAGCACGTACCGACGCGGTGTGTGTATTGTTCATCAATTTTTACCATGAGCCCATCAGTCTTTAAATCCTCAATCATAAGTTGTCGTGCAATGGCAACTTTTTTTCCATGATACGTTTCGGCTCGTGATTTATATTTCGAATCAATATTTTTTTGCGATAAAAACCACGAAAAATCCATCTTTCCGCGAAAATCAATAATTGGTGTTATCGGAAGATTAAATTTTTGTCCTAACGCAAAGTCATGTGGATCGTGAGCTGGAGTGACTTTCATAATGCCCGTGCCAAATGTAGGATTTACATCCGGATCGGGGATGACCGTCATTTTTATCGGGCCCAATAACCCCATGATTTCTAGAGTTTGACCAATATATTTTTTATAGCGTTTATCTTTGGGGTTTACGGCCAATGCCGTGTCTCGAAATTTCGTTTCCGGTCGCGCAGTAGCTATTGTAAACGGACCGTATGTTAAATAATACATCGGATCGTTTCGTTCGACGTACAATACTTCTAAGTCTGAAAATCCCGTGCCGTCTTTGGTGCAGTAATTGACGAGTCTGTTGGTTCTGTATACTAGCCCTTCATCAAAGAGACGCTTAAAGGAGTTGTAGACTGTCTTTACAATCTTTGGGTCTAGGGTAAAAATGTTTCTTGACCAATCAAGAGAAAAGCCAAGTCTTCGTAATTGGTTTTCCATCTTGCCGCGATTTTCATGGACAAAACTCCATATATCTTTATAAAGCGTTTCGCGATCAAAATCAAAACGACTCATACCTTTTTTAGCTAAATGCTTTTCATACACAAATTGCGTCTCAAATCCTGCATGATCAGCTCCAGCTAACCACAACGACGCATCACCTAGCATGCGGTGATAGCGAATCATGATGTCTTCAATCACATACATCGCGTGTCCTACGTGTAAATCTGCATTTGCGTTTGGGGGAGGGAGAAGGATGCTAAATGGTTTGGCCTTCGGATCACCCGTGGGCTTGAAGTATCCCCCCGATTCCCACATGTTGTATATGGGTTCTTCTACGTCTTTGGGCTGATAATTTTTGTCCATGAAGCTATTGTAAGAGAAGATTGTAAATTGAGCAAATTATTGAATTCCGTTTTTTTCCGTCACTTCGTGAGCAATGGGTTCACCATCATTAAACAAAGACATACTTAAAGTTCTTCTAATTTTACGTGTTCGATGTGCTTGTCTTTAATAAATTCAAGGTACTTTTCTGTGGTTGAGAGACGTTTGTGTCCGACCAACTTACTAATGGTAGTGATTGGTGTTCCTGACATAAGGTGGTGAGCAATAAACGTATGGCGAAGGTCATTTACTTTGGCATCTTCAATGCCTGCAATTTTAAAGAATCGGTCAATGGCCGTGCGAATATTTCGGATAAGAAGTGGACGACCTGTTTTGGTGATAAAAAGAGCGGTTGATTTACTCGCGCCAGCTGGCGGATTGCCTCTGGCAAGAAGCCAACTGTTGACCGCTTCTTTGGCTGCTTTGTTTAGTGGCACCGTGCGCTCTTCATGGCCCTCTTCTGGGGCAATATGAAGGTCAACATCTTTTACGTCTTGTAACATGAGGTTTGCTAGCTCTCCGATGCGGATACCCGTTTGCAAAAATAACTCAACAATTGCATAGGTGCGCACATCTCCGCGACAAGAATCACGAAGTGCGCGATACTCAAGCTTAGAAAGAATTCGTGGAGGCTTCACTTCGTATTTGGGATGTTCTATGTCTCCTGCGGGATCGACAGCGACGACCCCTGTCGTTTTTAAGAATCGGTAGAAGGTCTTCATGGAGTTAATTTTTCGTGAGATGGACTTTGGGGTATAATTATCGGCTGCTAGTTTTTTTAAAAACGCCTCGAGTTCTTCACGTGATATTGCGGCTACATCTTTTTTGCCAGTGTCAGAAAGAAAGCTCACCAACTGCTCGATGTCTTTACTATATGCTACGATAGTAGCATGAGCGCGTCTGCGACTCTGAAGATGTTCGATAAATTGTGTATGTGCTCCTTTGAAATCATTAGTCATACTATTTGAGGTTACAAGCAAGCGACAAGAGCTTAGGGCTCGAACCAGAAGCCTATAATATCATTATTGAGACTCTTGTGCAAGAGAGGGGTGTACGATGAAAAATCCTTGGATTGGAGGCATAGTCATACTTCTTAGTATTATATTGAGCGTGCGGGCGGTGGCCACAATCATCGATCTTCGTGCGCGTAAATACACCGTGACTGAACGAAAGGAAGCGGTTGAAAAAGTGAAAAAGGAAAATGAGACCCTACAAAAACAGCTTGAGTCGATACAGAGCAATGCATACGTGGAAAAAATAGCTAGAGATAAACTAGGGATGGTGAAGGACGGTGAATCAATAGTCTTACTTCCAGATGAAGCAAAGGGAGGAAGTAAAAAAGAAGAACGTGAAGAGCGCACACATTGGCAACAGTGGTGGGGGTTGTTTTTTTAGTGTGTGTCAGGAGAGAGGATCGAACTCTCGACGACCAGTTTATGATACTGGTGCTCTACCACTGAGCTACCCTGACAAATTTGCTCCCGCCTCTTCGGCGGGTCGCCGACGAGGCGACTACCACTGACCCGCCTGCAAAAGCTGTCGCTTTAGCGACTGCGGGCAGGGCTACACTGGCTTTGGCTTCATTTTACGAAAAATGGGCCTTAATGGCAATGGCGTTTACTGTGTGGTTATGTGAATGCGAGATTGATTGAGGTTGGTGAGGACTTTAAGTTGTGACTTCATTTGTACTTGGTAGAGCTTGTTTCCTTTGTCAAGAGTAATATTCGGTGAGGTAAGCAGTTGTGGACCGGATGCGTCGGTGGTGACGTCTGAATACCATACGGGATGCTTGTCTGTGGCATTATACAGACGCACCCATATGCGTTGACTCCCTGCAGGTGTAACGACTGTTGCTTCAAATCGTACTTCTTTAATTTTGTTGTACGCACTCGTATCAATGTACGCGCTAGCCCCTGAAACATCAGTCCAGTCATCAGTTACGTTTGTGCCAGTACCCAGTGGTACATAATACTCTTTGGCGCTATTGGTCACTGTTTTTCCCGTCGCTTGATTTATCCGATTGATACAGGCGATGGGACATGTATCATTTGTGGTCGTCCCAAGCACTGTACCATTCTGGAGGAGTTTTCCCAGAATAACTACGTCTAAAGCGAGGATGTTTACTACAAGAAATGAAAGAAGCCAAATAGCATATTTGGAAGACTTAATTTTCGATCGAGGAGCTGCCATACAAAATTAGTGTAGCATTATTTGTTTCGATACCAAAAAAGATCCTCATGTGAGGATCTTTTTTAATTTTGTTGCGGGGCTAGGAATCGCACCTAGCCTAGGAGATTATGCAATCTGTTATCTCCAATTACTTGAGAGTGTCGGACTATATCATCATCCTGCCACATTGGTAGGAGTTCGGCGTGTAGTCTCTACGGGGGCACGCCTTCATTAAAAACACAATAATGATTGGCGGCCTTCCCTCGGTATTGTCCCGCGAAGCGGGATTCCACCGATATAGCCAAATTCTCACAAAGAATTGCTTCTTGGTGGGCCCAATTTGAGCCTCCTGTGCAACTTTACACTACCCCGCGATACGTAAAAGTACTTGTGTAGTATATCAGTTTTGATGAAGCTAAGCAAAGTTAATTTGGAAGGCTTGTTGGATTTTGAGGTTTATGAAATGTCTTTAGCATCCATGGAGTAAGGTACATGATGATGCCAGTAAGCATTTGGATGCCAAAGGCAATGGAAAAATAGGTAGCAGTTTGAAAATGGAGGAGGCGAACACTTCCCCGATCTAAGAACGAAAAGAATATTGGGTATCTCATGGGCAACCCAGTAGTCATTTGGATAAGCCCCAATACCACGACAAAGAGAAGACTCCAGCGGTGAAGCTTACGAGAGTAGATGAAAAGTTTGTTGAGGCTCATGTGTATAGTATAACGAAATTGTGATTATATTTTTGTGCAATGGTTTTTGAACCATATAGCGATAGTTTCGGCCGATAAACGATCGTTGTCAATTTTGAGTCCAAATAAAACAAGTTCTTTTTGCTCGCTTTTAAATATATAACCATTGAGTTCGAGCATCGTCATCGCAGAAAGGAGTGATGTGCGCTTGTTTCCATCGACAAACGCATGATTTTTGATAAGCGAATGACATAGTGCACCAACTTTATCAAAAAGCGTAGGGTATAAATCTTGACTAGCAAAGGTAGCTTGTGGTCGGTGAATCGCAGCATCCAGAAGTCCTGCATCACGAAGGCCGTGTGATCCACCACTTTTTTCTATCAAGAGATGGTGAAGAAGAAGAACATCTTCAGTTGAGAGATATTTGATCATGTGGTTTAGCGAGCTTCTTGAATGCAGGAAGATACCGGTTGAGAAGGTCGGTTGCTACTGCATAGACTTCTTTATCAACGATTGTTTTTGCCGTTTTTTTTGGTGATTCAACGGTGAAGTTAACTGTGGAACCAATTTTAAGGCCTTCTGTTAATAAAACGGATTTTGGTATTAACACTGCTGCGGAATTTCCAACTTTAATAATTGTTTGTAACATATTTACTCCTTTTTGTTATAACAATATTATAACGAGAATATGAGTTTGTCAATCCGGTCCTTGATTTCCAGAGAGAGAGAGGTATGATCTACTCGCAAAGAAAGCTGGAGTACATAAATAACGAGCCATAGATAATTTGCATTTTTCTATTTATCCCACTACAATACCCTCACTATGCCACGAAGTACGAAATCAGTGAGTGAAAAGAATACAAAAAATGAAATTTTTGCAGCGTATCAGGATCTTTTGGCGGAGGCATCTTCTGGTGTGACGCCTTCTTTGGAATATCAAGAAGAAAAAGCTGTGGTAACCGCTGCGTCTTCACAAACCGTAGAGAAAATTTCTTCTGAACTTTCTAAACTTAAATCCTCATTTACACAATCAGCTAACGAACTCACTGATCGACTCACACAGGAAGCAGAAACACTTGCAACTATTCAGAAAGCAATCGTTATTGCGAAAAGGGAACTTGAAGAAACTCAGAAGATTAAAGTGACCGCCGGATTGCTGTATCGTTTACTTGAAACGCAGAAAGTAAAAGAAAAAACGTGGGCAGAAGAAGAAAAAGAGCATGCGGAGGAAATTACGCGCATAAGGAGTCGGGAAGAGGAAGAATATCGATATGAGAAACAATTGCAAAAAAAACGAGATACTGACATTAAAGAAGATGAGCGGGGAATGCAAGAGAAGCTGCATACGGAACTATCTGATCTTCGCAAAAAGGTAGCGGCGTCACCGACAGACATAGAGAAGGCGGTGAAAGAGGCTGTGAGTAAGGCGCTTGCAGAAGCAAAAAAAGATTTTGATGTAGTTCTTTCTCAAGTTAAACAGCAAGCAGAAAATGATATACGTTTAGCGGAGTTAAAGATAGAATCGTTTGAAGTGATGAATAAGTCGCAGGCGAGTGAAATCATACAGCTTAAAAAGCAGCTTGATGAAGCGACGCGGCAAGTAAAGGATATCGCAGTATCCGTGATTGAAAGCAAAAGACAAGAATCTCCGCCTCCGTCTTTAAATAAGTGAATGTTTCCGTGGTACAATATATTTATGACACAGGTAGCCTTGAAACGTCCGTATTTTCTCTGGGATTATGACCTGACGGAAGATGATGTTCGGCGTATTTTGGCGGGGGATAATCCAGTCGAACGGCAATGGATGATGGCTCGTATATTATCACATGTCAGATATGATGATGTATGGAAATATCTTACGGTTGCGGACATCGTATCGGAATTTTCAAAACTTCGAATGCGAAAAGAAATGATTGGGGCATGGAAATTTGCTCTTACTACGTGGGGGTACTATGTATAATCTTTCCACAGCTCGACTACTTACTGATGTTCAAAAAAAGATACTTGCAGAGTTTTTTTCTTCACCTCTTACCCAATCATTTTTTTTAACGGGAGGGACTGCCCTTTCAGCGTTTTACTTTGGGCACAGGCAGAGTAAGGATTTTGATTTTTTTTCTTCAGAATTTTTTGATATGGATCGTATACGAGAATTCATACAATCAATTGCATTAAATAATGACGCATCGTACGCTGAAAAAATTTCTACACAAACATACAAGGAAATATACTTGGATTTTCCTGATGGAGTGAGTCAACGAATTGATATTGTTCGAGAACAGCCGGTTCATTTTGGCGAGATTGCCATTGTTGATGGTATACGCGTAGATAACTTAGAGAATATTGGTGCTAATAAAATTAATGCAATTTTTGGAAGACTCGAACCTAAGGATTTTATAGATCTTTACTTCATACTTCACAATAGTTCATGGACATTTGATGCACTTTTTGAACGCGCAAAAAAGAAGGATATGGGACTTGAACCTTTTATGTTTTCCTATAGTTTATCGAACGCGAGTACTATTATCACGTGGCCGAAAATTATCGGATCAATTAAATCAGATGATATCGTTCGATACTTTCATGTGCAAGCGGAACAAATGCTCAAAAGCATACAGCCTTAACAATATGCTACACTTAGCGCATGCAGTACCAATGTCTGTCCGATTGGAAAACTGTGCCAGAGTTTTCTGGTCTTTTAGATCTTCCTAACCCTCCAAAACACATCTTTTATCAAGGCGAGCTCCATTCAAGACTTTTTACTAACTGTGTAGCGGTTATTGGTAGCCGACGAATTACCGAATACGGAAAGCGCGTGATCGAAAAAATAATTCCAAAGCTTGTTTTTGAGAATAAAACAATCATTTCTGGATTTATGTATGGCGCTGATCAATACGCACATAAGATTTGTATTGAAAACGGAGGGAAAACAATTGCAATCTTAGGGTGGGGGATTTCAAAAGAATTAGAAGATGAAGATAGAAAGCTTGCTGAATCTATCATCTCCTCAGGAGGATTAATTATAAGCGAGTGGGAACATCAACAACCAACCCTCTGGACGTTTCCTGTGAGAAATCGTATTGTAGCAGCGCTCTCTACTGATATTATTGTGGTAGAGGCGGCTGAAAAAAGCGGATCGCTCATTACTGCAAATCTTGGCCGTAAATTAAAGCGAACTGTATGGGCGGTGCCTGGGGAAATTACAAATCGTTTATCAAGTGGCACAAATCAGTTGATAAAAGATGGGCATGCAACAATGTGGTTGGGGGATCATCCAAAGCCGATGCAAAAATCAGATGATCCACTTATTTCTTTACTTCAAACTGAAGCCTTTACCGCAAGTGAATTGTCAAGAAAATTAGGAAAACCAGTGTCTGACATCGGTGCTCAGTTGTCCTTGTTGTCAATTACTGGTCAAATTACAGAACGGGGAGGAAAATATTATGTTGGTTAAAATTAGTTCTATTGCAACGATTGGCCTTGAGACGGTTCCGATTGATGTAGAGGTCGATGTAGCAAGCCAAGGATTTCCTGGGTTTACGATTGTAGGCTTGGCAAGCAAGGCTGTAGAAGAAGCGCGTGAGCGGGTAAAAACTGCAATAATTAATTCTGGTTTTGATTTTCCACCAAAAAAAATTACGGTAAATTTGGCTCCTGCTGATCTTCCAAAAGATGGGGCAGCGTACGATTTGCCGATTGCAATCGGCGTATTGGCAGCTAGCGGGCAGCTTGAATTGAAAAAAGAGTTTTTTGGTGCACACGTATTTTTTTATGGTGAACTTTCTCTTGATGGTACTCTTCGGCCAACCAGAGGCATTCTTCTTTTGGCACTGTATGCAAAAAATTTGAAAAATTCCGCGATGTTTGTACCTAAATTGTCGGCAGGTGAAGCGACGATGGTAGAGGGTGTCGATGTTTATCCTGTTGGGACACTCACTGATCTTGCAGAACACATTTTTGGAACACGGGTTATAACACCCCTTGTTCACGAAATAATTCATACAGTTGATGAATATGAAAATACTGAAAGTGATTTGAAAGATATTGCAGGTCAAGAGCAGGCTAAGCGGGCGCTTATAATTGCAGCGGCCGGTGGGCATAATTTATTGATGTGGGGGCCACCTGGTACCGGCAAAACAATGTTGGCTCGAGCTTTACCAGGAATTCTTCCTCCTCTTGAGCCACAAGAAGCCTTGGAAGTGACGCGTATTTATTCGGTTTCTGGGCTTCTATCTCCAGGCACCCCAATTATTTCGAAACGGCCATTTCGCAGTCCTCATCATGGTGTATCGGCTGCCGGTCTTATTGGAGGAGGGTCTAGTCCACAGCCTGGGGAAGTGAGTTTAGCGCATCTTGGCGTATTATTTTTGGATGAGATGCCGGAATTTTCGCGAAGTGTTTTAGAGGGAATACGGCAACCCATGGAAGATGGGGTAGTAGAAATTGTTCGGGTGATGGGGCATGTAAAATATCCCGCAAGTTTTACACTGATTGCAGCTATTAACCCATGCCCATGCGGCTACTTGGGGCATCCACGAAGAGCGTGTACCTGCACGCAAAAACAGATCGCAAAATATAGACATCGATTATCAGGTCCGATTATTGATCGCATTGATTTAACAGTCATGGTGGCGCCTGTAGAAGTAGAGAAGCTTTCTGTAACACAAGAGCATGACGCAAACAGCTTGACCTCTCGGCAGGCAAAACACATGGTTGTGAAAGCTCGATCTGTTCAAACAAAACGTTTTGAGGGAACGACATTATATACCAACTCTCAAATGCGTAATCGCGACATTAAGAAATATTGTCACCTCACGCCGGAAGCTGAGAATTTTTTGAAAGTAGCAGCAGAGAAGTATGACTTCTCGGCAAGAAGTTATATGAGGCTTATCAAAGTTTCTCGAACAATAGCAGATCTTGAAGGAGAAGAAACGATCCTTCCAGTGCATATGGCCGAAGCGTTGCAGTATAAACAGTTTACATGATGACTCGCATAAATTTTATGTACTCGCGTCCCTGGAATAAGAATTCCGGATTGCTGCGTGCAAAAATTTACGTTCGTCATTCGAAAACATGAAACAGCACAACCGTAAAACAGGTGATTTAGGTGAAGATGCCGCTGTTACTTTTCTTTTCAAAAAGAATTATGAAATTCTTGAAAGAAATTTTTCTAATAAGTTCGGAGAAATTGATATTATTGCAAAAGACAAAAATACACTCGTATTTGTAGAAGTGAAAACAAAAACAGGGGAGGAGTTTGGATTGCCTGAGGAGATGGTTGGGAAAGGCAAGCTTTTTCGTATTCGAAACATGGCAATAATGTATATGAAAGGTAAAGAGTTGCCATGCCGTATTGACATCGTTGCCATTGTGTTGGATGAAAATAATGAAGTACTAAGATTAACTCATTATGAGAATGTCTATTGACAAGGTGTACATTACACGCTATAATACCATTATATGAATACTATCAGAGTCTCGGCAACTGCCGCACGGAATAATTTTTTTGAACTGCTTAATCAAGTGGCCTTGGGTGCCAAGGTGACAGTAGTAAGAGACACAAAAGAAGTTGCTGAGATAATCCCAAAAACGACCAAGACTGATTGGAAAGGGCTTTATAAAGCAATGAAGGCGGCTCATGGAATTGCGAAAGACTTTGATCTTCAACAAAGCCCGCTTAGAAATCCAAAAATGATAAAATCATGGGGCACATGGGATATAAAATGAAAAAAACATGAAATTAGTAGTAGACACGAGTATTATTATCGACGCTCTCCGTGGCGGGAAACGATGGAATATGCTTTTTTCCAAAGTTGAGAAGGAGATGGAATTGTTTTTGCCAACTGCGGTTGTTTTTGAGCTGTATTCAGGATTAAGTACTAGAAATAAAAATGTTGAGAAAAAAATTCGAGTGATGCTCAAGTATTTTCAGAGAGTAGATTTAACCGAAAGAATAGCACAACACGCAGGGATATTGTTTCAGGATGCAAGAGAGGGTGTATCGCTAGCTGACTATGTTATTGCTGCAACCGCATACGAAATTGGAGCAGAGGTAGTGACGCTCAATAAAAAGCATTTTGAAAAAATCCTCGGAGTACGAATATACGATTTTGAGAATGAAATTTGACAGGTGTGGTATACTACGTATTCAAGAAGTAAATAAAAGCGTTGATCCGGAGGGTTGGAACCGGGTCTACTCAGAAAATTAATTCCTATTAATTGTTCTGAGGTAGCTGACTCTTAAATCAAGTCCAGAAGCTGAACTGTAAAAATATCAGCACCATGTGTCGCCATAAGCGGAGCATGTAAAGATATTTCTTACATCTCCCGGCATTTGCCGGGATTATTGTAGGCGATAAGCAAGGTGGTACCGTTCTCTTTTGAGAGCCCTTGTAGATTCATGAGTTTCATCTCGTGGATTTGCAAGGGCTTTTTTTGATGGCAATTTTGCGAATAAATGCTTATTTATGAGCTTAATTGCCGATCAATCCCCCAACATCGCTCCTCGAGCCGCGCTACGAATAGTAGGTAAGGCGAGAGGGAAGATGGGGAGGATGGTGGTTTTGGAGTAAAAAATATGAAAGAAAGAATAGTAGCAATTATTATGCAATTTCTACAACCTAAAGAAGTTACGGCAGGAGATGCCATGGTTTCTTTTGATCATGCAAAATCATGCCCTGCTAATGGTAAGGCTCTTGCTGAGGCAGCGGATTATTTACAGATTGGAGCTGAAAGAGTGTATGTGTATGGTGGCGGAGGATCTTGGGGAGTACATGATGGTGGTTTTGCTAACACTACCTACATTAGATGTACAGGTTGTTTGCGAAAGAAGGTGTTTCAAGAGCGGTAGATATTGTTGATTGAATAAAAAGATATTTTTTGAAAGGAGGTGAAACCTATGAAGTTAAATAAAGTAGAGTCTCAAATTCGATCTTATTTTGCGGAACGGACTAAGGCGAACGAAGAGCGATCACGCAGACGAAGAGTTGCTAATCATTCACATAATCCTGAATGTACATTAACTGGAGACATAGTATTCTCGACAAGAAAAGACGATATGAATCATACTATTGAAGTTTTTGAATGTTTTGAGTGTCATTCTGTTGAAGAATCTGATCGAACGCAAAGATTTGCTGATGCTGTAGGAACATTTGGCCTCTGGCATTAAGCACTCGGCGATAGCCGAGAAAGTTAGCTTGGGTTCATGGTGTAACGGTAGCACAAGTGTCTCCAGAACACTTTGTTCAGGTTCGAATCCTGATGATCCCACCTATGAAGATATTTAAAAAATATAACAACATGATTCATGGCTACTTCCCTTCAAAACGGGAGGTGTTTGACGTGTTCAACAAAGACAACGTAAAAATTCTGTATGGGGAAACGTATGACCTGTTGGGAATCACGATAGATTCTTTGAAATATTATTTGTTTGTGGGGTTATTTCCTGATTCAACTATTCTCATTGCGGATACCGCGTCTGCAATTAATCAGTCTTCGGGGGATACACAAACGATTTTTGATGAAGGCAAGAAGCGCCTGAGTCATATACAGGAAATTATTCAAACATATCATCTTCCGATACACGTGACGTTGATGAGTGAGTTGTTTAAGGAGCCTCATGTGCAAGAGCTGATTAAACAAATGCAGGATGTTGTGATACAGTCGCCAAAAATTCAAACAATGCTTCAAAAAACAGTGTTGCAAAATCGGATTCATCAGGAAGATAAAACTGCATATAAATATGGGGCTGAGGCGATAGCCACGTCGTTATTGTTTGATATTAAAGTTGGGCCACCACGAGAACGATTTTATGATGAAGCCGCTGTGTTGGTCGCTAAAGAATTAAAAAGAGAGTGTTACAAGAGTATTTATTTAACTCCAACGTATCCATTGGGAATGGATTTTATGTATTTTCTTTTACACCCAGAAATCGAAGAATTTGGTCTTACGCCGTATAAAGCGGGGAGCAATAAATTACAGGAGCACAGAATTTTTTTAGAAAAAACATCTTCTGAGCGTATCAACGATTTTATTAATACGTCTTTTGTCCCGAAACAGGCGGGGCTTCCCGATCCTGTTGGGGATCTTGAGAATATTATTAATCTCGCAAAACATTTTAGAAAGGAAACAACGTATGAAAATTTATTCTGAAGAATATCAAAAAAAACTGCAGACAGCGAAGAAAATTGATCGTTATTATAAGAAGGAAGCGCAGAAAAACGGACTATCCAGCCTTGATCGGGTGAAAGCCTATTTGCCGGACAAATATATTTTTCGGTCCATGCGCCGGGGGTTTGTCTTTGCGCATCTGGACATCGAGCCGATTATAGAATGTATCGTGCGGAACAAGCCGTTTACGGTAGTGTCCGGGCTTAACCCATCGTCACCGTTGCACTTGGGGCACAAGGCGCTCTTTGACGTGCTCGTTGATCTCCAAAAGCTTGGTGCAGATGTGCAGATACCACTGACAAATGACGAGTCATATGTAGATGGAAAAGCAGAAACGATTGAAGTAAGTAAGAAAATCGCACTCGAACAAATACTGCCTGATATTCGCGCATTTGGTTTTGTGCCGGAAAAGACAAACATATACGTCATTACAGAAACGCCGATCATTTATCGGTTCGCGATGAGCATTAGCCGATTGGTTACCTACGATATGGTAATGGCTGTGTTTGGTAAAGAATCGCTTGTAAACGTCGGACAGATATTTTATCGCGGTGTGGTGCAATTGGCACAAATTCTTCTACCACAACTGCCAGAATACGGAGGCTCCAAGCCAACACTTATACCTGTCGGCATAGATCAACATCCGTATATATTATTGGCGCGGGATGTAGCAAAAAAATTGGGCATGATTCCACCGAGTGAATTGGTCGTAAAGTTTCAGCCAAGCCTTCTCGATCCCGAGCAAAAAATGTCCGGATCTAAACCCAATACCGCGATTTATTTGAGTGATGCGGAAGAAGTAATACGAAAAAAAATTAGTAGAGCATATACGGGAGGAGTGAGTTCGCTTGAAGACCACCGATTATATGGGGCGATACCCGAAATATGTTCAGTGTTTGCGCTTCTTTTGAACCATCATCCGGATGATGCATTTGTCGAAAAAGTAAGAGCTGAATATGAAAGTGGTCGCCTGACCACAAGTGAACTCAAAAAAATTACTGCGGATTTTATTGTTTCATTGATAGGCGACCAACAAAAAAAGAGGAGTAACGCATGATGAAACTCGGAGAATATTTGTTGCATAAAGTCGAATTTAACAAAAAGCAAATTGCGGAAATAGGAGACCGGTCGTACCGCTTAGGGACTGGTCATAGGCAACTATTTAGGCCGGAGCGGTATCCCAAGGCGGTAGTCATGACTGATAATGCATCAAATTGTTTGGCTGGGGTAGGAAGAACTCAAAAAGGGTTGTTTGTGTTGCACGACCCGCCTTTACAGGCCCTGTTTAATGAGTTACCTGTGGCAAAAAGAGCGAGAGGCGTGGGATTAATCGGGGGGTCCTTGGATCATTGGGAAGCAACGCAAGACATTTATCGTAAAAGCGGTATTGACTTTAAGTATGTTGCAAAACCCAAAGGTGAAGAAAGAAATATAGATTTCAGCTTTGCATTTATTATCAATATGGCAAAAAAGTTAATTGAATATGGGTATTATCATAATCCGAAAGGTCCATCGGGTGATGGATGGTTATGGTGAGTGTCTTTCCATACTCGCCGAAAGCATATTAAAACGGTATTATAGAAAGTAACATCTATGAATAATGAAATTGTAAAGAACTATGTTGATCAGTTAAAAAAGTTTGGGATTGAGCATCAATTGCTTGAGCACCCACAGCTTATCTCTGTGGAAGATGTGCAGAAATATTTAGGGTACGGGATGGATGATGCTGGGGCAACACTCCTCATGAAAGCAGATGAGCGTTTTGTTGCGATTATTCGTCGAGGGGACACCAAGCTTGATAGTGCAAAAGTAAAAAAGTATCTTCGTGTATCTGCTCTCCGAATGGCAACAGAGGATGAGTTTGAGGAAATTACTAAGGCGCCAAGTGGCGCTGCGAGCGTTTATATTCCAAATATTCCCACATATATCGATGCAATGGTGTTTGAAAAGGAATATATCAATGCAGGGTCGGGAAGTTTGCTCTATACCGTTCGGTATAAATCAGAAGATCTAAAAAAGATTCCAGGAATAAAAGTGGTTGATTTTATTCAACCTGTTCATAAAGTGAATTTAAATAAATACACACAAACACTTGATGCCTTAAAAAAGAGTAAAACCCCTCACGAAATAATTAAACACCCGCCAATTAAAACTGTTGAAGAGGGATTGGCATATTTGGGAATTAATGCAGATCAAGGAGTGTCGACACTTATTTTCCAAACAGAAAGAGGGAGTGTTGCCGTTCTTCGGCGGGACGATCATCAGTTGTCAGAAGAAAAAATAAAACAACTACTTGGTGTTAACACAATACGAATGTGTAAGCCCACCGAGGTGTTGCAACTGACCGGGTGCGAGGTAGGGTATGTATCACTGTATAATCCTGACTTTTTGATGTTGATGGATAAAACTATTTTAGAAAAAGAGTTTGTATATTTGGGTACAGGAAGTCCGGAATATGATTTAAAAATTTCTCCGAAAGATTTAGTAAGTTTTACGAAAGCAAAAGCTGCGGATGTGATTGAAATTGGAGTCGTGCGGGAGAAGAGAAGAGTTGTGTCTGGGATAACGCCCAGCGGTGATGGGACGCTTCACATTGGGAATTATTTAGGAGCAGTGGCGCAATTTATAAAAATTGTTAAGTCATTTGAGTGCTTCTTGTTCGTGGCTGATATGCATGGACTGACAACGATACAAGATAAAAAACATTTATCCGGAAACATTGAAGCATTGGTTTTAAATGAGCTCGCGCTTCTTAAAGGATTTCTTACTAAAGAAGAGTTTGATCGACTGGTATTTTATCGTCAATCAGACATAGAAATGCATGGTGAGCTGCAATCTATCTTAAATAACGTTACCCCATTGGGATTACTAAAACGCGCACATGCGTACAAGGATAAGCTTACCAAGGAAGTTGCAGAAGATGATATTAACCTTGGATTGTTTAATTATCCCATTCTTATGGCGGCAGACATTCTTATGTATCACCCTGACATTGTGCCGGTTGGTAAAGACCAAAAGCAGCATGTCGAGATCACTCGTGATATTGCGGATAAGTTTAATAAAATCTACAAGAAAAAAGTATTTACCTTGCCCGATCCTATGATTTCAGAAGAGGTCGGTGCGATCCTTGGCACTGATGGAAAACGCAAAATGAGCAAAAGTCTTGGGAATATTATTTCTATTTTTGAATCGGAAGATGTGATACGTAAACAAGTCAATGGAACGTATACCGATCCCACCAGAAAACACGCGACGGATAAAGGTCACATTGAGGGCAATATGGTGTTTACCTATTTGGATTTCTTTGGTCATAAAGAAAAAGTTGATGAACTAAAAAAATCATATATTGAAGGAAAAGTAGGAGATGTAGAAGTAAAACAATATTTATTTGATTCTTTAATGGCATTTTTTGCTCCGGCACGAAAAGCATATGAAGAACTGAAAGCAAATCCAAACCTGGTAAAAGAAATATTAGAGCGGGGGAGAGAGAGGGCACTAGCAATTGCCAGCAAGATGATGAATGAGGTGAAAGAAACGATAGGATTAACGACGACGTATAATCTCGATAAACAACAACTATCAAAAACAATCACAATAGATGATTTTGCAAAGGTTGAGATTCGGGTGGGGAAAGTGTTGGAAGCAAAAAATAAAGAAGGGAGTGAGAAGCTTATTCGACTCGTTGTAGATATTTCCGAAGATAAACCTCGAATTATTTTTACTGGCGTGCGTGGATTTGGATATGCACCAGAAGATTTTTTGAATAAACAGTTTTTCTTTATTACAAATCTCGCCTTTAGGCGGATGATGGATGAAGAATCTCAAGGCATGATTCTTGCTGTGGATGGGGAAGAATTACCATTTGGAAAACACGGTGAAAAAAAACCGTCGTTTATTTCTGCAGAAGGTATGCCTGTGGGAGCAAAAATACGATAGGTCACTCCTATAGATCAAGCTTTTCCTTTTTGAGTAGTTTTGGTTGGAATAAACAGAATGCCATCTTTCAATGCAACTCTACTATTCTGTGGAGTAAATAATAAAGGAAATTTTTCTACTGCCGTCACGATAGTAAATCCTTCTGGTACGACTGTAAGTCTGGCTTCGGGTGGAATAAAGTACAGCTCTCCTTTATTTATTTCTAAATTTTCTAGAGTTGCGCGTTTTGCTCTTACTGCACACATATTAAAGGAATGAATTTATAATTGTGTCGATTTTGACGCAAAGAGAGAGGAAAGTCAAATAGGTCTTGAAAGAAGACCTGTTAACTGGTATTATTTATTCATATGAATACTACGTCAATATCTCAACTCAAAATTAATCCATCTGCTGTCATTTCTATGGCCGCTGATTATCCAGTGGCGGTTGAAAATAGAAATAAAATACAAGGATATGTTCTGGGTAAGAATTTATATGAAGCGATGGTAACCTTTATCGAAAATTATATTGATAAGAAAGCATTCAAAAATGCTGACTTTTCAAAAGGTCGTAAGGCAGAAGATGTGTTTAGGGATCTTGGGTTATGAACGTTATTTTTTTATCTCACGCAGAGAAGGATCTCCGCAGGGTTCCAAAATTTACACAAATTGCAATAGCGCAAAAAATTAAATTATTTTCATTGCCATCTATTTCTCATGAAGAAAAACTCACTGGATTGACTAATGCATACCGTGTGCGGGTGGGAAACTATCGCATTGTGTATCGGAAACCCAAAACATCGATAGACATTGTCTTTATTGCACATCGGAAAGAAGTCTACAGACTTCTCAAAGACGTTTTACGTTAAATCGTGGTATACTAAAGCCTCGTATGGCAGATAAACATTCCCACCCGATAAAAAGAAACGGAAATGGAAAAGGGACGAAAAAACTTTTCCAGATGCAGCTTCAGCTTAACCTCAAAAATATTTTCATTGGGTTGTTTGCGGTGTTTATGATTTTTTCCCTCATTGGAAGTTTTTCAAATCCCTCCTCGTTGTTTGATAAAAAACCGCTTACCTCATTGATCATCGATATTAAAGAGCAAAAGGTCTCAAGCATTGAGATAGAAGAATCAAAACTCATCGCGACCTATAAAGACAATAAAAAATATACTTCTCAAAAAGAGCCACAGGAATCATTCATTAAACTTCTGGAATCATCCGGTGTGGACCCAAAATCTATCGAGATTACGGTAAAAGATTTAAGCGCTACGCAACTTTGGGCGGGTATCATATCCAATCTGTTGCCATTTATACTCACAGTCGTATTTTTTCTTTTCATTTTTCGGCAGGCAAGAGGCGCCCAAGATAGCGTATTTTCTTTCGGTCAGTCCAAAGCCCGAATTTTCAATAAAGATTTGCCAAAAGTAACGTTTGCGGATGTGGCAGGGGTAGATGAGGCGAAAAAAGAATTGGAAGAAGTTGTCGACTTTTTAAAAAATCCCGCAAAGTACAAAGCACTCGGCGCGCGGACACCAAAAGGAGTAATTCTCGTGGGACCATCAGGAACAGGGAAAACACTTCTTGCTAAAGCTATGGCAGGGGAGGCAAAGACTGCGTTTTATTCCATAGCAGGCAGTGAGTTTATGGAAATGCTTGTTGGTGTGGGAGCGGCTCGTGCCCGCGATCTTTTCGCGCAAGCTAAAAAGAATGCGCCTGCCATAATATTTATTGATGAAATAGATGCAATTGGCCGCATGCGAAGCGCCGGTGTGATGGGCGGGCATGATGAACGTGAACAAACCCTCAATCAAATATTAGTAGAAATGGATGGATTTGAACCAAACACGGCAGTCCTTGTGGTCGCTGCGACCAATCGTGGAGATCTTCTCGACCCAGCACTTACAAGACCCGGCCGTTTTGATCGCCGCGTCACACTTGATCTGCCGGATATTGAAGGAAGAAAAGATATTTTAAAAATTCATGCCAAAGGCAAGCCCTATGCGACATTGGTTAATTGGGACAAGGTTGCCAAACGTACTGTCGGTTTTTCGGGCGCTGATATTGAGAATATGCTCAATGAGTCAGCAATTATGGCGGCTAGAGGCGAGAAAAAAGAAATTGATATGGCAGATATAGAAGAAGCGGCAACGAAAGTGAAGTTGGGGCCGGAGAAAAAAAGATTGCAAAGTGATTTGGACAGAAAAATGACCGCGTATCACGAGGCGGGCCATGCGATAGTTAATTATTACAGTCCGCATTTGGATATGGTACATCGAATTTCCATCGTCTCTCGCGGTATGGCGCTGGGGTACACGATGTCACCGCCTGAGAAAGACAGGTTGCATGAGACGAAGTCTCAGCTTCTTGAAGAAATTGCTATGACGATGGGTGGGAGAGCGGCCGAACAAGTGATTTTCAAAGAAATGACCAGTGGTGCATCAAATGATATAGATCAAGCCACGCGTATAGCCCGATACATGGTGATGGAATTTGGCATGAGTGATTTGGGCCCGATAAACTTTGGTCCGCAGCAAGATGTCACCGCATGGGGAAAAGGCTTTTATGAACAAGCACAAATTTCTCAAGAGATGCAAGGATCGATTGATCGGGAAGTGAAAAAATTGATAGATACAGCTTACGCTCAAGCATTGGCATTGGTGAAAAAACATGTGAAAGATATGAACGCAGTAGCTGCGGCACTGATTAAAAAAGAAACGGTTGAATCTGAAGAGTTTGAACAGCTCATGGGTGGCCCAAAGAAAAGAATTGTATAATACCCTCATGAATCGAATGACCCTTATTGATGGAAACGCCATCATACATCGTGCTTATCACGCTATGCCGCCGATGCGATCCCCAGAGGGCAAGTTAGTGAGTGTTGTGTATGGATTTATTTCGATGCTTTTAAAAATTAATCGTGATCTTTCTTCTTCTCATATGGTAGTGGCGTTTGATAGGCCGGGGCCTACATTTCGCGAAGAAATGTATCCTCAATATCAGAAGCAACGGCCTACGCTAGACGATGATTTTATCAGTCAAATCCCTTTGGTGCACGATGTTGTGAAGGCGTTTGGAATACCAATATATGAATGTGACGGATTTGAGGCGGATGATGTGATTGGAACGATAACTAAACAAGTTAACAGTAAACAGTTAACAGTTAACAGTTCGCAACGTGTTGATCAGGTCATTATTATTACAGGGGATCGGGATATTTTGCAACTAGTGGAAGACGAGAAGGTTCTCGTGTTTATGCCGACCAAGGGCTTGTCTGAGGGAAAGATTTATAGTGAAAAAGACGTGGTATTGCGATTAGGCGTTTCTCCAAAGTTGATTCCTTCGTTTAAAGCACTTGCTGGTGATCCATCAGACAATTATCCTGGGGTGCCTGGGATAGGGCCTAAAACTGCAGTATCGATACTCTCGACCTTTGGATCAATCGACGCCCTTTACATGGCAGTTGAAGCAGGCAAAACGGCATTGTCAAAAGGGGTTATCGAAAAATTGAAAAACGGAAAACAGAGTGCATATTTAGGACTCAATCTTGCAACTATTCGCAAAGATGCACCGATTACATTTTTTTCTAAAACTGCATATATCAGTTCGTTAGATAGTCTTTCCGCAAGAAATGAGCTGGAGAAATATGGGTTCCATTCGTTACTTCGTCGATTAACTGGTGCTAAACAGAATAAAGATGTAAAAGTTGTGATGAAAGATAAAATAGAAAATCAAATACAGACAAGCCAGCAGCAATTATTTTAACATGAAAATTGCATTAGTACATGATTATCTACGGGAATATGGGGGAGCGGAACGGGTTTTGGAGGTTTTGCATGAAATGTGGCCGGATGCACCCGTCTACACATCCTTTTATGATTGGCAAGCGATGGGAAAACACGCGGAGCGGTTTAGAGGTTGGGATATACGACCCAGTTGGGTGCAGAAATATTGGCTTATTAAAAAATGGATTTCTCCACTACGGTTTTTAGCGCCTAAGATATGGGAGAGCTTCGATCTTTCAGAATATGATGTGGTGATAACCTCGAGTGGTTGGTTTATGTGTCGGGGAGTGAAGGTGATTAAGCCAGCCGTCCACATTTGTTATATCCATCATCCGCCGAGGAATTTATATGGATATCCGACAGGGAGTACGTACCAAAAATATGCAATAGTGCGACTTTATGCTTCAATAATTAATTTTTTTCTGCGTCACTATGATTATGAAACCGCGCAACGCGTCGATTATTTCGTCGCAAATTCGAAAGAAACAGCGAGACGGGTAGAGAAATTTTATAGAAGAGAGTCGACAGTGATTTATCCGCCGGTGGAAATAGAACGCAGAATTCAAAACTCAATGACCAAAAAGAAGAAATTGTATTACCTTTCTGTTGGGCGGTTGGCATGGTCGAAACAAATAGATATTATTATAAAGGCTGCAAATCAACTAAAAATTCCATTAAAAATAGTTGGTACTGGGCCTGAAGAAAAAATGCTTAAAGAATTAACCGGTCCAACCGTAGAATTTCTTGGGGGAGTGAGTGATGAGCAATTAACAGCGTTGTACCGTGGCGCAAAAGCAACGATTTTTGCAGCACTTGATGAAGATTTTGGCATCGTGCCAGTTGAGTCTATGGCGGCAGGGACTCCGGTGATTGGCTTAAATCAGGGTGGAGTGAAAGAAACGGTGGTTGATGGAAAGACAGGAGTTCTTTTTAATGATCCGACTGTAGACTGCTTGATCTCGGCTATCAAGAAATTTGATAGGACTTATAGGTCCGATAAGACGAATAAGACCTATATGGCTTGCGTTAATCAAGCAGAAAAATTTAGTAAAGAGAGATTTGTGAAAGAGATAAGAAGTTTTGTGGAAGAGAAGATGAAAAGCGTATAATCCCCTTATGAGCGCAGTTCTTGAAGTTTCCAGTCTTACTAAAATATTTAAACTAGTATTCCTCGCGGCTCTGCCGCGACTCCTTGTAGGAAAGTGTGAAA
>CAYIBX010000002.1:0-93492 GCA_964361785.1 uncultured Gammaproteobacteria bacterium | reverse complement strand
TATCTTAACTGGAGATATTGCTTTAGATACTATTTTAGCTGCAGATATTGCCGCTGGAGCTGTAGGTGCTAGTGAGATTGCAGATGGTACCGTAGGAGCTGCAGATATTGCCGCTGATGCTATCACGGCCAGTGAAATAGCAACTTCAGCCGTAGCCACTGCTGAAATTCTCGATTCCACTATCTTAACTGGAGATATTGCTTTAGATACTATTTTAGCTGCAGATATTGCCGCTAATATTATCGGCGACTCGGAATTGATGAATGGTGGAACGTGGAACATTACGTCAGATTTAAATATTACCGGTGCCCAAGTTGGTATAGGAGTCGCCCCAACCGTCAGACTCCATGTTAGCGGGAATGACACTAATTATATTGCTTCGTTTAATAATGTTGGTGGTAATCTTAGTACAAAGTGGGGTATTGGCGTACAATCAGGTACTAATGACTCATCAGGAACCAACGTAGCAATGGATATTTATGACGGAGATGGTACCAAACAAGGCGCAATTACCTTTACTAGCGGTACCGTTACCTATGGAGCTTTTACTGCCAACCATGATACTTCAATTCCTGAAGAATTTAATCAGCATGGTTATCCTTATGGAACATTACTTTGCGTTGATAAAGCACATGGAGGCGACAATGTAGTAGGATCAGAAAGGTTAATCACGTATCAAAGCAAAGCCTGTGACGAACCATATTCAAATAAAGTTTTAGGTGCCTATGCTGGTAAATATGAAAACGAGCCCAATCTCCACCAAGTCTATATTCTTGGAGATGGTCAAATTCTAGTCAATGGAGAAAATGGTGACATTAAAATTGGAGATTCGATCGTCACTTCCTCAACAACTGGAATTGGTACAAAAGCCATTAGTTATGGCACTACCATCGGTAGGGCTCAAGAAGATTATCATTTTACAAATCCGTCAGAAACAAAACTTCTCGCTGTTCAATATGGACTTGGATATTATATTCCCGATCCCACCCAAAAACTGAATGAACTTTCGGATAAAGTGGAAAGCCAGCAGAGGCAGATTGAGGAACTCCAAAAGGTAGTGAGCGAACTAAAAAAAATAAACTCTATACAATTATTCCAATAAAAAATCTTTTAACGGATGAAAAACAATTTTTTTATTTTTTCTTACAATTTCTCCGGTCAAATCCCAAGTAATTAAATCTAAATTTCTGCAATCCAATTCATCACTTGCCTTTTCCAGAGCCACCAGTTCACGTTCAGAGATGTCTGTTAATGACGAGACATAGCTTACCTGAATCAACCTGACTACTTTCAAATTTTCCATTAATACAAAATCAACCTCTCTTCCCCTTTCGTCCTTCCAATAATAAAAATCCGAGTTTGGATTAATTATTCTTCTGCGAAAGTAATAGGAAGCTACAACTTCTTCCATCAACCGTCCTACGTTGTGAGAAAAATTACCGGCCAAACGAGAAACAAAGAAACTATCGACAAAATAGGGTTTTTTAGGATGTTGGATTCGCGATTTAACTTTAGCGTTGTGAATTTCCAACTGGTTTAGAAAATATGACGATGATAGAAGAGATAGATATTTTGCTACCGTCCCCTTACCGATTGCAAACCCCGCTATTTTAAGACTTTGAGTCAGTTTACCAAACGTATAGTATGTAGAGGATAAAACTAACCTGATCAAATCACGCATCGCCTGTTCTTGTCTTAAATGAAATCTCTCAAAAACATCTCTTAATAAAAAGGTCTGAAAATATTCGTCCAGCAAAATAGATTTTTTACCCTCGTCCGCCAAAACTATTTCCGGAAGTCCGCCAAAAAATAAATATTCCCGTAGTAATAGAAGATCGTTCGTTGGATCTTTCCATTTTTTGAACTCGGAAAATGAGAGGGGGAAAACAGTTTTTGTTATGGTGCGACCACGCAGTTCTGTAGGAATTTCGGCTGAGGATAACTTAGACGAAGAACCGGAAATAATTAAATTATATAAACCAGTTTCATTAACTCGCCGCACCCACCGGCTCCAATCCGGTATTTCCTGAATTTCATCTAAGAGTAAAAATAGCTTTTTGGTGCCGTAAAACTCTTTAATAACATCTACGAGTTGAGTCAAAACCGCCGTGTCTCTGGGAAGACGTTCATCTTCTAAATTTATATAAAGGCAATTTTCTTGTCCTTGTTTTTTGGCAAAATCCAAAAGCAAGAAAGTTTTACCTGTGCGCCTAAATCCTACAACGGAAACCGTTTTATTTACTGCCCCATCTGTAAACCAATCGCCAAGCTGAATTTCTCGTGGCTTAATGATAGGAAGAGATCTTATTTGCCATTCCTGTATTAAAATTCGGAGACTTTGTTTTATATTTCTATTCATATAGAACGATTATATACATTATTGTTCTACAAGTCAATAGTTATAAGACGGTAGACAAAGCGTCACGTAACCAAAAAGCTCATCGTCGACGGGGTGGATGTTTTGAAGAAATTGAATGAACTTTCGGTAAAAGTAGAAAACCAACAGAGGCAGATTGAGGAACTCCAAAAGGTAGTAAGAGAGCTTAAGAAATAAATTTCAGTCAGTTATCATCTCACTAAACCCTCGCTGTCTGCAACTTATTCTGACTTCTCAGTTTTTCCATTATCCACACTCTGATGAGTTGGGTCGGACCCAATCCACTCTGTGCCGCACGAGTCCTTACTCTGCCAAGAGTTTGTGGATCTAAGCGAATATTGAGCGTCACCGATAAATTTTTAGCAAAACTCACCTTTATGGGTTTTCCGGTTTTCCATGCAGTATCAAAATTTTCTTCCCAAAATTTTGCCTCCTTATCCCGATCTCGAAAAATTGATTCATTAGGCTCTATAATTTTTGCTTTTTTCATAGTTACACCTCCTTTTCATAAGACGTAATTAAATAATAAGTTCCTTCTTTGTATACGTTTAAGTTTCGGTCTTCTGGTGAAAGAACAATCGCTAATCTTCTTCCATTCTTTGTTTCTCCCACTATCATAATTCTTTTTCGATAACTTTTAACTTTATATTTTTCCGTGACAAACTTCTTCAACCTCCTCTATGGTAACTTTATGGATTGATAGGTGTTCTCGATTCCAGTCGTCCCATACAAGACCCTTTATCGTCATATATAAATGGTAACACAATGTGCCACAATGTCAAGCAGAAATGTCAAGCAGAAATCGGGGCTGATCGAGACCAAAAAACTCATCGTCGACGGGGTGGGAGGGTTTTGACTTGACAATATCATACTAATTTGATAACATCAAATTATGATTTCCCTACAAAAGATACAACAAGCCATGTCCGAGTCGAGAGAATTTGGAACTATCGTTCCAGTTGAAAGAAGCGAATATCTTTCGTGGCTTAAAAAATCCACTGATAACAAACTAATTAAAGCTATTGTAGGTTTTCGAAGATCTGGCAAATCATTTCTACTAAAACTACTCTCCAAATCATTACTTGATAGAGGTATTCCTTCATCTAATATCTTCTATTTAAATTTTGAAAACGATTTACTGAGCAACATAAAGACTGTCCAAAATTTAAGAAGTATTTGGGAAATATACCTCAGGGAAATAGCCGTGCTTGATAGGCCTATTTATATAATTTGGGATGAAATACAATTAATTTTAGGTTGGGAAAAATTAGTGCGTTCCCTTTATGAACAAGGTAAATATAACATTTTTATAAGCGGATCAAACAGTAATCTCCTTTCGGGAGAATTAAGTTCAAGTTTATCGGGGAGAAGCCTCCAACTTGAAGTTAAACCGTTTAGCTTTCGGGAATATTTAGATTACTGCAAAATAAAAAATGATTCATATTATTTAAGAAAGCAAGAAATAGACCAAGCCTTTTCTGTATATCTGCAAAGAGGTGGAATTGCTGAGCAGTTTGATCTAAGCGAATCATTTGCATCAAATTATCAATCAGGGCTCGTCCAAAAAATAATTTTGGATGACATTATTAAAAGATATTCAATTGATAATGTAAATGTTTTACAAGAAGTTTTTGAATTTATAAGCGGAAATATTACGTCCGTAATATCACTTCGTAAAATTGTCAATCGTCTTGACGAGCAGGGATTAAAAGTTTCAACAACCACAATCGATAATTACATCAGATATTGGCAAACTTCATATGCAATAGACAAACTTAACAAGTTTGATTATAGATTAAGCCGTATATTTAATAGAACCTCAAAATACTACTGTGTAGATAACTTATTGATAAAAGGAAGAGAAGAATCGAATGAAAAAAGATTAGAAAATTTAGTGTATATTGAGCTTGCCAGAAGATATGGTCGGGAAAATGTGTTCTTTGGGCAAGATCCAAATGGTTATGAAGTTGATTTTATTGTCAAATTTGAAGGCAAATTTATGTTTTTTCAAGTTTGTCTACAATTGAATGATAAAAATGCTCGGCGGGAATTTGGTAATTTAGAATTAATTAATAAGTATCTTAAAGGGCAAGGAACTGTTCTATACCTCGACGATGTTAGACCTAGTAGTGATTCAAAAAATTGTACACCTATAATTGAATGGCTGTTGAGGTAAGCTCATCGTCGACGGGGTGGATATTTTTAGGTAGATTGAGGAGATTAAAAAAACGGTAGAAGAGCTAAAGAAGAAATAAGCCGTTTGACACTCAACTTGACAAAATTAATCTGGTTTGGTAACATTTTTGTATTATGTTGTCATTTTGGGAAACAATACTGTCAGAGTGGGAACAAAAAACTCTGCCGCACATTTTTCCGCGTGAAAAGGAAGTCTCTGTTTCCGGTTTTGGTCAAATCAATAAAATTCTCGTGATCACCGGTTTTCGCCGTACCGGAAAAACCTATCTTTTGCTTTCTGCTATTTCAAAATTACTGCAAACATACTCCAAGAAAGATATTTTTTATCTTAATTTCGAAGACGAACGAATACCTTTAACGACTCAGGTCTTAACCGATCTTCTCCCCGCCTTCCAAGCACATTTTGGTCAAAAACCAAAATTTTTGTTTTTAGATGAAGTGCAAAACGTTCCCCTTTGGTCAAAATATATCCGCCGAATTTTAGATAACGAAAACATACAAATTTTTTTGACAGGTTCATCTTCCAAAATGAGTAGTTTTGAACTACCGACGGAACTGCGTGGGCGCTCTCTGGAACAAAAAGTTTTTCCTTTAAATTTCCGTGAATTTTTAATTTTTAAAAACGAGCTAAGAAATCAGGAGAAATCCCAATTTAATTTTCTTTTCAACGAATACCTTACTTTTGGCGGTTTGCCGGAAATCGTCAGAGCAAGACCAGAGGACAAAATTAATATTTTACAGGAATATTTTCGGACAGTCATAAGGCGGGAGATCATGGAACGCTTTAATCTCAAAAACGAGGAACCGTTAAAAACGGTCGCAAGACTACTTTTTAATTCAACCTACTTTTCTCTATCAAAAATTTATCGTGATTTGAAAAGCCAGGGCATAAAAGTTGGTAAAAATACGGTCGGTAATTATTTTTCTTATCTTTCTTCATCTTATCTTTTTGCCCCACTTCCTCATTTTTCATTTTCTCTACGTCATCAGATGACCCGACCGCAAAAAGCATTTTTTGTAGATAACGGTTTTATAACAACCCTCTCCACAAAATTTTCGCAAAATAGCGGACGACTTTTGGAAAATTTAGTTGCATGCCTTTTACGGACGGCAGACAAGGAAGCTTATTATTTTCAAAATGAAAGAAAATCCGATGAAATTGATTTTGTCGTTCTAAAAAATGGACAGCCGGAAGAACTCATTCAGGTTTGTTCGGATCTTTCTGACCGCGAGACACAAAAACGGGAATTTGGTGCACTGCTGCGAACCGGTAAAAAATTAAGCTCTTCAAATCTTAAAATCATAACCGCCAGCGATTTAGAAAAAATTTCTATTCCCGTACCGATCAAGGCAGTCTCGCTATCCGAGTTCTTTTTACAACCAAAAAGCTGAATCGTCGGCGGGGTGGGGGGGGGTGGACAGATTGAGGAACTCCAAAAGATAGTGAAAGAGCTGAAGAAATAAACCTCAGTTATCAGTCTTCAGTAAGCAAAATAGTCATGTTATAATGAACGTATGGATAAAAAGTTAGACCGAGCCAGAGATATTATCAGGAATGACCCCAGCCTTATCTGGTATACCAAATCATACGATCAGTTGGATATCCGGTCTATCACCGAGGCTGTTTTAAACTATGGAACTTGGAGCGAGTTTAAAAAACTCAGTAAAATTACCGGCATCAATGCTCTTGCCCGCGTCTTTACTTTCTTAGACAGCATGCCCAGAAATAATCTTTTACCAAAAGCCCGTAATTATTTTAAGCTCTATTTTAAACGCCATACCTATGCATAAAGAGGTTCTTACTCTGGATCAATTAGCCCTTCTCGCACTGATAAAGGAGTTTTCCGGTGATTTTTATTTGGTTGGTGGTACTGCTCTGGCTCTGCAGTACGGACACCGTCGTTCGATAGATTTTGATCTGTTTACCAAAAAATCATTCGAAAATCAAAAGATATTACGTTTAATCCGCAAAAACCATCATATTGATAGAATTTATGTCGACGAAACAGATCAATTAACTCTTATTGCAGATAATATCAAAATGACTTTTTTTCGTTACGAGTATCAGGTTGAGCACGTAGAAAAACTCGATGATATTATTACCATGCCGGATCCTATGGGTATCGCCGCTATGAAGGCTTTTGCTTTGGGACGTCGCTCAAAATGGAAAGATTATGTTGATCTCTATTTTATCCTTCAGCATCATTCGTTAAAAGAAATAGTTAACATTGCAAGGAAATATTATTCTGCAGGAGAATTTGACGAAAAACTTTTCCGCATACAACTTGCCTACCACTCCGATATTAGTTATATTGAACCGGTTGAATATATGCCGGGATTTTCTGTCGATAACAGTATAGTCAAGAAAAAGCTTATCGACATTAGTTTATCTTAAAAAAGCTCAATGAACTTTCAGACAAGGTTGATGAGCAGCAGCAAACCATTGAGTCTCAGCAGAAGCAGATAGATACGCTGCAAACACAAATCGACGAATTAAGAGAATTAATCAAGGTCAAATAATCTCACTAGGAATTGACATTATTACTATCATTGGTTAGACTAATAACTAGACTAATATTAGACTAACTAATTATGAACAGCGCTACAACTCTCAAATTATTTAACAAGCCCTTTCTGGATCAGCTAATCTTAACTCCTAGTTTGTTACCCTTTACAGACAAAGAAATCTTGCAACTTGATAGTGACCTTAATCAATACGAACAACTATTCTTAGATCCAGATATAGAAAAAAATCTCATTAGCAAGAACGAACTATTAGCTTCATTTGCAATTTCTAAAGCCGAAAACTCCAGTCTCACACTCCAAGAAGCACAAGACTTGTATGCTTTTATCCTCTCAAACAAGGATTATTCTTTTATATCTGAAAAAATCAAAGCTAAAAAGAAAATTACACGCAAAGATTATGAAAAACTAGAATTTTTTAATATTGCTAAAACATTTAGAAACTCACAGACAATACGAATCGAAGAAGTTACTCCACAATTCATTCAAGAATTACATATACAACTCACTCAAGGACTAGATGTTTTCCAGTCTTATCTCCCGGATTTTGATGTCTATCGGTCAGGCCAATGGAGAAATAGTGATACTATCCGAGTTGGTGCCCACATTCCCGCCCCTTACATTTTGATAAACGAAGGGGTCTCTGAGTTACTTAGTTGGCTAAAAAATAATCAGACGATTACTTCTGTGGGCATTTTCCATACTGCTCTTTATGCCTTACACCCATTTAATAATGGTAACAAGAGAGTATCAAGAATCATTGAACATATTTTTTTGCGCGCGCTCCATATAAATGAGAAAAATCTATACAGTACATCATATTATTATCACAAAGAAAAAGAGCGCTATTATAAATATTTACTTTTCTCTCTAGAGAGAAAAAATCTAAATCATTTTACCGCTTTTTTTCAAGAAGCACTTGTCCTATCCATGTTATCAGTAATCAAGACTAGCCTAGAGACAAAGCGTAAATTTTTCTTAGACAACCAAACACTTGATAGCCAAATACGGTTAATTTGTAAGCCACTCATAAAAAAACATGAGATACAGTTTAAGAATTTATTAAAAGTATCTCAAGGCAAAATGGCTCGCCAGACTTTTGTAAACTATCTACAACAAGCGGTAAATCAGAAAATTTTAATCAGACGAAAAAATGGTAAAACTACTTTTTATAGTCTCAATATTTCTCCAAAAGAAGAAGTGACTTTCACAAATATGCTCGAATTTATTCAGGCAAAATTAAGCTTCATTCCCGACGATATACGAACAAGCTGATTTATATGACCTACAATAAGACCTACAATTTAACGTTTATGTTTTAAGGATTTTTCAATATTTCGTTCAAACATAGTACCAGTTTACGACCAAAAAGCTGAATCGTTGACGGGGTGGATAAAGATGTTGTGTTTTTTTCGTATTCTCTGTACGATAAAACAGGCATGCAAAATAAATCTATTACCGTTACGCTGGTTGAATTCCTTACTCCCCTCACCCTTTTTATTACTCCCCTTCTTTTTCTCCCTGTTTTTACAAACTTTTTTGGTACACCAAAGCAACTATTTATCATCGCCATTTCCCTCATACTCCTCGTGGGACTTACTCTTGATATGCTGTTACACCAAACGGTCCCTGTAAGCGTATCACCGCTTCGCCTTCCTCTCGTCCTTTTTGGAGGAGCAATCATCACGAATCTCTCGCTCAATCCTGAAGGAAGAACTGAAAGTATCATCGGCTTAGGCTCGCTTTTGATTGCACTGTCTGTGCTCAGTTTTTGCCTAAGTTTACTTCCCCAATCCACAAAACTCGTATCACGCTGTATCACTGCTATCATAGCCTCGTCCGTCCTTCTTTCTATCCACGGCATGTTGCAGCTCGCTGTTCTTTACCGTTTAACTATGCTACCAAGCTTCATGCAAAACAAAGGCTTTACCCCAACCGGCAGTCCACTTATCACCGTGAGTATACTGACTATCGCAAGTATCGTTGCTTTCATAAAAGCAAAGGATCAAAAATCTTCTCTTTTTAAGTATCTCACGTTTGCCTGTAGCGTTCTCACGCTAGGTACGGCAATGATCCATGTGTATCTTTTAACGACTGAAGGTTTTATCTCTACGACAATTCTTCCCTTTAGCGCCTCTTGGAATATAACACTTGACGCACTAAAAAGCGCTCACAACGTCTTTTTTGGCGTCGGGATAGCCAACTTCTCCACACTCTACACAGCAGCAAAACCGATGTTTTTAAACGCCACACCATTTTGGAATGTGCTTCCTAGTTCAGCTACTACTGAAATCTTTCAGTGGATTACCACTATGGGGTTACTCGGTACAGCAACATTTTTTTATCTTTTCGCCATAGGATTTAAACAAATGAGTATAAGTAAATCTAAATTTACACCGATAAATGTCGTTTTTATACTTTCGATACTCACCTTCTTTTTTTCATCAGGGTCTGTACCTATGTATCTACTTTTCTTTGTGTCGCTCGGCCTTCTGACGGCACAAGGAAATAAACCTACCGAAATCCCAAAAAATACAAGCTACATACTCTCTCTTATCCTTCTTGTTGCTATCGGTTACTGTGGATATTACCTTACACAATATGTCCGCGCAGAATATGCTATGCAGAAGGCCCAAAATGCTCTATCAGAAAAAGATGCTACCAACGTCTATAAATACAGTCTCAAAGCCGTACAACTGGTTCCCACCATGACCAACTATCACATATCTTTTTCTCAGGTCAATCTCTCGTTGGCTACAAACCTCTTACAAAAATCCGACCTTACGGATATTGAAAAACAACAAATAAACCAACTCGTCTCACTCGCTATCTCTGAAGGCAACACTGCTACTACACTTCGTCCGCATGATGCGCGCACGTGGCAATATCTTGCTAACGTCTATGCTAATCTTCTTTCTATTACCAAAGACGCTGATCAAATGGCACTCAATGCATATCTACAAGCTATCGCTCTAGACAGAAGTAACCCAACGTTACGAACCGAATTTGGTTCTGTACTAGTGCAACTTGCCACAAACTCGAAAGATAAAGAAGCACAATCAGCGTATGTAAATCGTGCAGTCGCTGAATTCCAAACCGCTATCCAGATGAAACCTGATTATCCGGCAGCGTATTACAATCTCTCCAAATTACTCGAATCTGTCGGTGAATACGAAAATGCAGCACGTACTATGCAAAAAGTGGTGAGTCTCTTAAAAGACACAGACCCAGATCTCCCTCGCATCAAAACTGAGCTAGAAACCATCAAATCCAAAGTACCTAAGCCCACTCCCACGCCAAAAAGCGCCTTACGCTAACGGCTCTTGATTTTCCCCATCAAAACGCCTGAAAAGATAAAACAGTAAAGAAAAAGTCCGATCACAAAACTTTTGAGCATAAATACCAATCCTTTTTCGTGATAGACAAAGACCAAAAATTTCCGCACGAGGAGGATGTGGAACACCAACACTACCGCCCATAGGTAACCTAGGTATCTTAGGTGACTTAGATAACCTATAAACACAAGGACTACCCCTACACCAGATAGAGTCGTTAAGGCCTCAGCAAGCGTGGTAGCGACCGGATCAAATTTTTTACGCTTCGTATACAGCTTAGTCCAGTAGTATGCTCGTAAGAAATATTTCTTTGCTATCGGCCAGAAACTCTCGAATTCATGCCGAACCCGCACTTGTGGCGCAAAAATTATTGCGTATCGACGCGCAATTCTATACGTGAGCTCTATATCTTCTACTAGTGGAGCTGGATACGTCTCATCAAACCCACCCAAACGCAAAAACACCGCCTTTTTAATCGCTGCAATGCGCGTAGAGAAAAGAAAATAATACCCACTTTTATCCCGCTCGTTTATCCAGTAACTCCAATCCCGAAGCGCTTTAAAGTTGGGGAAAAAATCTTTGGACTGTTGCTCCTTCACCCATACGCCGGTTAGAGCCACCACATCAGGGTCATCAGTAAATACTTTGCCGATCTCACAAAGGGTATCGGCAAACACCTCTACATCACCATCCAAAAACACGACAAACTCTCCCTTTGCCGCTTCTACCCCTCTATTTCTTGCAATTGCCGGACCTTTATTATGAGGAAGTCGAATAATTTTTAGTTTTGTTTTAAATTTTTCTATTGAGCCGTCATCGACAATAATAATTTCATATGGCAGCGCCTTTTTACTTTTCGCAATTGATAGAAGAAGTCTCTCCAACTTTTCTGGAGAATTATAATAGGGAATAATGACAGACAAATATGGTTTCATGGCATTTTTTATGAGGCAGTTTTGGAAGGAATAATGCTATTATAACTTTTTCTTCACCACCGCCGGCACACCAGCTACCAATACATGATCAGAAACTGATTTTGTGACGACGGCCCCTGCTGCCACCACACTCTCTTTCCCTATCGAAACATTTGGCAATACAATCACTCCGGTTGCTACATACGCACCTTTTTTTACCAAAACATGTGATTCCTTCATCGGATACATTTTTTGCAACGGATGGTCAGGAAACCCCACGTTTATATGCGTCACGATAGACGCTCTATTTGAAATAGTTACATCATCCTCTAGGCGTATACCGCCTCTCACATCAAGCATCGCCTCATCTCCTATAAAACATCTGTTCCCAATAGAAAGTCGAGAAAACCCGTGTTGATGGATATTGACAAACCGTACATCCATAATCACAGTATCCTTCCCCACCGTCGCTCCTGCCCATCGCAATAGCCACACACGTACTGGCGGCAAAGAAACGTGGATGAGAAATCCATACCACTGAAACCATACAAAACGCAAAGCCTGCCAAATACCTATTGTTTGTAATGCTTTCATATAGGTCGCTTAGGCTACCTAGGTTACTTAAGCGACCTAGAAAACCGAATAAGCTGTATAAGATATTCTACTGTATCTTTGACTATATTGACGGATGAATGTTTATCAAACCGGCGAAGGAAAAGTACCGGCACTTCTGATATTTTTAATCCCGCCCGTTTGGCATACACCATAATTTCTGTATCCCAAAACCATCCCTGATGCTCTATAGATTCAAAAATGGGTACAATTTTTTTCTTTCGAAACACCTTAAATCCTGACTCTGTATCTACTCCTCCCGTCTCTACCATGGTGTCTGCTAGCCAGCGATACCCGCGACTAAACACTTCCCTCATTATTGATCCTAAGGTAGAACGATAAAAACGCTTTCCGATAACCACATCGCTCTTTTTTTCTGTAACGAGAGAGACCATAAATGGCAAATACACAGGAGACACTTCACAATCTATATCTATATACCCTACTATTTCGGCCCGTGCTTTCGCGATCCCATCCATGACCGATCTCCCGCGTCCCATATTCGTCTCGTGAAATACAGCGCGACAAAACGAATATCGTTTACAGATTTTTTTTATGTACTGTGCTGTTTTGTCAAAACTTTTATCATCCACGAAAATAATCTCGTATGTAAACGCGCCGGCATCTAGTGCGCTCATAATTCTCTCTGTACTCTCCTTAATCAGCCTCTGTTCGTTATAGCAGGGAAGTATAAGAGAGAATGCAATCGGTTGAGTAGTCATTACACGGTATGATACGACGTTTTCTCCATTTAGACAATTGAATCTATAATCCTTTCGCTTTCCAAAAGTGTGTAGCTTCTAAAGGAATATAATGCATACGAATATACACTTGGTCCTCTATGGACAACGTCTGCATACGATCCAATCTCCCTTCATAGATATACGGGGTATTTGTGTGAGAAAGAATACGGCTTAGTGTTGGCAATGGTCGCGAAAGATATGAAGGGTACTGTCCAAACGGAAGCGCACTGACATAATACGGATCACGAAAATATATCGTTGATCCTACAAAATCCAACACATAACTTTCCTTTGGTATCATGTGTTGACTCTGGTAAATGACACGCATGTCTTCTCTGTTTGTCATGGCCATTTTTGGCATGGTTACCGTGAGGTAAATTTGCCAACCAAACACTATGCTCACAACACTGAATGCCCAAAAAACTCCTTTGTATACTGTATGCGTTTTCGCTTTTTTCCATGCCTGTTCTATCCCGTCCGCAACGTAGAGGGACACAAAAAGCGCAATGGGGATAAGGTACTGCGCGTGCCGCATAGGATACCAGAGTATAAACGTTGCCACGTAAATAAAGAATGATCCGGAGAGAAGAAGTTCTGTAAACATCCCCTTTTTCCCATTGGGCACAAATGGGGTAAACAATCTATACACGCCAAACAGGAGTCCCAGAAGCCAAAGAGCATGATTTGCGATAAGCCCTGCATGTACGCCCCCTACGCCATAATAGATACTATTAGGATAAAAAAATAAATCTGGTTGCATGAAAAACTGTTCTGCAATTCTATTTACTTCAAAGGGGAGCTTTGTCAGTGAATAAAGAAGCGTACTAAGCTCGGCCATACTTTTTGCAGTGACCAGTTGAAACAGCACAAATACAACAACCGGCGTTATACCGCCCACAATAAACTCACGTACATACACCCAGCGATTTTTCCAATCCTCACGCCACCACAACAATGTTATGGCTGCCGCAAAGACAACGTGCGGCAAGGTCTTTGGAAGAATAATAAGGGACAATCCATAAAACAATCCCGCCCAAAACGCACTCCGTTGTTTTTGAAATTCTATAAGTCTTATTTGACTTATAAGCCCCATAAGCCCAATAAGCATCGCCAGATTATCAGGTCGTACTTCTATCAATTTGTCTTGAGGAATTGGGAGAAACAAAAAAACTATCGCGGCTACTATCCCAAAAAAGGATCCGCGCCAATTTTTATAGATCACTATAAGACATATAACCATCCCAAGCTCTACCAAAAATGCAAACCATCGTGCTAGAGTCAAAATTTCTGCACCTTTGACAAACAAAAAAAGTGGAGCCAAAACATACATAAAACCACTGGGCACGTAAGAAAAAAAGTCATAATACGGCCGCTCTCCTATAAATACGTTGTGCGCCCAGTGAAGATATGCCAATTCATCCGCGTCAAAGTATCGCACTAATCCCAACTGGAGCGTATACCACAACAACGCACCAAGAACCAAAAGGCTAACAAACATGGCCACCCTTTCAAGAAACTTTGTTCTCATCTGTTCTCCCATACTGTCATGATACAAAAAAATTGCATACAATGTCCCTATGGCATATTATGTCCTATTCCTTTCACTCCTTCTTATCATCGCGAATGCGTGGCATGTTCTATCAGAATGGATTACCAATAAGCCAAACGAACTGTTTACCGGTATAGCGCACTACTACGCTGACTATTTTCTCTACATCTCCCAAATAGCACAAGGCGCTCACGGGCAATTTCTCTTTTCTAACCATCTCTATACCGATGAACCTTTGGCTCCCACATGGATCTATTGGTTTTATGTGCTGCTTGGAAAATTGAGTTTTCTCACGAATCCATTTATCCTCTATAACGTAAGCCTTGTGATCCTTTCAGGAATCGTTCTTTTTTTACTTTGGAAAATCATAGATGCTATATACCCAAAAAAATCTATGGCAGCACTCGTAGCTTTTCTTTTTGTAGCTACTTCTTCAAACTTTCCTCGCGTTATAGACGTATTTAGTATTCCCACACAACTTTTGAGCGACTTTTGGTTTTCACCTACCAAAGCGCTTAACCGCTTGGGTGGCGTCCCACATCAGATTTTTCAAACAATATTGTTGCTGATAATCATTTTACTTTTTTCTCAATATATCAAAACGAAAAAAGACAATCCTCAATCGACCAATTATTTATCATTTGTCATTTATCATTTGCCATTTGCCATTTTAGCCTTCCTCTCTGGCTCTGGAAGCCCCATGCAGATGCTCCTTCTTACCGGTAGTATCGTGATAACCACGCTGTATTTTAGGCACAAACATGCTCTATTGGTTTTTTCAATCGCTATTCCGGCGCTTATCGGTGCGCTACTGACCACAAGAGAATTTGCCCTCCAACCGATTCTTGTAATAGCCAAAGCATGGGAAGATGCACAACAATTATCTCTCACGCCATGGCAATTCTTTGTAGCTCTCGGCCCCATAGGCGTCCTTATCCCATTAGGTATTGCCCCATTTATCCGTTCCCTGACGCCACTTAAACGTGTGATTCTTTTCTATGGATCATTTTCAATCGTTGCTTTTTTCTCGCCCATCCCCACACTTTTGCATACCTCACCCACCCGATGGATAAGCCCAACGTCATTTATCCTTCTTCCCCTTCTTGCCGCAGAAGGATTTCAATATATTTCTACCGTTCTTCACAAATTTCGATCAAAAATCATGATAATTGCCATTGTTCCAACAATGCTTCTTATCACGTATCTTATCCTGACCATAGTATCGCTTCGCGTCCAAATCCAACAACGAAGCGAGCCGCTTACCAGTGATATATGGCTCAAATTCTTAAATCATATACCAATGCCGTACGTTGAAGGATTACAAGTGATACAGCAAAATCCGGTTAATGGCGTTGTGTTGACAGATCCGCAGACTCCACTCGATGTCATCGTTCCGATTTTTACTGATAAACGAAGCTTTACTGGCCAGTCTATCCATACGCTCTATCCTGAAACCAAAAATGCCTTACGCCAAAAGTTTTTTTCAGGAAAAATGAGTGATGTTGAGGTGCGACAATTTTTTTCTGATCATGCCATCACCTACATCATCGCTTCCTCACAAAACACGATAGTTCCACACTATAAAACGCTGAAAAAAACATTCGAAAACAGCATCATAACAATCTATGTAGCCTTATAACACACGTATTAGCATGGTAACATGCTAATACATTCATACATATGAATATAATTACTCGCTGGATATCTAAGCATACTGCTCTCGTTATTTTTACAGTTCTTATTGCTGTTCACATTTTTATCATCAATGACTATGGCCTCACGTGGGACTTCCACTTTCACCTTTTCGGCGGTGGAAAACTCTTAGGGCTTTCTTGGCAACAACTAGAACCAAGAATATTGCCGTACGTTGAGCCGGATCCTAGAAACGCGTGGAGCTTGCCATACGGTCCGCTTATGTCTATCCCTCCGGTCGCCTCTTATCTTTTTCTCTATAAATTCTTACAAATACTCCCGCAAGATAGCGCATACCATCTTCCCATCATTCTTTGGGGAATTGGAGGAATACTCGCGTTATATGGATTGTTAAAGAAAGCGATAAACAAACGTGTCGCTCTCTTTGCTGCATTCTTTTTAAGTGTCATGCCTCGATTTTTTAGCGACCTGCATAACAATATGAAAGATGTGCCTTCAGCTGCTATTTTTGCGATCAACATATGGCTATTATGGCGACTTGTAAGATATAAACGACTCTCTGACCTCCTTTTAGCGGCACTGGGGTTTGCCGTGGCGTTCAATGTCAAAATTAACAGTATTTTTATCCCTGTAATTTTTGCAGCGTGGCTCTTGTTTTTAAATTTTTCTTTTACTAAACTACGAAACCTACTACGCTTCTCTACGCCTTTGCTATGGTACTTCTTTCTCTCTCCCGTTGCCGCTTTTCTTCTCTGGTGGTTTTTCTGGCCTAATCCTATCGCACAGCTAGATCACGCCTACCGCACGTTTGCCATAGGCACCAATAACATAGAAGTGCTTCTCAACGGCACTTGGTACTGCTCAGGAACAAATGTTCCATGGTATTACCCATTTTGGTATTTAGGTATCACCACGCCGATTCCAATTTTATTATTATTCCTTATAGGACTTATTGGTCTTATAAGACATATAAGACCTATTGGTATTCTTTTGTTTCTCTGGCTCTTCCTCCCTCTTTCCCGCTATCTATTGCCCCACATCGGGGTTATTGACGGCATCAGACATTTTGAAGAAGTGCTTTTCCCGCTTTCAGCAATCGCCGCAATAGGATTTGATGTTGTCATACGACAAATACATCATATAAGACCAATTCGTCTTATTGGTCCTATTCTTATTTTTTCTACTCTTTTCTCTTTTCTCTTTACTCTTTACTCTTATCACCCATTTCAAATTACCTACTTTAATGAGCTCGTCGGTGGCGTCAAGGGGGCTTTTGGCAAGTATGATCTCGACTATTGGGGCGGATCACAAAAACATGCAGTCGAATGGATAAACGATCACGCCCCAATAAACGCAACAGTACACATTGTCATGGCAGCAGATGTAGCCGCTCGATATTTGCGACCAGATTTACTGACTAATCTCAATACGTATGGGTACGACGATTCAGACTATGTCATCCTTCTTAATCGTCAATCATTCTTTTATCGTTTTGCGTATGCATACGAATACCTGTTACATCACACACCGACAAAAACAATCACAGTACAAAACGCGCCACTTGTTTGGATCTTTGATAACCGAACGGATAATAAAACACCTCGCCAAACGCCGTGGTGGAAGGGTGAGGACCCCTGCATTATAAAATATTGGTAATCCTATGAAACACACTTTATCTTCACACCAATTCATAAAAATCTTTGCGGCACTTGGCATTTTTTATCTTCTTTTTCATATGCTGTTTTTGTGGATATATACCAATATCGATGGCTATTTCTACTGGGCCATTGGCCAATATTTCAAAACCGGTATCTATCCTTTTATCGCGCCGTTTGTGTATAGTAAACCCACTACTATTTCACCTCCTCTCTATGGAGTATTCTTATCGATTGTCGGATCGTTAGCGCGTGGCGATATCCTTCTTCATATAATCCAGTTAACTCTCATGGCGACTACAACACTTCTTCTTTTTGCCCTGCTAAAAGATGTGGTATCAGAAAAGACTGCGGCTTTATTAAGTTTTCTTTTTCTTATATTCCCAACAAACGTTATCTATACCAGTTCTATGATGACCGAAATACCCGCCCAGACTACTGTCGCTACCTACATATTTTTCATGACTAAATTTTTCAAAACCCGCGATAACACACTACTATCATACGCACTGCTTCTTTCTGCCATTATGACACTTCTTAAGTATCAATTCAGTATTCTTTTTCTTATGACAGGCGTTATAGCGCTATGGCAACTCTATAAGCATACGAGCCCAAAAAAACCATTAGTATTCTCAGTAATTACCGGCCTCATCATTATCGTTTTCTGGATTGTTACCAATCATGCAATCACCGGAGTCTGGGGGCTTTCTGATACGAAAAAAATGCCATTTTACACAAATTTTGTATGGGATGGCCACTACTATCCCAATAAATCCGATCCATCCGTCATAGCACTTCGCCGATTTGTCCCCAACTCTACCGATAAATATGCAGAGTATTGGGACCTGCAAGATTATATCTTGCCCTACACAAAGAGAGACTGGCAAGCAGTAGATACAGCATTGGGAAACGTAGGGTTAGCAGCTATAAAAACACACCCAGCGGAATACGTATTCAACGGCATCCGTATTTTTGTCAAAACTCTCACCCATCGCGCTCCGTGGTGGCAGAATGTACAAACATTCGGTGCTGTTGATCCTGTCCAACCGTTGTATTGTGATTCGTTAGGGACAATTACCTTTTGTCAGCCGATCATAAAAACTACCGCGTCATATCCTCTATGGAATGCGTATGTATCAATATCCCGAACGCTTTATGATACGTTCATGCCGTCTATTTTTCTATTCTTATTTTTGCCATCACTAATCATTACACTTATAGATAAGCGCTCTCGCGTTCGATTCTATAGCATCATGTATCTTATAAATCTTGTCCCAATTTCCTATCTTTCCATGACGGAATCCCGGTATCTTATTCCATATTACCCTCTCATGATTATCATCACAGTCTACGGAGTGAAAAAAATACAAGCGACAGTATCGCAATACTACTTATCAGAGCGCCCCACAGAAAAATAATCGGCTTATATTCAAAAATAATTGTATGCCTTCCTTTCAAAACAAAAAGTGTTCGAAAAGTATTATTCAGCTTACCAATAGTGACTTCTTCCCCATCTATAGTCGCGTGCCATCCGAGATACCAGTTTTCAGAACTAAGCAGTGTATCGTCACACGTAGATGCGACGGTTAATTCAATTCTATTGGGTGTATATGAGGTCACGTTTGCCGTGCCGCACTCTTTTTGGGCGTAATAAAAGCGTGGAAAAACGGTCGTATTTTCGTAAAGTCGATACTCTTGTTTTTTGTCTTCACGTCGCAGTATGTATCGACTGTTATTTGCGAATGGATCGTAGGCAATGGGCACCATAAGGTATTTAATATTTAACATATCAATAGCACTTGCAGAACTTGCGGAAAGATATGGCACCTGAACATCAGCATTAAGTACCGCTGTCTCTCCACTTTTGCCGGAAGCAAGAGCTATAAATTCGTAATAAGTCCGAAGTATCGACGGATCATAACCTGTCGCTGAATGTATGCCATACGCCATAACACCGTCAAAATCTAAACCGTCACGCTGAGGAAGCCATGCGCCAAAATTTTGCAGCAATCGATATGGCTGCGTGTCTTTTTTTAACAATGCGATAAGTTCTTTGTCATGACGCGTTTCCGGAATAGGTTTAAGTTCAATAAAATTTCGTGCAAACACCACCATTTCCGCCACAATCACTCCTACTATAAGTGACCTAAGTACCCTAGGTGACTTAGGCAACCTATCAAATCCAATCCCCGCAAGTCCAGCCAATCCAAACACGACCAGAATAAGATGCCGAGGAGGAATCCGAAGATAGTGATACATCGGCACAAATTGCCAAAGAATTTTCTGTAAATCAATCGGTGCGTTTGGTCCTAACGAAACCCAGAGACCAAAAAAAGCAATCACAAAAAATACTCCCCTTATCGGTCTCATATGTCTTATCAGACTTATGATTCCTATCATCGCCAGCATCAACCCCCCTACTCCCAAAAATGCACTGTGTTCTATAAAATTTGGCGGCGGGCCAGTGTACGTATACTGATTGCCAAACTGAAAAGGATTAATAAATTGTAATAAACTTTTCCACTCAAGCGACCCATACGAATGCCAACTGTAGGGAAACTCAAAGGTACGGATACTACGCCCAAAAAACTCTGCTGCCGGAAGAATTTGTATAGCGGAAAGAGCGACACCCAACGCACCAGCCAGACACGCTCGTAATAAAGGAATAAGACTCTTTATCTGTATTGCATAAATCAGCGCAATGATTCCAACTGCTATGACCGTAAAAAACGCCATCGTCTGATACCCTGCCAAAAGCTGTAATGCAAATACTAGTGTAGCTATCACACCCTCTTGACCAAAACTCTGCGGCCGCTGTAATTTGATCAATGGTAATGAAATAAGCCTCCAAAACGCTCCCACAACCCACGGCATAAAACTTGCGGCAGCAATCACATCCACGTGTCCTGCAAACGTCCTCGCCATAAAAAATCCAGACAATCCAAAAATACATCCTCCTACAAATGCGCTTATAGGTCTTATTGGCCGTATAAGACCTATCGGACCAATTTGAATTAATAAGAGATACATTCCAAGGCACGCCCAAAACACGTGAAGTGCTACATGCCACGAATATGCAACGTTTAGAGGCAACAGAGAAAACAACCAATTCGGCGGATACCATATATTTACCACAGGATTTGCGATGAATGGCTCTCCGCCGAATAGATACGGATTCCACCATGGAAAGACGCCCTGTGAAATCCAATGATTAAAAAACTCTCGGTAAAAATAATATTGCCTGTGTATGTCATCGCCAAAAATCATCATGCCGTAAGATGGAGTGAGCGCTCGGCCAAATACAAGACCAACAAGGATACAGTATCCAACGATTGCCAGTATAAAAACGCGGTGTTTTATCATTTCACGTTGCCTTTCCGTGCACACACAACGAGGGTTGCCCCTCTAGGGAATTGTATGAATCGCGATAGAAAAAGTTCTCCCAAAAAAATCCACTTCAATACCATGTTTATGGCGTATGGCATTTTTTGAAGGTGGGACGCGACGACATCTTTTTTGTCTCCCGTCTTCTGATGCCATAGTTTATATACCGGCAGCAATAACGAATTCCAATACTGTATGGTTTGTATCGTAAACCCTGCTTCTTTTAGCTTTGTTGAAAGTTCCTCATATGCATACCGTCGCACATGACCCGAAGCGACATCAACGGGCGACCACAAGTGCATCCCTGCAGGAACGGTAAGTAATAAATAACCGTCAGGAGAAAGTAAATGATAACTTGCGCGCAAAAAGCCCATATCATCTTGTATATGCTCAAGCACATCAAACGCTCCAACGATGTCATAATACTTCTTTGGTTTAAATCCAAATATCGATTGTCGAATCAGCTTGCCCTTCGTTCTTTTGACCGCATATGATAGCGCTTTTGTATTTACATCAAGTCCAGTTGCGATAAACCCTAGCCCTTCAAGTACGGCCATTACTATACCCGTCCCACACCCTATCTCTAAAAACGACTTTGTCGTGTACGGTTCTCTAATATTTGCACGAATAAGTGAAGCAATCATTCGGTTTCTTGACGTAAACCAAAAATGATCATCTTCTATAGAAGCAATCGTTGTGTACAGAGATGATGGATACGTGTGTGACATAGTTATTCCATAGAATAGACCGTCACATGAGGATTAGTGTATCGATTGATTAAAAATGGGTATTTAGTGCTCAGGTCTTTAAACCCTGCATCTTCTTGTTCTTGCGGGCCATAATATACACGCGAAATCCCCTTTTCGTTAAGCCAGACTTTCGCTTGTGAGACTGACATAATACCTGAAAAAAATTGCTTCGCTTCTTCTTTTTTTGACTCAAAGCGGACCGTATTATCATGCCCCAAATAAACACGATTGCCGCTATACACAGGAATATAATTTCCTGCAGTTGATTCTGAAAGAATGATAGCATCTCTTAAAGTCGAATCTTGGATAAATACTATGGCCGCGATGAAATCTTTTAAAGGGTACATCACATAACTTCCTGTAGGCACCAGAGGAGTCGTAGCGCGTATTTTATGATCTATGAAGTCTTTCTGCCAAAGAAACGAAGAATACATATGGAAAAGCCCAAAAGCTATTAGGACCATCGGCATTGTCTTCATTAAGCTACTTAGGTAGCTTAGGCGACCTAAGTGACCTATCTGATAACATAAATACGCACTCAAAATCCCTAGAGGAATATGCGGGATCATTTCAGAAAATCGCAAAGGACTCTGCGCAGGGACAAACTTAAATACGAAAAGGAGGCTTATCCACGAAATCACCCACGCGACTACCGGATACATAGCTTTTTCTTTCCGAAAAAGCGCCCATATAAGTCCTATGAGTCCTATGGGGCCCATAGGCCCTATAGCTTTTGCGTATTCTATATAGTCAAAAGGCAACGGCCGTATAGTATCTACCTCCACTAACCGCTTCCACGGATAAACCTGAGTCATAAGCCCTAAATACACAAGAGAGGGCACACTAATAAGAAAAACAAGTATATATGGTGTGACTAATTTCCACATACCCTTGCCTTGAAATAATGCATACACTCCCATCACACAATATACAAAGAGAAGTCCGGGCGGAAACACTAACCCTAATACAAACGCCAAAATTCCCAAAAAGATACTATTGCCGGATCTTAGTAACTTGTTGGTCGCAAGCGTCATAATAAGAAAAACGATAAGCGCCTGTCCTGCCAAAAGATGTGGGATAAAGGTAATTCGCTGCAAACTATCCATGACAGACCACCACGGCATGTAGCCACCAAATCTGGCTACCCCGTCTACATATACAAGCTTTGACCATGATGAGGCAGTCACTGCCAACATAAATCCCAAAACGCCCCAATATCTCTTACCTCCCAAACTTTCCTTACAAAACTCTGCAATAAGCGCCAACAAGGTAAAGGAAAGAACCACCCGTGCCACATGATAAATATCCCCAGCCCTATGCCACGGCACCCTTACCCACGTCCCCACGTGACCCATCAGAATATACATTTCGTGAATAAACGACCCGCTGTGGGACTCTGAAGTATAGCGCTCTACACTCGTCCAGTTGCCTTCTAACCCTTCACGAATGCGCGAAAGATAAAAATTATAATCCGTTGGGAAATTATGTACGAGTTCAAACTGACGATCCGGCTGCAAATCCCCTGATCGCTTCAATTCATAAAACGTCGACGACAGAGAAAAAAACAAAAACCCTACAATCAACACACTCCATATGTATGTTCTTACCATAGTTCTCATTCTATCTGTATGGGAGTTGACTTTAAAGGTGCGCAATTGGGATAATGCTTTACATGAGCATTCTCTCAAACGATGCAATAGATACAAATCTTAAAGAGAACATATACGAGCAGGATTATTCACCAAAACCGACAATTAATGGTGTCCAAATGTTAAAAATCCGCAACTACATCGGCGAGAATGGCGACTTTTCTGAACTCTTACGATTAACTGAATCGGGAGAATCCGAACTTATCAAAGGGTTTCATGTACGCCAAATCAATAGAAGTAAACAATACAACAAAGCCGTCAAAGCATGGCATCTTCATTACAAACAAGACGAAATCTGGTACGTACCTCCTGATGAACATCTCCTGTTGGGTCTCTGGGACGTACGCGAAGGTTCTCTCACAAAAGGTGTTCTTCAAAAAATTCCGTTAGGCGGGGGCAATTCAATAGCTGTTTATATCCCCCGCGGCGTAGCGCATGGGGCAACAAATTTCTCTGGTAAAAAAGCAAATGTGTATTACTTTGTGAACAATCAATTTAATCAGGCTCAGCCTGACGAGCACCGATTACCATGGGACGCGGCAGGAAAAAAGTTCTGGGAAGCACCAAAAGAATAAGTGTATGATATGGAAGAATCTCCGAATACAAAAACGATTGGAACAGCCCTGATCATTAGTGTCATTCTTATCGCAGGTGTTTTTCTTTCTTTTTTAAATGCGACGAAAAATCAAGGAAACATTGTCCTTCCGGCTGGCGGCACATACTTGGGTCCTACACCTACGGCAGGAAAGCCGGATATCCGCTTTTCAGGGTTAGAAGCACGCATTATCCCTGTGCCCGCTGATGACGTGTGGGCCACCAATGAAGGCAAACAATTTCCCTACTCGTTCTCTTATCCCAAAACATTCTCCCTTGGTGTATTCACCGATGATCCATTTGATGGGGTCACAATCTTTTATGGCAATACGAGTCCGCAAGAAAATTTATTTTTCAGAGTCGAAAATCTCACGACCATAAACAAAAAAGAATACATTGGAAAACCCATGGAGTACGCCCAAAACTGGTACAAAGACTACCGATGGTCGGGCGTTTCATCTGTCACAGCTTTTACCAATAGTCAGGGGCTAAAAGGCTACCGAGCCAAGTATCTTGATGAAAATGGAAAAACTCCATACGACCACGTCTTTTTTGAAGTGCCCACGGATAGTAATCTTATTATCTGGATCAGTGGCAAACTCTTTGAACCGAGTATATTTGATAAACTCGTTGATTCAGTTAGTTGGAAATAATTTCGAACTCAAGACACTATCTTCTGCTACAAAATCTCTACGCTATAGCGTATAAATTTTGTAGCAGCCATTCAGATATACGTTCAAATAATTGTGAAGACTAAACTCACGTGCGACAATGTGATTGTATGCACCTTTTTCTTGTCATCATCATCTCTCTTGTGGCAACCCTTGAAAATATACTTCCAAGTATCATGGGCTTTCAACAAACTCCTGCCAATGCAGTCTTTTTAGGCACTGTGCACCACCCCAATGACTACTTCTACTACCTATCACAATTTACACAGGGTGCGACTCGATGGCTTACCACGACAAACCTTTATACGTCAGAAATAACGCCTGACACCTTTGTGGGTTGGTCAAATGTGCTCACCGGCCACCTTTTTTGGCTCTTAAGTATACCTGCCATTCCTGCCTATCAGATAAGCATCGCCATATGGACCTTTCTTTTGTGTCTTTCCGCATACAAATTAGCTCTCCTTATTTTGAAAGACAAACACAAGGCACTCCTCTCCCTTGTTCTCTTTGTCCTTTATCATGCCTTTCCAATCTTTCGCGACAATCACTGGACGTACGCTGACTACTGGAACAATTTTTCTGTTCCTCGTGTAAGGTTTGGCGGCGTACCACACCAATTACTCCTCAATACTCTCTCAGTCTTTACACTCTCACTTCTCCTACAAAAAAAACGGCTGCTTATGGCGCTATCTGCATTCTTATTAGCAAGCCTGCAGCCTGTTTTATGGCTTCTTGTCACAGCCTCTTGTGGAATCGTTTCTCTTATCAAACGTCGATCAATCTTTCCCACTCTTATTCTCATGCTCTCCGGCCTTCCTGCGGCAATCTACCTGAATAAAATATTTTCCACACTTCCTTTTTCTCAATTAAAAATTTGGGAAGCAAGTCAGCAAGTACCTTTACAGATCACAGGTTTTTTCCTTGCTATGGGGCCCATCTTTATCATCGCACTCCTTAGTCTGTACATCTTTCTTTCGAAACGCACGTATGAACGGCTCATTATTTTCATTTTCGCTCTCTTGTCTCTAACTTTTCTTATGTCGCCAATTCCGCAAATGCTTCATCTCACCAATATTCGCTTTATGTCTACCCTTACTATTCTCTGTATTTCATGTATCGCCACAGAAGGATTGTACGCAATACAACGCCGCTTTCCTCGCATTCTATTTTTTGCACTTACTCTCTTTCTCACCACTCTTTTACTTCCTAATCACATGCAAACTCTCCTCCTTGCCACTGAGTTCAACCCAGCTAATGCGTACGAGTACCTCTCAAAAGATGACGTAAAATTTTTGACATCACTGACAACCATAGGCAATCCATCTGATACGTTTCTTGTACTCTGGCCGTATAACAGCATAATTCCTGCCCTTACGGGTCAAAGAAGCTATAATGGACACCCACTTCTCACCATCCACCCTTCAGAAAAAGATGTCAACGCGCAAGCGTATTTCGATCAAACGATGACGAGTGCACAACAAAAGGAATTCTTGATCAACAATACTATCCGCTACATCATCGCCTACTCTTGGCAAACGAATCTCAAACAGATATCATACCTTGAGCCAGTCAAAGAAACAGACTATTTAATAGTGTACAAAGTAGAATTATATCCTTGAAAACCTATAGTAAATCTGTTACACTTTATACTTGATGAGTATGCCTGAAATTACACCTGTACACGTGCCCTACGAACAGCTTCGGTTTAACCTCGATGTCCTCTCAATAAGCAAGGAAGATAAGCTCGATTGGCTCGCAAATCATGCGTTATCGTTAGAACACAAATATCTTCGAGAAATTCATGGGCTTCCCCAAATTGCACCGGAAGGAAAAATCCAATTTCTGACGGGCGGCAAGCTAAAAGATGTGACCAAAGCCGTAGACTTTGACGGCCTTCCGATACACACCCGCTACATCACCAAACCCAAAGATCCCTCACCCAAATTAGGAGAAATACCGGAAGCATTTAGCTCAATCAGCAGCTGGTTTGAAACCTATGCTGATAACCATGAGCGCAATCTGCCCGCACCATCCAAAATTGGACCTATAAACGAGATAAGTGACGTCATCTATTGTTTGGCAAATCTCACCTCACTTGATAAATTAGCGCCTTTGGCCTACACCCAATACATGGAAGAAATAGCCAGTGCACTGGGTATTCCTCTTGATAAACTCCTCACTATTACGATACTTAAATACAATTATCGCTTTGGGCAAGGAAAAAGCCAAAAAAATCATCAAATAGAAGATCAAATTCTTGCGTCATTTCTAGAATCTGCCAAAAATCCAGATGGATCACCATACATAAGAGAACCAACAAACGAACAGTTACATTCGACGTTTCATATATTATCAGGAATTGATAATTTGCTCGTCAATCGAGTACATGACTTAAAGCAATTGCGTGATTTAGGCATATCACCATACGCCAAAAAACCTGCATAACGACACTAGTGGAGGCGCACCATATTTCGTATGATAGAATCATGCGCGATAAGAAACAGTTAACAATTTACAGTTTACTCTTTGTTCTCGCGATAATCATTCGCTTAGCCCTCATCCCCAACCCTGGCTTTGAAGCGGATATTTCGTTTTGGAAATCATGGGGGCTAGCCACATACGACAAAGGGATTGTGGAGGGCATGAAGGCAACGAATAATAACTACCCTACGCCGTTTGCGTATAGCTTAGGAGCGATGGTCAAACTATACAGCTTCTTTAAAGATCCCCACATATTTAATGATTTCTGGAAAAATACCAATCTTCTGTTTCTTACCATTAGCAAACTCTTTCCCATACTCGCTGACATAGGTATCGCAGGGATTATTCTCTATATAGGAAAGAATACAAAAGAACTAGGGTTTCCCACCGTGCCCTCCATTGGATATTGGGTATTGAGTATTGGATATTTACTAAACCCCATTTCAATCATCGATGGAGCTGTATGGGGACAGGTGGATAGTGTGGGACTTTTTATTTTCTTACTCGCGTTCCTTGCGTTACTGAAACGTTGGTCCTTTGTCGCAGGTCTCATCTTCATGCTTTCTATGATGACGAAACTGCAAAACATGATTTATGCGCCCCTCTTTTTTCTTTTTGCGTTCCAATATGGCGGTTTCAAATTTTTAATTCAAACAATTGCCGGCGCTCTCACAAGCTTTGTCGGATTAAACATCGAATTTATTCTTACCAAAAATGCTGATCGTATTTTTGCATCCCTTACCGAAAATTACGATTACTTCCCGTGGATGAGTTTAAACGCGTATAACCTCTGGTGGATCGTCACAGGGGCCAAAGGCATGGCGACTTCAGATAAATTAAGCGTCATCGGTATGGTGAATGCGAAAACCGTCGGGCTCCTACTATTTTCTTGTTTCTATTTATTCGCGGTAATACGCCAATTAGCCTTATCAGTCAAATTAGACAAATTAGTCCTATTAAAAACCTTTCTTGAAGGCATCATCATCATAAACGCGAGCTTTTTTCTTTTCCAAACGCAATCCCACGACCGCTACGCGTTCCCGCTCTCTGTCTTTCTCCTCCTTTGGGCACCATTTATACGCAATAAAAAACTTTTTATTATCTTTTATTCAATATTTACCGTATTGTATTTCTACAACCTACATACCGCGCTTGTGGTCAACTATCCCAATAATGGTATTCCCTTTCTGTCCCTTCTTACTGGGCCAATTTTCACGATCACCACATCGTTTGTTCTTCTTGGGCTCTTTGGAGTCTTTCTTTTCACACTCATCAAATCTTCACGGTTAACGGTTAACTGTTTACTGTTATCAGTTAGTATAATAACAGGAGGGCTAATCTTTCTTAACCTGCCGTTATTCACAAAAAAACCTATTTCGTTAAACTCACTCACGCCGTATGTAAGTGAACAAAGCTACGGCACCAGACAAACTAATCGCACGGTCCAAAGCTCGTTTGGAGGACCAAATAGCTGGACGCGATTATCCGTACAATATGCATTTTATAACACTGGTTTGGGCTCGCATGCTCCTTCAAAATATACATACAATATCAACAAAAATTTTACCCGCTTTGAAACGGATTTCGGCATAGACACTGAATCAGGCACCAAAGCATCGGCAATTTTTGAAATTTATGGGGATGACAAACTTCTTTTTCAGTCAAAAAAAATGGGACGGTTTGATTTGCCGAAACATACGAGTGTCAACGTGTCGGGGATAACCAATCTTACCCTGAAAACGACCGACGCTGGTGACGGCAATACTGATGACCATACGGATTGGCTCAATCCAAAACTGTTTCCATAATCATATGAGACCTATTGGACACATAAAACTAATGAGACTTATTGGCATTATTATGGTTCTTTTTGCCATTGGGTTTAACCTATGGACATATCGACAGGAGCCCACAGCCAAACTAGATCCAAATGACAATACGTTTCAATACGCTCTCGTTTATAGGACAAACCAAATATGGGACTTTGCAAACAAAACCTGTCCACATTCACTATTTACTATTTTCTGTTCACTCTCTTACTTAACAGACCACTGGGTCCCCAACTGGGCACAAGGTTATAACCTCCCCTACTATTACTCACACCTTCCCCAAATAACCATAGTCGCATCATGGCGCATTTTTCACTTTGGATCGCTCTTTCAATATTATCACTACGTGATCTATCTCTTGCTTTGTCTTTTCCCTTTATCTCTTTTTGTTGCACTTCGTATCATCGGACTCTCTTGGATTTCTGCAGGTATCGGCGCGCTCATCGCGTCCCATCTTTCCACAGATGGGTTATATGGATTAGATCCTGCATCATTTCTGTGGCGTGGATATGGCCTCTCGAGTCAACTTTTTGCTATGATTTGGTTGCCTTTGGCAATAGCGTATGCATTTCGTGGAAAAATAAAGCCTGCAATACTCACCCTTGCCCTCACGACAACAGGACATCTGGGAATCGGAATCATAGCGTTTTTTAGTATTGCTATCGTCGGATTCAAACATCTAAAAAAACTTCCTATTATTTACGGCGGCGTCTTACTGCTTCTGGGATACTGGATTATCCCTATTCTTCTTGGGAGCAACTATCACAACATATCAGTCTGGGATCCGATATGGAAATTTGACTCCTACGGCTATCGGGAAGTGCTTAAAAATCTTTTTAACGGCGACCTATTTGATTTCAGCCGCTTCCCCATTCTAACACTTCTCGTATTCGTCGGCATATTTGTTGCATTATTTAGCATTCAGCATTTTGCATTTGGCATTTTGTTTGTCTTCTGGCTTCTTTTCTACTTTGGCCGTACGACATGGGGGGGACTGGTAAACCTTATCCCCAGCATGGAAGAGTTTCATCTTTCCCGTTTTATCGTGGGCCTCCATATCACAGGGCTATTCTTAATCCCAATAGGAATTGATTGGATTTTTGAAAAAACAACATTACTAAACAAATTGGTCTTATCAGTCCTATGTGTCTTGTTGGTCTTATCTCTTATCTTTTCGGTCTACCCCCAAACATTGCGATACAGCAGCTACAACGATACGCTTATCAAACAAGCCAACGACAATTTTACCAACGTTGACGCCGATACTTCTCTCTTACTCTCAACCATCAACGATAAACTACAAACTAATCCCAGTCGTGTTTACTTTGGTCGCGGTGGTGGGTGGGGCAAAGATTTTCGCGTAGCAGAAACACCAATGTATCTTTATATGTCTACCTTTGGCATCCCGACGCTTACATGGCTTCCAGAAACGTGGTCTCCAAATTCAGATACCGAACAGTATTTTTCTGAAGATGTAGCTGCCCACTATCGCCTCTACAATATAAAATATGTCGTGACACCTATCGATTTACCCAAAGATAACATCCAACCCTTCTGGAAGCCTCTGATGACCGGAAAAACGTGGCGTCTTTACACTGTTGATGTAGGCGACCCAAGTCACCTAGGCAACATAGGTAACCTATCGTATGGGTATATCTCCACAGGCATTCGTCCAGCCATCATCTCCAGCTCCAAACAAAATTTTACCAACGTCGTCCGCCTATGGATCCAATCAGACACACATACCAAAGGCTTATACCCAAAACTCACTTTTGATAAAGACTATCCCAAAAACACTGGACTCCCAAATTTTCGAATGATAGACGAGGTGACGTATCAAATTCCTGATGGTACTCGGCACAATCTTTTTTCTGAGCCCCCTCTTTACCTAAGCCCCCTAGGTAACTTAGGTGACCTAATGAAAATAACCTCCCAGTCGCAAGATAGCGATATGGTCTTCCGCGCCACTGTCGAGGCTAAAGAAGGCTGTTCCGAGTGCCTCGTCATTCTCCACCAGACCTATCACCCGTCTTGGAAGGCAACGATTGATGGGAAATCCGCGGAAACGCTTATCGTTTTCCCTTTCTACACTGCAGTAAAGTTAGAATCAGCCGGCACACAAGAGATCGTTTTTTCCTACGAGCCTTCGATGCTTAAAAAACTTCTTCTTTTCGTCTCTTTGACACTTTGTATGACTTTTGCTATTATTCATACATATGACTACTATAAACATTTCTCTTCCAGACGTTCTCAAAAAAGAAGCTGATGCAGCTATTGCAGATGGGCACTATGCGTCGTTTAGCGATCTAGCTCGTACTGCATTACGTCAGATTCTTCGTGATCACAAACTCGATCGCATGGTAGCTGAGGCAAAAGCAGATTATAAAGCGGGACGAGGAACAGTATTACGTACAAAAAAAGATATTCATACATTCATGGCTCAATTCAAACCAAAATGACACATGAAAATTGTTGCGACACCTAGATATATTCGCGCGCTTGGTAAATTTATAAAAAGCCGTCCTGATTATTATTCTCTTATCACTCGTAGACTCGAACTTCTACAAGAATCTCCGTTTCATCCACAACTTCGTCTTCACAAACTATCCAATCGAGAAAATGAACATGCGATTTCTATCGATCAATCCATTCGGATAGTATTTCACCGAGATAAAGACACATGCTATCTTCTCGACATCGGCTCACATGATGAGGCGTATTAATCGCTCAACCAGTAAATCCATCTATCGTCTTCTGCGTTCTCTATGAATACTTCTTTCAAAGTATTCATAGATTTTCAGATTTATTTTGAACACCCTTCAGGGGGTAGATATTCTTTACCGCCAAACACCTCCTCGCGCATAAATTCGTATCGATCCTGTGATTGATTTACTTCTTCTGAACGATTACGCAATTCACAGGATAAATCCACATACCAAGCTGCTGTATCTGCAAAATCCTCCCCACAAGGAATATGCATCGGATTCGTATTATATCCAGTTACAGGCGCAAACCCCTCCCCATACACAAAAGAGTCGTCCAAAGACCTAGAACATCCTGTCTTTTTTACATACCGTTCAAACGCTGCATAATTTGTTTGGTATTGTGATTCACTCCATATATGAAAAAATTCATGAACAGCAACATACCGAAATTTCCAATAGGGATCATATGGGCTTTTTGAGAGACCAAGTCGGACTTCTGCATATGGATAACATGGTAAATCACCGATAAAAAGATCCATACAGTCCTTATAAGAATATTGACCGTGATCATACGAATTAAACCGCGTAGAATTAATTAGATATGGCACTCTTATTCCTTCAAACATCTCTGGTGGTAATTGCGAGAGCGCCTGATGTGTTTGAGCAAAGAGCATGTTGTTGCTCGAAAGTACATCGACATGATCACATGTGCTTCCGGAAACCAAAACGCCGTTTGTGCATGTGACAAAACACTTCGAATCAGCCCTTAAGTAGACTTCTCCTTCTTTGCATGCGCTTCCTGCAGGTGGTTCTAAACAGGCACCGCGCGCGCATCCATTTGAACAGGTTTTCACTAATTCAACGTTGACTGTGCCGGATGGTTTTATCCCCCGAATACTTCGATCCAAATCTATTTCTTTTCGGTACACTGATGTTGAATCCCCGTCAGCTGAACAGTATACCTCAGTAAATGCTGTGGCTGCTGCTGTATCAGGTGTCGGTGGAGGAATATTTGGGAGCCAACCGAGAAGTGTTTTATAACCATATTCCCAATCTAACCCCTGAAGTAAATTGTTCGCATAAAGACCAGCTGTACGGTTTGGCATAAAATATCCATACGAGCCTACCCATGATCCGGCAGCGGCCACTTGAGGAGACAAGGCTTGGGATATACCACACAAAGCGCCAACGGACATAACAGAAGCACTGTTTAATTCTACGGCAAACACACGACCCGTTGGTATCCCGACTAGACACTGATTTTCCATAGTGTTTGACAAATCTTTAAGATGAATCGCTATATTCTGTGCAAATGGATAGGCTGTTTTCTCCAAGAGGTTTACATGAATGACCTGTACATTTTGGTACGGCATTATAGTATTCTGTTCATTTGTTTTTCGCACAGCTATACTCTGCATCGCCACCGCTCCAGCCAGCACGCCGGCCAAAAGAAGCATCGTCATCCCCCGCCATTTGCTACGCACCCATCGCCACAGCGCTTTAAGGCCATTTTTTATAGACCATCCCTTTGATTGAAATATTGAATATATATACGGAGTTACCACAAAGACAAGAATTGCCGCTATATATTGACCCCAGTCATTTTTATCTAAAAATATACCTTCAATAACTTCTCCATGCGAATGCCATTCAATATACATACCTCCAATAAGCATCGCTAGTATTGACAAACCATTCTCAAATATTTTTTCTTGAATCGTTAAAATTCTTATATCAAATCCTCTCACAGCTCTTTGAATGAACGTCACCAATGCCAAAAACCATAATGCTCCTGCAAAACTAGAAAGATACCAAAAATAAAATATTCCAGGAATAAAGAAATTTGGTATACCGTGCAACCAACCACTATACCAATCCATGAATTGCCCAAAACGCGGCGTGTTTTCCATTGCCTGAAAATAACCTGATCCTATTTCATCAAAAACTTTACCCACCACGTACGTCGCTATATTTGAAATCTCGAATACATACACTGCGACAATTTTGTCTACCATCAGCTTCAACTGATCAAATATATCTGATAATGAATTTACATTCGAAATTTGATGAATTTTTTTGGAATTATTTTCATAAAGTACTTCCTGTCGTTCTTTGAGTACGGGGAGAAGATATTCATGAAGTGAAATTTCATCTACATTAGGGCTATTGGTAAGAAGTGCCTGATACTCCTTCGTCCCCTCCACTGCCGCTACCCAATCATCTATGGTGATTGGTTTCCCATCTAATTTTTGCTCCAATGCAGGACGCAAAGACTCGAGAAAATCTGATGTCACGAGGGTTTGGAGCCATGTTTTTTGCGTTGCATCCCAAACCATACCGCCTATTGAATTAGGAACTTCTCGAAAACCAAGATTTTCATAAAACGAACGTAGCCGTTCAGCTTGTTGTATCAAATAATTACGCGAAGTGTTTTCAACCGCCTGAATATCTTTCGGAATACCCAAATTTTCTCCTATTTGCAATCGTATAGACGGATAAATAGTTTGTATATGTAAAACGAGCTGAGTCCCAATCCCAGTATCTTGCGCAGTTGGAAGTACAGCTAGTTCAGATAATGCAACCTGTCCTTGTACGTCAGGATTTCCGAGTGAAACATTCACAATTGCCAGTCCCACAGGATTACTTTGCATATCTTTCGCAATATACGCTCGGGAAGACCCATCCGTAATATTTCGAATATCAAAATCAGTAATTCCCCGCCAATCACGACTGGCGTCGTTACGAAACAACTGCTGCATGTGCGCTACTGGTGCTTCATCGGCGAGTTCAATTGTAGTCATAGTATTTGAACCTCTCTGATTAAAACTATTTGATGAACCATCAAGCGGTTGCAACTGCGGAGGCACAAGATATAACACCTGCTGATCTCCCCACCATTTTTTCACATTGCCCCATACCCGCTGCCACCAAGGCGGAGATATTTGTCCTTGCTCTTCTAATTTTTGGAAATTCATCAAGTATTTTCCTGCCCATGTTTGGCTATAATAAATCTGGGGTAAATATCCGTTTTCAATAAGCGCTTCTAAGTGCTCTTGTTCCCACCAGTGTGACAAACCATCTTGTGTCTTTGCTATAGATATCGGAATGCCAGATATATCCTGCATATCTTGCAAATTTTGAACATTTTGCAAAAAAGATCCTTGCCAAGCTACTACCATTTCGCGAATATCAAGGATAGATTCGGCACGCTTTTGTAGTAGTAGATCTCGTTGTAGCGGTCCTATCTGAATACGAGTATAGAGACGTGTAATAAAGCTGTTATATTCTTCTTGAGTCAAGCTATGCAATCGCTGATCCATATATTGGATATATCCTATAGGGTCTTGTGCACGCGCATATGTTTCCTGAACGGATGTTGGTATATAAAATAGTTCTGTAAATTTTGAGTTAATAGCACGCTCATCTTCGTATGTGGAAGATCGTGCATATGCACCATAAATCTCTGGATGTATAGCATAAACCTCATCCGTTAATCGCACCTGTTCATCCTCGGTAAGAGCTTCTAAAATACCGACAGCTTGCGCATCACCAATTGGAATCGATATGGTTCCTAGTTCGTGTCGGCGTTGTTCGTGTATATGCTCATGCATCAACACGCCTAACGCCATATTTCTTTCGGCAGAAGGTATTCGCCCATCTCGTACCGTTTGATATTGAGAGGAGTTATCAAAATGACTAACTGTAGCAATATTACTTCCTAAACGAGAAAGTTGGGGTGAAATCGAAAAATATGACGTACCAGCATTTTTGAGATCAAATGAAACGCCATAAGACCCAAGCACTCCTATACGATCTTCATATTCCGACCAAAATATACTATCCGGTGTTACATCATCAAACCCTTTCGCTTGATCCCCTACCTTTGTACGTAACGTGGGTAAAATAGTGTTGTTATACATTGCTAATACGGGTTCCCAAAAATCTTTATACATTTCATATCGGCTGTAGTTAAGTGCGAGAAGATGTGTAAACAAACGAGGTAAATCTTCAGGGCGACCCCCAGCTTGAAAAAAATCTTGCACCAGTGGAGATACTTGCCCGCCAGCATTATCTCCATTTACACTCAATATATTTAATACACTTCGTTGATCATTCCCCAATGAACTATCTGCATCATCCAATGCCGCTGCTATCCCAGCAATAATTTGACTTACGTCCGTCATGAGTCCGCCATTTTTCTTCGGTATCATCATTGCCGAGGCTATACTATACCCTCGTTGACGAACAGTACGTATAAACTCTTCTGGCAACGTAAATTCCTTCTGTTGCGTCGTTCCGTTTTTTATCTCATCTATATTATTTGAATCGTATGTTATGAGTAGTCGAAAAGGTTTTTGTTTGAAAACAACTTGTGAATATGGCTGGTACAATCCAGATTGGACTTCCTGAATCCTTCGTTGTACTCGCCATCCTATTTGATACTCCTGTAGGATGGACGCAATGATTTCATCAATCTCTCCTACAGTAAGCTGTGATCCCACAAGTAGTTGAATTTTCTTTTGAAGGTATTCTCCAGCATTACTCTTTCCTACTAATACTGAATCAAAAAATTCACGACTCTGTAGAATTGTCTGTACCTTCCCTTGCTGTTGTTGGGATAATTGGTCTATGAAAGATATAGCCGAACGCATCCCTGTTGTGATAGGCTTCTTTATATTTGCAGCATTTCCCTTATTTGAATCATCAGATGAACCAACAAATGGCTGTAGTTGTGGTGGTATGAGATATAAAATTTGCCGATCTCCCCACCATTTTTTTACTCTTTGCATGACCTCCTCATACCATGCATTTCTCGATGGATTTGTGACGATGAGTTCTGGTAATTTGTTTTCTTCTGTGATACTAAATCGTCGCGGACCAGAACGGGCAGGAGTAGATTGCTCTTTAATCATCTGCTCCACTTCAGAGATCATGTCCATCTGTGTTTGATCCTTTTGCACGAGCACTTTGTATACAGCGCGTGATCCACCATCATCAAGATTCTTTGATAGCCCCGCAGATATTCTTCCGTTTCTATATGTCACAAAATTATCCAGATATGATTGTAAATATTCTTTCTGTGTTCTGGACTCATACATATATTCCTGAGTACGATAATCCCACCCAATTGGCATTTTCTCTCCATCAAAACGATAAAATATCTCAAAATCAAATCCAACCACTTCGAGCGCTACACGCGGATTGGTAACGATACGAAAATCATACCCGTCAAGATCGCCTACGTAATACCCTTGAGAAATAGGAAGAAACTCCATCAAAAGAACAGCGTCCTCGTACATCAATCGTGCCTTTGACTTTGCAAAGTCTGCAAATGTTATCTCCTCTGATAATCCCTCAATACTTGCTTGAAACTCACCCTCAAATTGCTCACGATGTGCGACAATTACGTCGCCCAATTTCTTAATGGTATCTTCCTCTCTCAAATAGATTTCACTTACTCTACTATTTTCCATATTGCGAATACCGACAAAATCGGTAACAGGTGATTCCAAATTTTTCTCATACAAAAATACCGCAAATTGGTACCCATCAGGGAATGTCACAAACCCTACAGGACTCTCCCAATTAACGTGGATATCTCCATACTCGCCTACAGCATGTTCGCGCATATACTCAGCCGTCTCAAACTCTATTTGACTGGTATTGCGATCCATGAACGGACCCTGAAGAATCCTGTTCTGATGCATTGCGCTACGCTGTTCCTTAAGCAAATACTCTCGGCCTGCAACGGTAATCCGATAAATTCTATCGTTGCTAGAACTCATTAATGTTTTTCCCTCCCATACTTGTGGATTCAAAAAATCAACTGATTTGGAAAGCAAAGCATCTATAAGAGTAACCTCAACACCGCTTAAAAGGCGTGTGGGTTTTCCAGGAGCTATATCGGAGGCCTGAGTGTTTAATTCTGCAGAAAGTGCTAATAATTTTACTTCCCGAGCAAAGCGATACCGCTGCGCTATCATATGAAACTCAAACGGATCCAATCCCATCAACTCCTCTGATTTTGTTGTTGCTTCATGGTAGTCAATGCTATCCCGTAACTGCCTCCATGTATCTGAGGTAAATAACGCCGTCCCCCGTTTAATTGTCTCATTTGCCAACAACAACTGCTCAACGTCGATATTCGGGTTATCAACGGTCGGTAACAAATATTTCGTCGGATTCATAAACCAACTGGCGATAACGTATGATTGAGATGGTTTAAATACTGATGCGAGCTCAGGATCGATTTTTATTGCCTCATGGAGTATGTACGACCATGTATCCTTTTCTCGATACCACGACATGTTTTCTAAAATTGGCGCTTTGTGTAAGTCCAAACCAATAACCTCACTCGGTACTTTCGATAATGATAAATAAGCAACAAGTGTAGACGTATATCTCGTGTACAGTTGTTGGATTAATTGATCCACGCTTGCAGCAGCCTGAATCATCTCGAGCGGCATGGTTTCACTTACAGGTCGAGCTTCAAAAGCTAACATAACTTTTTGTAATTGGGGATTTTCCGGTATTCTTCTCTTTATTGCTTCAGTTATGAGCTTCCACTGTTGCTCTATTTGCTCTCTTGGAAACTGCTTCTCTTTGGTCTCATCAAGTACTGGAATTCTGGTTTGGATAAACAATGGTTCCAACGGTCCAAAGAAAAATATTACACCTCGAACTCGCAAGTCACCTCTTGTTATCAAGATTTCATCAAGATCATTGAGCTCCATGCGCTCACTTAAAGATAATGCAACTCCGTTCACTGTCGCAGTTTCGCCTGATGCTAAAGCAAGAACATATGTGCCTTGCGACGCACTGGTTGGATGAAAAATAGCTGATTGAACACGAGGCAAATCTATAAAATGATCACCACCTGCAAATGGTGCTAATAACTGCACCACCGCTTGACCTGGTATCGGTGTGGCTGGAGCACCCCGAGTTGGTATGCGATCACTCACCCACTTCAACGCCCTCTGCCACCAAGGCAAATCTTTTTTGGCATACCTCTCTACAAATCCACCGATCGATTTCTGCCATGCTGCGGCGGCTAACACATCTTCGTCTTTTTCAAACTTATTTTCTGGCTCAATTGATACTAGTTTCAATCGTTCCTTTTCCGTAACCCCTAATTCTGCCAATCGAATTGGTCCGCGCTTTTCTAATACGACATTGGTAGAAAGATAGCGTCTCAGCCAGTCCCAATGGTGCACGGGCAAACCCTGCTGCGGCAATCCATTTAGATAGAAATGAGTATCTATAGAACTCAGCGCGTCTTGATTAGATGCTTCCCCCAGCACTGCAAACGCGTTATCTATACGTACAAAATTTTCCGCCTCTTGCTCCAAAGGCGACCCCACATCTGTAAATACTACATCTGTTATAGACAAAGAAGGATGAGAATAATACGAAACACCCCCAATAGAAAGATCATTGAGCGCGTTTACTAACGCGGTACGGAGCACTCCGATATCGACCAGAGTACCTTGCGGCAGCATGATGATAAAATCATTAGCCGATGGATGAAATACGATTTGTGCCGTGATCCCCGTCTTTCGGAGGATCTCCCGCGTCACATACTCGACAACAGGGCGAAACTGGTTCTTAATCAGCTCATCGCCAGCCGCATCTCCCAGAGTTTTTTCAAAATCTGTATTGACATGCTTTAAGACTCCCGCAAATCCGACTCGCAACATGCGCACCGCATTCCCGTAGCCTTTGGTTGTACGCACCGTCTCAATGACACTAGCGACATCAGGAAACACACGAAGTGTTTCATCGGGATTTTCTTTCTGCAATGCCGACTGCACATCGTTAGCTGTATCCTCAAGCAGATCATCTACCATCAGCGTCGCCACCACCTGTGTCAAAAACGTTTTAAATCCTTCATCATTTGTGTCTAATGTATCAATAGAGTCTAAAATAGCATTGAGCCTAGGGTGCGTCTTTCGATAATTTTGAAGCTGCTCTCCTGTATACGGTTTCTGATTTTTTGCTGCCTGCATAAATTTCTGCCTGTCAATGCGAGTCAGATCTTCTAGACTAAGCTCTTCTTCAAATGATGTATGAAGTCCTATCGGGAGTGATACTATACGATCCTTTTGATACAACATCTTTTGATTAGACAGCAACGTATCAAACGCTTGTGCCAAAGGGTTGGATGCATTTTTTACCGCGTTTATATCCCGTACGATGATGGCATATTTGTCCCCCGTGACACGAAGATACGCATACTGACGGGATCCGTCATCTATCGTGTCTCGTGCTTTATCAAATATCCCCATAATCATTTTGAGAAGATGATCGCCTATCGTATGCTGATCTCGTACGTTTTTGGCGGTATTATTGGCGTTATAAAGTTCTTGGACATCATCTACCCTGAGCACTCGCCAACCGAGTGCTTCCAACAGTAACCATACTTGAGATCGATAGGTCATCTGTGGCGTTTGTCCTGCTGTATTCATCTCTGCTAACCAAATATCGGGATCAGACAACTGTGCTAAGGCTTTTTTGTCAAACATATCGCGGGTAAGCGGAGGCAACGACTTTTGATGTAATGGATCAAAAAAATGTTCGGTAAACAGTGTGAGAACCGCAGGATCACCCAAAAGAAGTGTTTTGAATGTGTTTGCCAACGGATCAGCAGGGCTCCTGCCGGTAAAGGTAAGAAATGCCTGTACAATAGTCGCTGCCACGGATTCCCGCTGCTGAATACGGAACGAATCATTTTCTGAGAATGGTGGAGACAAGCCTGTGGGTTCCGGTATAGCCGGAGGAGGTGGTGTCAAAAAGCTTGGTGAGAACCTGCCAAGAAAGGCGCGTATTGGCCGCGCCCATGGTGCATTGGCGGGCAAAATGGCGTTGAGGAATTGCTGTGCTATACTTAATTTTGGTGTGGGCTCGGCAGGTTTGCTAGACTGGTCTGATAACCCAAGTCTACCGAGTTCAACTCTCGGCGAGTCCACACCCAAAAACTTGACAAACGGTGAGATAAATGGTAACCTTTTCGTTAGGTTATCAGACCAGTCAATACGCAAACCTGCTAGGCGTACCAAAATCTCCGAAAGGAGATTTTTTGGTTTTATTGGTGATTCTAGTACTATCCCCTGCTCTGCATCAATAACAATGCGAGGAACGCCAGTATCTTCTAAAGAAGATGTAACACCCAATCCAAATCTCCCAAAAAATGACGTAGCCCAATTACGAATAGCTGCAACTATACCCTCTAATGGTGCTCCAAGATTTGGCTCATTGACTTCACCGGAATAATAGGAATACTCAATCTGAGAGCTTTCTGGGTTGAAAATTTTAATCTGATGTAAAAATTCGTTATAAAACCAAGTATTCTTTTGAAAATCTTGTGTCTCGGAACCCGTAGAACCAAACGAAAGCTGAAGGAAGAATGAGGGAGTGGATTCAGTGGGTTGCTGGCCTAACAATAGTTTCTTGAAAGCACTCGTGATTGTTGTTATGAGATTTGGTTTGAACTTAGTAGATATTCTTGCTCTGATTTTTTTGTTTTCATGGGGTATATCAGTAACAACCGCTACATTTAGTCCTTGCCTAGCAGCTTCAACGAGAATGGCGTCGCTTAAGAAATCGTTAAATGTTGATTGTACGCCTGTTGATGAAATACCCGCTCGCGTTACCCTCTCAGTGATGAAGGTCGCAATGTCTGGACTATTACTTGTATCTACTGAATTGATTTTGAGCTCAGAGAGAAACGCTACGATATCTTTTGCTATTACAGTTGCCGCTTGTCGATAATCCCCATCAGACCTCAAAATAGGATTGGAAAGTTTCAGAGCTTTGATGTTATTACTATTGAGTTTGTTAGTTGGGGCTGGAGAGGCAATAATCGCAAAACGGATAGCACCCAATAACTTTTCTAAATCCGTCTTCAACGCAGTAAGCATCGCCTTTGCTTCTGCGGATTGCGCATCATACCCTTTGGTAATTTCTGAAAGCGCTTCATCAATTGCTGAAATCGCCTGTTCCCATTCTTCTTTTGTACCAACCAACTCTCCCTCTGTCACCTCCGCCAGAGCATCTTCTGTTTCTAACACAATTCTATTTTTGGCATTGTTATGTTGGTCAACAAGATTCTTTGCACTCTGAAGAGCTTCTCTCTTCTCACGTGCGGGCGTATCCTTGTTTAACGCTTTCTCCAGAAACACTCGCAAATCGTGGGCAAATTTGAGACAATTGGTGCAACTGTCTTTGGTTGGATCGGTAACTTCAGCAACTTTTTCTACCGTATCCATGACCTGTTCTGCGGCGGATTGGATTTGCTCCTTATTTACCCCACTTTGCTCATTAATTCCTCGAGTATTTCTATTAAATAACTCAATAACAGCGTTACTATCCTCTTGATAACTACCCCTAGGTAATTCAATAATTAGTAATCTCGTAAATTCTAAAGTGTCGTCAAATAATAAATTAAATGCTGTAAGCCCACTTCCTTGTTTGGTAAGCGCTTGTTGCACTAATTCCATAGCATAATCTCTCATGTCTTCGTTCTTGGCCTCGTTTGGAACTGCGTATGTCATGATGCCATCATCATTGATAACAACATGTGTTCCAAAAATTTCTTCATACGCGACAAGATCTCCTATAGATATAGGTGTATGATCTGTATCGATATGTGAATGAAGCTTCAAAACTATCTGATCTTCACCGAATTCTGTAAGTAAACTATCTACAGACGTCTCTTTAGCTGCAAATTCTTCGTTACCGACAATCAATATGCGTCTCCCGTCTTTAAGAAGTAATACGGTAGCTTCATACGATAATTCTGTGTGTAAACGAATAAGTGACTCTACGCTTATTTGACCAGTAAGTTCAAAACGCTTTCCTTGTAATGACAACTGTGAAATAGTAGAGAACTGTTTCAAAAAATCATCCAAACTAAGTTGTGCTATTGTATTTGAATCAGCTCCTGATGAAAGTTGCTGCTGATCAATCACAATTCGAGCTTCACTATTATCTCTTGAAGGAGGTACGACACCCAATCCAAGTCTCGCAAAAAATGGCGTCGCCCATTTCAAAAATGGATTTTGAAGAATTGTCTCTGGCGCTGGCATCCAAGCACGGATAGCTGCAAATCGATCAGGTGGTTGCTCAGTGGTAATTACTATTCGTATTTTTGCATTTTTAGATTCAAAATCCACCTTCAGTTGCAATGCATTTATAATATTTTGCATTCGCTTCTTTACAGCTGTTGTTACATCCCTATCAGCAACAGTAATATTCCCATCGAGTATTGCATTGATATACTGCATCGCAGAGGTCACTATTTGAGACGCCTTTTGTCCCATCTTTGGATTAATTTGAGTTTTTGCAAGCTCAAGCATAGCTACATGCTGTGCGTATTGATGAGCTGGCATTGCTTCCTTACTTGGGATATACCCATCAAGCAAGTTACTTTTATCCACCACAGAAAGATTACTGGTAAGAATTGAATCGATAGCACGCTCAGTTAATAGAGCCTCAGCTACACAATTTCCACGTGATCCTGCACAAGTATCGTTTTCTAATATACTTATAGTCGGCGTTAAGACTTCTACCGGTACTTCTTGAGAAAGTGTCGTAATCATCTGACGCAACAAACTCGCTGACTCTTTCTGATAGAACACATCAAATTCAATTTTTTCCTCCATCACTCCTAACCATGCGGTGGTCTTCAAGTACTCAAGATCAAGCAAGTACTGTTTCCATGCTGCTTCTATCTGTTCTCGATATACTGCTGCCTGACTCTGATTTGGTAACTGAGCTAACCGACGCAACATCCAATCGTATGTCTGACGAGCAGCGCCAAATCCAGAGAGTGCCAAAGCGCGCTTGGTTGACGTAATACGATCTGACGTATGGTCAAGATGAAACTGAGAATCACGAGCAACTTTTTCCTGCTGCTGAAGCTTTTGTTCCGCTTCTGTAAGCAATGAAAGAAGCGTGTTATATCGTTTATCTGTTGGCAATATTTCGCCAGAAGGATACTCTAACCGTAATATCCGAGGGTCGTTTTTACCAAGAACTTCCTTTAGATCAGTTAATGAAAGGTATTGCCGCGTTGCACCCCACGCGCGCAACGACAAAGAATCAAGCTGAGGTACTGTTAATCGAGCGACACGACCACGCACTTGTGACAAGGTGCTTGGCTTTAAAATGCTGGTAATCATGCCAAAAAATCCACCAGCTTCCTGCAAAGCCTGACTTGGTTGAAAGTTAATACCACGTCCAATGTTTGCTGTCCCAATAGCGACTGAACGACTACCTGATGCCTGTAGTATGCTTTCTTGTTTTTTTGATTGATTACGTTCCGATATGACTAACGCATTAGGAATCGCCTCAGCAAGCGTTTCCATATACCCCTCGTTTTTCGCTGCAATAAGTACCGCTTGATTATTTGTTTGAATGTCTTTCACATCTTGTAGAACTCCTTCTTTTTTTGCATCGTCAGTTACAAAAAATCTCGGTGCATAATCCACACGATTTTTTTCAATTAATACCCATGTATTATTCTGCCGTTGTGCAATGGCGTAGATCCACTGGTTACTTTCAGCATGGAAAAACTGCACTAATCGAAGTGAATCTTCTGTGTTCTGTTTAGCAAGAGATATCAAAAGTGGACTTGGTATTGATGCAAGGTCTAGTTCATAATATGTGTCCAATTCTTTTATTTCATCAAATGCTGTCGCTGTAAACACAATCACTTTACCAACTTGTCGTACAAATGCCATCGTCGTATGTTTGTCGACAACTACATCATGAACATCCGAAAAATTATGCGCTCTCCCATGTTTGACTTCCAACGCATGTTGAAGCGACGACTCAAACTTTTTATCCAAGTCAGACATCTGTTCGCTATCCAAAAGGGTAATTTCCTCTGTATAAGGATCATAAAGATAATCTATACCTTCTGTCATAAGCGTCGCCTGTCTGGCAAATTCAACATACCTGTTAAATTCATCTTGATTGAGCGAATCCGGCTTCAACATGGCTAATTCTTCAATAGCCCTTGGGGTCAAGGCAGACAACCGCTTATCAGAAATTTCCGTTTCCAAATATAATTCATCACCTGACCAATTACGCATTTTTCTGGCGAGAGAAACGAGCAGTCGCCCTTCTCCATCTGTAATCTTTGCTTGATCTCCAAAACTTTCAGACATAACAATGGGAGTTAATGCTTCTTGAAGTAAACTCTTATCACCCTCATCAGGTATCAACACATATTGAGCTATCGGAATGTCTATCCCTTGCCGCAATGCCTGTGAGTACGATGAAACTAGATCAGATAATTTACCATAGGTGATTTGAACTTGAAGATTTAAATATTGTCCTTTGCCTGCTACTCCCGAAACCACTCCAAATGCAGTAAACAAATCTGATACATTTTTCAGATCTCGCTCTGCCAAGTCAGCATTTGCAGAACTAACCAATACTGGACGTCCCCGAAGCGACTCCATAAGTCCTACAAACGCTGTAGCATAAGTTTTGCCGGTACCTGTTGGTAATTCTATCGCAATATTTCCACCATGCATTAGCGCTCTGACGATAGCTATGATCTGAGCGTCGGTAAATGAATTTATGCCTTTTTTATCCGATAATACACGTTCAAACACGACTGTGGCGCGCGCATATAATGCTTCCAAATCAGAATTAATAACATCAGGAGATAATGTCGAAAAATCATTGATAATTTTCGCTATAGAGCTTGATACGGAAATATTTGCTTGTTTCACCTGTACACGCTCCTTTTCAACTTGTTTCACAAAGGACAACTCCGAAGCAAATTCACCCTGAATCTGTGTTGTGATATTCCTCTGATCGCGCACACTGTAAGTGACCACTTCTTGATTTACTCTATTATGCGTTCCTATAGAATCTGAAACAGTAAGCCGTTGGGCTGAAGTTAATCGAACAAATAATCCTGTAAAACGCATTCTTATGGAACTAACGGATCGAGAAAAAGTCGTTCTTAAACGTGTAGAGATAGTTGTTGCTCGCGTTTTGAGAGTCGCTAAACTGAATCCTGAACGAAATGCCTCCATTTGTCTCTTCATATCGTTTAAAATACGACCTTGTAGCCATTCGTTAGCTAGTACAAAACGAATAAATTCTGTGTGACCAAATTGTGATATAGCTTGTTTATACTGCTCTATTTTTACTGTATCCACTTCTGAAATTGGTGCAAACATCTTCCCGACACCGTATTCAAATATCTTTAGTTGAATATCCGTTACTCCTGCGTCTTTTTTATTATCCAAGTAAATATTTCGCAAATAGACATCGAGTGGCAGTGTCACAACGTTATATACGGTTTTTGTATCTTTCGTATTTGATCGAAGCGCATATTCTCGACTCGCCATGGTGTAGTTTGGATATGCTTGACGCAGATATTCTATATTTGATGTTGTATCTGCTGGACGAACGTATGCTTCACTTGAAAACTCAATCGCATATCGTACACCGTCAATGACCACTGTTACGAATGCATGAGCAAACGTGCTTTTCTTTTCTTCATTTGCAGAAAATCCTGTCGTAACAGTCTCCGTTGCAACAGAAGATATCTGCAGTGACGATAAATATATCTGTGCCAATACAGTTTGCTCCATACAAGTCCCTTTTCCAATTAAATCAGTGAGGTGATATGAACCGTACTTGTCGTAAACCATGGTCTTATCGTCCTGTGTGTATGGGTTGACAATCGCAAGAGCTAAATGAATTGCGTTTAGTGCGTCTATTTTTTGTTCAGTCGTACCAGACTTAAATATCTGTATAATGGTTTCTCTTGAAAAATCTTTATTCTCCTTTGCGCCAATCACATAGAGTTCTGCATCAATGGAATTTATGAGCCCCTTCCACTCTTTACTTTGTAAATCTTTTTCATCCACAATAGTATTTGGTTTTGTAGGAGCTTTCAACGAAAAATTAAACATGCTTGCATTAGATACTTGCACAAACATATCCTGAGGATTATTAGTAATAAACTCGCCCGTATCTGCGTTATAATACGCGTTATTATATTGAATAATCCTCTCTCCCAGCGGGGTCATAAATATAGGACCAGATGAGACAATAGTTGCCAATAGTGTTGGATTCAAACTAGGGGTCTTTATTGATTTACTTTGCACAGAAGACGACGAATATATATTCGCTCGATCTGCTAAATTTGCGATATCTTCAGGTACATACGACTCTGGTATATCAATACTCATGTTTGCAATTTGAGGAATGATAGCATCATACGGCTCTGTAGGAGAATATTTCGTCACCTCATTATTGGTTAAGTCAACTTGTTGTTTTGATTCAATGGTGCCTTCTGTCTCTATTGGATTTTTTTGTAATTGTTGGTTGATCAAATCAAGACTTGCTATTGCATTATTTATATCTTTCACGCTCTGGATTGTGTTTACATCCACAAGCGTAGAAGCCTTATTTATTGAAGCAAAATATGACGCATTGGCTGGCGCATTTGCAATCGGATTACCCTGCTCATCCACTTCAAGCACCCATGCAGTCACAGTAAATGCATCTTCACCCAGCACATCTAGTGCATTTGGATAATCCCCATTATGTGGATCATTGGGTGAATTATTTCCTAAAACATATCCGTTCTGTGCAAACCATGAATTTAACGTAACATTTTCAGGATTACTCTCGTCAAGAGTAAAATAATTACTCGTGTATACTATTTTTAACCGCTTATCAGTCTCATTTGCAATATTATAAGAATTTCCAGGGCTAAACGAATAATTAGCGATATTGCCATACATCCCTGGGTTAAACGGAACATGAATCGATGGATCATGATGTGCCGTCCCTTCCAATACACGCACTTGAGGATTGCCGTATCCATCTATGGCATCACCTAATGTAGAAGCATCTGCACACATGCCGCTACCAATTTCACCATGATAACTAATGTGATGATTTCCACCTGAATCGTATCCCCATGCAAGGGCCGCGATATCTACAGCCTTGCCTGGTTCAATTATAGTTCCATTAATTCTACTTGCCGTATCAGCAACGTTATTTAACTTTCCCCACCCTATTGTAGCCTTAGCGTCAAAATATGCAGTGCTAGTTTGCGTCTTGTCAGCATATGTTTGTGCCATGCCTGCATCAAAAGACATATGCGCAATATTTGCCAGATGCGTCGTTTCATCTTCCAAATCCCAAACGTTAAAACCAAAGCCGTTTGATTGCTCTGATATCGTACCGGTCAAGGACATTACTATGACATATCTTTGACCATTTGGTAGCTGCACGATACCGCTATTATTGACAGTCGCTTTATTTGTGGATGAGTCCGAATTTGATGAGAACATATTTATCACAAACGGATCCTTTGTATTAAGCGTCTCTATCGGACCATTTTTAAACATCGGCTTCATTGAATCTGCATCATTGGGATCAAACGCTCGTGAGTAATACATCAGGGGAAGTGCTAGCCCTTGTCCATCCTGTTTATAGTAAGAAAAGGCTCGAGATTTCACATCTTCCTTATTAATAGTAGTAAGAGCACGAACAATAGCTTTTGAAGCTGCATCATCTGGAAATCCATTTGTATTTACAAATGCCCAAAATGTAGAAATATCAGATACAGTTGAAGTACTTGTCTTTAAATCAGTGTTAAGAAGTCCCGTCTTTGATAAAGAAGCAGTGACAGCTTCTTCTCTAGAAGGGTCACTTAAATATATCCGCAGCTTTGCTGCTATCTTACCTTCTAAATCTTGATGCTCTGTTAACAACGTGTCTATAATTTGCTGAACAGTCAGGCCTCCTATTCCCTCTGGTGTAAATGACAATAATTCGGCACCTGTATGACCTTGCTGCTCAAGCAAAGATATCAACACATAAACTTGTACTATATTTAGATTAGATTTCATTTGAACTTTTGTTTGTTGTTGAGTCCCAAATGTTTCGCCTGTATCCAAATTCACTACACTCATCTCCACGACTCCTTGAGTACCACCAAAATAATGCTGAGAAATATCAGAACTCATCGCCTCAATTGAAGTATTCATATTGGAATAATTATTTGCCCGCACAGAGTCTGCTTGACTTACGTGTTGCATGAGACCAATAGTCTTTTGACCAAGGGGCGTTGCGATGAACGAATTAACTCGTTCGGTTATTTTTATGACGTCAATTGCATCTACTGAAGAAAGAGTATTGATATCCTGCGAAACTAACACTAGGTCATCTGCTTCAGATTCAGATAATTCAATGCCCACATACGCCTGTGCTATTGACTGTATTGTAGTAGCAAATGATAGGGCTGATGATCGAATGAGTGTGACTTGTTGATCACGATTTTTCATTAGTTGTTCGTTAACGTTAGTTGATACAACTTGTGCAGTATCCGTGACAACACTACTGGAGCCCCCTGCTGGCCGTGCAACCCCTTGCGTTTGAATCTTAACGGTAGCTAATCGATCAGTCTGATTTGCTACACTTGATTGTGTAACAGGAACTACTGGTGCTGCTGCGAGCATTTTTTCTGTCGTATATGCTGAGGAATCAGGCAATTGAGACCACTCAGTGGGATGAATAAACGCTGATAGATTTGGCGTGTATAGGATGCCAGTCATCAATAATCCACCAATCATCGGAAGACCTAATGTGAACGGCACAGAACCTCCAAAAGTTAGAAATCCAACTACGACACTTGCCAACATAATGCCCGCAAAAACATATGCTCCCCAAGGAGCTTTTTTCTGCTGTGGTAAATAAGAAGAAAGTGCTTTTTCGTAGTGAATTGGAATCATGACGGTATTATTTCCTGTTGTAATAGATACTTCATACGATTTCGAAAACATGCGTTTCAGGCTCACTATGGCAATGTTTCCGTTAGGTAAACGAATATCTCGTTTTTCATCTGTTCTTATCGACACACGTTCTCGTCCCACATACACTATCATCGACTCATTACCTACCTCTTGATGAACATACGGATCAAACGTTACAAATAAAGACTTTGACAAAAACATCGCAGCTACATCAGTTTTTGAAACAAATCTGTTAAACACCAAACCGTCTCTGGATGACTTAATACTATTGAGCTTAAAAGAGACGAACCTTAAGGAATCCAACACTGCATATACTGCACCAGACTGCTTGACAGGATTTTTTTGTATTAAGGTTCGTTTAAGATCATTGAGTTCAGTCTGTACATGCACGGCAAAAAGGTATCTCATAATTTCTATAGCCGCTGTTCGCTCAGCACTTGTCACATATTGATCAACAAAAAGAGAATTTTTAAACAATTCATTTTCTGCTATATTCCATTGCAAATTATTAACGTTTCCATTTTGTATCGCATTCGATACAAACCGACTAATGATATCGTCTAACACAGCTAATTCTGGAAATCGAAGAGAATCATACTCATCCGGTCTAAACAGGGTGGTGCGTAATATGTCAGGAATTGCTTCATAATTGTTTTTCTCAAATGCAATCCATCCAATTTTCTGTATCGACTCCAACATGACGTTAAACTCATTAAGCCGCTGTTCTTTCGTTCGTTCTATTGCTGACTGCTTAGCAGCTGTCGCATTTTCCGCTTGCTCTTTTTTTCGAAGAGCTGCTAATTGTCTCAAATAGACAAGCCGCTCCTTTTCTGTATTTTTTCTTAGTGTTTTTACCACGTCATCAATCCATGTATCATTAACCACCCCTAATGCGCGATACTCAGGATACGTCTCATGTATAAAATCTCTCACCGCTTCAGTAGCCTCACTTATACCGTTTCCCTGAACTAACATCTCATGAATGCGACTATCGACCATCAATCGTTTTTCTAATTTTTTCCTGTATCGTCCAATAGTGCCTCTATCTCGAGAAATTCTTAAAATAAACGAGGCAACGTCAATGGGAGCCAGATTTACTGCTTCTGGAAGTGTGACTCCCATGAGCGTTTGAACTCGCTCAACCACTGTGGTTTTTTGCACATTAAAAATAGACAGTCTCCATGCCTCATCCTGTCGTTTTCTCACGGAAGCTCTACTTTCCCTGTATTTTGCATCGAGGTTACCGAAGATTTCAAAACTCATATCCTGAAGTGTTGTCCCTGCGTCCGCAAATATTTCTTCCGCATTTTCACCTAATCGCGACATAATGGCATCAAAAATAAGTGAACGAACAGTTAGATCATCAATATTCCCAATATAGGCATTTCCTACTTTTTCATCTGCAAGTACTTCTGCTGCGACAGCCTGTAGCCTCGCGCGAACTGTCAAATCCTGTGCAAAAGACCTCAGGTCATCCTTTTGGGACTTTGAGTCTAACGACTGTGCATCTTTTTCCACTTGTTGTGCTATGCGAATTGCCTGACCTGAGGTGAGAGAGAGCACCTCTTCTACATTCTTTTTAACCTGTTTTTTAAACGAAAGCGTTGATTGATACTGCGGATTCGTAAGCACTACATCACGATATTCTTGATACAGTTCATCAAGAACAAGAAGCATCTCTTCTATAAGCGTATCCTGAGTAGAGCCGGTTTCATACTGGGTAAGCAGTCTGTCGGTCAACTTGTTTGCATTCAATAAACGCTTGATTTCTTGCCTCAATTTGTCTATCCCCACTCCTCCACGATATGCTTTTGCTATGGCGTTTTCATTTCCCGTTGCCATAATTAATACAGATAAAATTTTTGCTTGTAACTCTTCTGTGCGTTGGTTCTTTCGTAATAGCTCTTGTAATACCCTTTGTTGTTGAACCTGAACTACTTGAGAAATTTGAGCAATACCATTGTTAAATGCAGTCTTTTCAGCGCTCTCTTCTGCTATCCTTTGAAACCTAAGTTCTTCTTTTATCCGTTCATCTTGGAGACGAAGCATTTCATCCATTCGAGAGAGTGCTAACTTAAATCGCTGTGCTTCTTGGACATTTTGTTGTTGAGAAAGGTTCTCAAGAAGCGCATGGACATCTCGAATATTCACAGTCAACGTGCTCTGATCGACCGCCTTACTGTCAAGGGTAACGAGTTGACCCAATGGTGTAGTAAGGAACTCTGCAAGCCGCTTGTCTGTTAATGTTTCTGCGATACGATTGGCTAAATCAGCATTTGCAAAATTGGCAAATTGTTCTTCCTGAGCCTTCTCCTCTTTCTGAATCTTGATAACCAGAGAGGTTATAGCTTCCCTCTTCGCTTTGTCTTTTGCCACATTCGATTTTTCAAATGCTATCATTTCTTCTTCAAGTTGAAGGAGAAGTTTGTTTTTCTCTGCTAATTTTGCCGCAGCAATTTCTAATGCAGTCAATCCTCCTTCTCCACTAGTCTTCACGCCTCCACCCCGCGCTCCATCTCCTTCTGGTGGTGTCGCCCCATTCTTCTTGGGTAGGTTAAAAACATACTCCCCAACAAAGTTAATAAGAATGGTAAATTCTTTACTATTTATGCCAAATTTCGTATCAATCAAGGCAAGATTTGTGAGTTCGTTTTCTGTAACATCTTTGCCAAGAAGCGCGTTAAAAAGTGCGATTTGAATTATTTGTGTAACTTGAGGATCTTTGAGGAATGCATCAGAGGACGTATATTTTTGTTTCAATTTTGGAAGACTCGTATTTTTCTCTAACGCCTCGATGGCTAATTGTGTTTGAGTTAGTACAGTAGGAACTAATTTGATATGGCTCACATCAACTGCTAATGCAACACGAACGTAAATAGCTAGAAGTTGGGCTTGGTTGGTAATCCCATCAAATTGTTTAGCAATTAATGGTTGTGTCGCTTCCCACTCTGTACTCGCATCCAGCACATCTGTAATCATCTTCACGCTTGGTAATGTCGCCGCCAATCCTGCTTGACTCACAATCTTTACTGCATCATCCACAATCTTTTCTTGACCAGTAACCAATCCAAACCGTGTAGCAAAGGATTTGATGACTGATTGCACAATCGCTTTCATCTGTTCTGTTTGCAAGACTGAACTTTTTTTATCATCTGACTTGTCTATATCCAAATTAATTACGGTATATTTATCTATTCTTTCAAGAGATTGGACACCCTCCTGAGCAGTATAAGTAAACTGAAGCGATGGAGGCAAAACACTCTTATCTAAAGCTTGAGAACGAATATCAAAAAGAAACTCTCGATACCATGCAGGTGAAAAACGTGAATTTTTCTCCTCGAGTAATCCAAATGATTTAAGAAATATATATTTATAAAATTTAGTTTCATTTTTAAACTGATCAGAGTTTATTAACTGCTTAATTTGTTGTTTTTGTTCATTGGTAAGCGCTGCACCTCGATTAGACAATATTGTAATAAATTGATCCACCATTGCTTTTCGCAACTTAGCTTTTTCATATAAATATCCATTATAATTTCCTCTCTCGTCTAACAATTGGCTTTCAAATATATTCGGGATTGCCATTATTGCGCTGTTCATTTTTTTAGCAATCGTAACCGCATCTGGTTTATCTTCTTTATAAACTTCAGCATATTCTTCGGTAGTTAATTCAACATATCGCATCCCACCCACATCTAATATTCGAATCATTTTTGCAGATTCATCCCAATACGTCGCTTCCATTTTAGGATCCATATTCACTATAGATTGTTGAGATAATAAATATAAATAATGAACATATTCTGCTAGTGCTATTTCTATATCCTTAATACTTAACTGTGAATCATAAATGGATTTCCCAGGAATATATTCCATAAGAACCACTCCATCTTCTAAATTGGAATAATTTGCATAGACATAGTGATGATTTGTATCAACAAACAAGTCTGCATCTTCATTTGCTTCCACTATTTCATAGACCATTTCTGCCAACATTGGCTCCATAGAATTGGTATCTAGCAATACTTTTGCGGCTATATATTGAGGGACATCGTTTCGTTGCGAATCAGATAACACTTCCACGAGATAAACAACTCCTTCTGCCCCTCCACCTATTCTTCGAAGCACTTGTAAGTGTAATTGAGAAGCACTTCCATTGAGAACAATTCTTTTCACGTTATCATCATCTTTCGGTGACTCCAAAGCCTTCCCTATCAAGCTAGGATTGAGAACTAATTTGTCGGCCTCTGCTAATTTTTCCGCTTCCACATCAAGTATTCCTTGAAAATCAGCGAGTCTCGCTTGTTCTGCTCTCAACCTAACCAGCTCCAACAACAACTCTGTCTCTTTTTCAGACTCTTCTATTTGCCTATCTATAGCAAGATGTGGCGTATTGCGAGCGACTTGCGTGGCAATCTCATCTCGTATTGCTTTCTCGACAATAGCATTGAATTTTTTCGTCACCTGACGCTCATATATAGGCCGCTGCGATTGTAACGCTTGTTCAAACGCGAGTAGTGCCTCTGATATTTTTTCTAATTTTTCCAAATCCTTTGGTAATCCACGTAGCTTCCCAAGCTCTTCTAAAAGTGCTAATGGAGTCTCTTTTGTCACCGACAACCCTGCTGTATTGAGTACACTTTTTAGCGCTCTCGTTGCTATGCGAGTGGTGTTTGATGATGGGAATAGAGCCATACGGTCAGCAAGAGACTGTAATCCTTGCACGAGTGGTGATATTTGTGCCCTACGTTCTGCTATTTGTTGTCGAAGTTCCTCTCGCTGAACAGATCTTTTTTCTGCAGCTCTCAATTTTTCCTCTTGATCTACGATTATCTGTAAACGCTTTTGTTCTTGTACGTCTAAGGTTGCAAAAAATGTATCAAGTTTTGCTTGTAATTCCTGATCTTCTTTTTCTATCTGTGCCAATCGCTCTGTGGCGTACGTTTGGCGAACGGCTGCAATTACTTGTGTCATCCACGAGGATCTATCCGTCCCTGCATCTGTAAACTCTTCAGGAGTCAGTTGCCATGTTGTATCGAGAAGATTGAATATTCGCTCCTCAAGCGCTATATCTGATGCGCCTTGTAAAGCAAGCACTCGAAGTTGTCGGTCGGACACAATTTCATTTGCAGCTAAAAAAAGATTTTCAATTGCGTCTAATTTCCGCAACATACTCATAGATCGTACGGCTCCAAGTTCAATTATTGGATTTACTACTGGCGCTACTCCTGCAAAAAATGCTTGTCTGATAGCTGCGTTAAATGACTGACTACTATCCATTTCTTCCAACGATGGCAGTAGTACTGACGGTCTCGTCACTAACGACGCTAAACGAAAAAATCCAGGAACTTTTAGACTTTGTACATTTTCTGGAGCAGGTATAGATTCTTCACCATTCCACACGTTATTTGTTCTCAAAAACAAAACGAATGCATTGATACGATCTTGTATAGAATTGAGAATAACCCGATCTGCCTCTACATATCGAAAGTTCTTTGGTGCAATTTTGTTATAGTTTGTGATGGTTTGTAACAATAACGCTGTCGTTGAATCAGCTTCAGTCGCTCCCACAGGTACAGCCTGTATATCTTGTTGCACCTTATAAATCGTAGGTAACATTTGAGCAATTATTCCCGTAGTCAAAGAACTTCTCACATTACTTGCTATTTGAGCTGCAGTTGATAACCGCAAATCAAGATCTGCCTTCAAATTTTCATCTCCAATAAGTAAGTAGGTAACAAATTGTTCAAGAGTATCAAAAGTAGTCTTTCCAGTCAGCGTAGAAAGAACCTCTAACAATTTTGTCTCACTCATCGGTAGATCGCCCTTTGGATCTATAAGAGCGCGTAAGTCTTTTACTATGATCTTGGCAGCCTTTTGGGCTTGTGTATCTATCGCGTTAAGATCCGTAATAGTCTTACGGCCTTCAACCAACCACATATCCACAAGTGTCGATGCAAAATTTGTAAGTTCCTTTTGGGTTCTCGTTGGAGCAAAGGTGTCTCCCCCTTCTATCGCTCTTACCCATGATGCAAATACAGTATCCATAGAAAATAATTTCTTTAGAGTCCCGAAAGCCGTGAGATCTTTTGCGTCTTCGGTCAGATACGCGGCACGAACCGCATCCGCCTGAATGTCCATGCTTGATTTCTTCGGCGCATTTTTGGCTGCAAGAAGCGATGTAATTTCACCATCTGGATCCGTGTAGACAAATGGCTTTTCCACTATGATTTTGACATAATCTGTTATTGTCTTCAGCCCTTCACTCCAGACTTCTATCGCCAACCCACCAAGCGCATCAAGATCTTTCTGATCCAGTTTCCCATCCATAATCGCCACCTGAAGTTCTTCTATGGCAGCTTGGGCTACCACAGGAGCAATAAGAGGCGCATCCAAAGACTCCACTGGCGTATTTTGTATTCCAAACTCATCCAACTGTTTTATAAGCGCTTTTGTATCTTCATCCCCATTTTTCCCTACTTCTACCCCTATCGCACTAAATGTTTGTGGATCAAACTGGATACTTTTGGCATCTTCGTTCAGTGCGCGTACCATCTGAAGCAGTCTGCTTGTTGCTCCCATTCGATACCCGATGTCTACAAAAAGATGTGAGATCACTATGTCTTCACCCACCCTTGAAAATGCAAGAAAGCCAACCTGCCTGTTATTGTCTTCTGTATCAGTCAGCACGAGTATTTGCTTTCCATCAAACTCACCTATAGTTGGCCACACGTGCTTGGTTACAGGTGGTGATGTGTCTACAAATTGTTCTACCGATAGAATGTCTGTAGGTATTCCAACGCGCACCACTGTGTCCATATATGCCTGAAAAGCGTTAAGTTTCAAACGATCAGGAGTAAGCCTACTATACTCTGCATCAGGCGTCTTACTTACATCAAGTACATCTGTAATTCGGTCAAATAAGGCCTTTTTAAATCTCTTTTGTAATGATTCTTGTAATGCTATCGCTTGCGCATTTGCAGTAGCATCCTGCGCACGCAAAAGTTGCACGCGTCTGTCTGCCACATACATATTGAGCGCTGTAAAGACAAATTCATTCTTTATGACCGGATTGTCTGGATCAAGCTGTAGGTCGTGTTCTGCATCTATATTTTTTTGAATAATATCCAATATACGGAAGACAAGGTTATAATTTTTTGCACTTGAATATTTTTCAACATGCTTAAATAATGCCGTGATTTTCTCTACGAATTTTTGGCAATCCGAACAACCAATTCCTTTTTGAAAACCTAACAATGGCAAATCTGTAAGCAGTTGTAAGCGCTCTAGCTCACCCTCTCTCGCAATACGTTCAAATTGGTCTGACGCAGTCTCTGTTGTAGTTTTTGTAGAAACAGGCGTTGCGTGAGCTGGTAACAGCGCGACTGGCATAAATCCAGCTTCCAAAAGTGGCACTACTTTTTTCAACTGCGCTGCTTCTTTTTTCAGTAGAGAAGTTTTTTCCATTGCAGAAATTGCAACTGTCATCAATGTAGAAACATCTCCAACATATCCTGTCATTCCTGCATATGTTACAGGATCAGATAACGCAGTCACTGCCTGATCAACCGTCTTTATTGGTTGAACGGGAACAACTCCGCCAGACTTTTTAAACTCATCTAATACTTGCTGCAACAATGCAATTACTTGTGCATTATTCTCAAGTGGCTGCTGGAGAGCTTCTATCCCTTTATCTACCAATTGTGTAACTCGTGATGGAATTGATCCTTGCTCTTTTGCTATTTGTGCATTCACCTTATCTAATCCCGAAAGTACAACGTTCAATTCTATAATTAATTTCGTTGCCACTACTGGATCTGTAATTGCACTGACATCCTTTTGAAACGTGTCAGATTTAAGCGCTTGCAATAACCCATACAGTGAAGTTGCTTCAGGGAATACTTCGATATTTGCTTTACCAAACGAGTCTTTAAATAGTGACAGTAATAATTCAACGTTTGACTGAGACATTGAATCATGAAGATGTGAAAGTTCAACTTCTGAAACTGCCGCCAATATTTTTATCAAAATCGAATTAATTTCAATAATTTGATCTTTGACATCTTGTGACTGACCTTGCGGTTGATCAATTGCTATTCTAGGCTTCTTAACCTCGACTAATACCGGCTCTTGTCTATCAATGAAGGGATCCTGTGGCCATAAATCATCTATCGGACCATGCCCCCAAAAACGCTGCATGAGTATCAACCGATCTGTATATCCTCCTTTATATGTTTGACCATCAACGATGACCCCTTCAGTAAGCCCAGACCCTAAGTATGTTCCAGCCACCGATTCGATCGTATAGTATAAAAGATTATTCGTTTCTGGAATCGGTAATTCATACTGCAACATCATACCTTTATCTTTTGCATACACTGGTGTAATACCTTGAACATTTCTTTTTGCCAAATTCTTGAAATACTCTATGATCAATTTTGCCTCTTGCGCAGAAGAAAATATAATAGTGATAGACTTTCCTTCCTTATCAATAACACTTTTATTCGCCATTACTTTATGTTGGAAATTTTGTGACCGAAGGAATTGAGTAATTTCAGGGAGAGCAGTGGAGAAATCACGTTCGTCTAAGGCAACATGCAGCTTATATACTAAGTCATGCGTATAATCAAAGGTTTTATCTTCATACTCTGTAATTACCTGCGGTAATCCTGTATTTTGTTTTGCATACATCCAACCAGAAAAATTTGTATCTAGAAGTCTATAATCTCCTGTATCAATCAGCGCATGTAATGGTTCTGAATCACCACTGAATCTGGTAATAGCAAAATGATGATCTGACAGAATTTCTTGTTTTTGTTCTGCTGATTCAGCATCTCTTTTTTGAAGTTTTCTCTCGTGACTCATGAGCGTACCAAACCAATTCGTTACGCGTCCGTCATAAAGATTTAATATCGTTCTTATTGACTCTGTCAAATTTATCGGCCGCTCCTTTTGACGATCAGTGGACGCATCTAATTCATATTCCGCATACAACTGTAACGCCTGTGAAGCCGTAACTACTCGTGTAGATCCATCTTGCTCAACAAGATCAAAAGGCGTTGAATTCAGATACGGATCAGCATCTGCAAATGCGAGAAACGAAGCTAATGATCGCGCTTGTGTATATACACTCTTTAATGAAACCTCTGCTACTGTCGCAGGGAACACAACATTTTCTGCTAAAACTTTCAGAAACTTTTCTTCACTTTGTAACTTCACTATCCAACTTGTTGGAACACCTTCAACTCCCTCATTATTTATTACTGTTGCAATTTCTGTAAGCTCACTTCCTCCTATTGAATAGGTCACAAACACTTCTACGCCCTCACCAATCTGACCATTAGCCGGTAATTGAAGAGATATATTCGTAGCCCCTTCTATATAGTTATATCTTGATACAGGTGCTGGTTGCGGCACTACAGGTTCTACAATTGGCTGCGTTTGGTCAATCGGCACGCGCGGTTGTACTGATGCTGCTGCTTGATCTGCTTCGCCATAATAAAGTTGATCAATTTCTCTATCAGTTAAAAATCCTTCTTGCTTTAAAACTGATGCAAGAGTGCCCCATCGTTTTTCCGATATAATTTTTACCAATTCGGATGGATCTCCAGTTCTGGCAAACCGCCATATTACTCCTTCGCCAAATAATGCATCGAGCCGTTGAAGTTTATTTTCCCAACGCAAATCGCCATAAGATGTGTGGCTTCCGGTCAACTTCCACTCTACATAAATTGCCCCTAATTCTTTATATTGCTGCCCTCTTGGCCCTATTGCTTGTCCTTTATGAATGTTCTCATGAAGGTTTAACCGTGCAATCCACTCTTTACTTGGTTGTTCGCTTACTCCCAACAACGCTCGCTCAAATTTTCTAAGAAATACTCCATCAGCACCGGGCGCAAATTCTGCTACAGTTTGTAAGGACCCTGCTTCAAATTCCTCCAATTCAACATCGCTTAATCCTTGTACGTTGTATGTATTATCCAACGCTATGACTTGTTGGTTATATCGATCAGCTATTTCTTTCGTGCCACTTGGTATCTGATCTACTGCGTTAAACAGCCGTGCCAATCCACCAACAACCACTGGACGAATCGCTTCGTGATCTAAAATAGCATTGGTTAATACAGGCTGATCGATCCACGTGACATTTCGCAAACGTAATGCTCCCAATAGCTCCAATGTTCTCGGATATTGTTTTGCGAGCTCCTGTTTCCAATTTGGACCGTATTGCACAAATTGTTTGAGTTGATCAATAAGTGCATCTGTATATTTGTCAGCCTCACGCCTCGTGGATTCTGGGATCCCTCGATAGTCTAATTCATTTTCGATAAGTGCATTGAGTCTATCAAGAGATTCCTTTTTTTTACGAGCAAACTCGTCTGTTGCTGGCACGCTCACCTTTTCTTTGTAGACAGAATATGAGCTATCACTATTTCTTGCAAACACCGTTTTTTGGTTATTTATCTGAAATTGTATTTGATCTTGCACAATTTCTAATTCAGAATTTGTGGGAATATCAAATCCCTGTGAATCCTTTATCCCAAAACGATCTATAGTGAAAAATAGTGACGCTATTGTGCCATCATCTCTCCAGTTGGTGTGGCCATACTGCGTCTGTAAGTCAGACTGGACTGTAGTTAGTATCAATGCCCCAGATACATCTAGCCCAAAATATATAACTTGATTTTCAAATACAGTTCCTAAAAGCTCATAAAGACTCAAATCTATCGGTGTCACTGCAACTGGAGCTTGGGCTGTGGGAGCAATAACGGATGTCTGTTGCACTGGTTTTCTTGTACTTTCCCATACATACCGAATCAAACGGAATCCGTCATATACTCCTACAAATGCTGCACGAGCGATAACGCTGGTTGTATAAAATGACAATGATGGTATCGGTGCTGGTGAAAGTATCACTATTGCTCGCGATCCAAAATATTTCCTCCAACTCCCCTGTGGTGTAGCATTGATAAACTGAAATAATCCATCCGTTCGACGAGTCCAACTAACGCGAGCAGGTGTTGGTTGGACGACAGGAGTAGCAACCTGTTGCATTGGTTGTGAAGGTGCTTGAACAGGTGCAATTTCAGGAGGTGGCAACCATTTCCAATCGAGAGGATTATATGTAGCTGCGTATCCCAAACTTTTCCATCCATCGCCATAAAAGAATCGATGTGCATCATAATGCCAAAATGGACCCGTTGTCAGACCTAAAATAGTCGCTGCTAAACCAATAACAAGCGGTGCTCCTGGTATCCACCACGTCGCAATTCCGGCAATTAGAAGAACTATCGCTGGCCCGCGAGTTGTCCACCAAATAAGTGAATCATTCGTCGGCGTCGCATTGATCAACCGCCTTGGTGCTAGACCAAACATGCGTCCACCTCTGTTCCAGTAGTCAGGCTTTTCATATCCGGCGTCTATAAGCTTTGCAGTTTTCCCTGTCACCCCTTCTACATACCGTCGCTCTGCTCTATATATATCCCACCCTAACAAATAGGGACGGCGAATCCTTGTGATTGTATGTGTAAATATGCTCGTAAACCAAGTTAATGGTGTCCACTGTGGATTTCCTGCATCAAACATCGTCGCGTTTACTAAACTCTCAAGATATCCTTCCCGACTATCCGCCAACACGTTTACCACTAGTTGTTGCGCATCTTTCGGTACCACCCAATCGACAAATTTTTTCAAACGTGGATATCCATCCAGAATATGTATGTCTCCCAAAAAGAAACTCTGCACTCTCGGCCAATGTGCGATTATATAAAAAGGTAATTCCAACGCTGTCCGCGCAATATCATACACTGCAATTCCAAGAGAAATCGGTATACCAGCAGGCCCCATAAACACTATCGGCGCTGCATATCGTGGAATAATGCTTGCGATCGCAAAGGTTAATTCAGGTGTTGAATAACGTTTAGCATAAATTGCATAAACATTCGGTGCAATAATTGCCTTAATTACATTTCCAAATTTCACCCACCCATTTGGCTCTAAACGAGGTTGATGGGAAGATTGAACAGGCTGTACAGCTTGTCCTGTCACGTTTTGAATATTTGGTTGTCGATTTTCCATTGCAATGCGGGTAGAAGCGATAATTGGTTCAGTGATACTCAAAAATAGTGCTTCTGCTTTTGATTCAGTAAATTCCACCTTTAATAACTCAAGAGCCTTTATTTTTGAAGCCAACACTTCTGGATCGTTTTCTACAAACTCTCTAAACAAATCTTTTGGCGCTGCCCCCGCCGCTGGACTCGGAAGCGGGCTTTGTTTCCATACCGACGCTCTCTTGGCTACTGCTTTTTGGTAATCAAAAATGGTAGTGATTAATTCCTCAGACGGACTTGGGACTTGTTGTGCCACTAATCGTTCCCTAATATCATCCCGTATCGCTTGCGATATTCGGTCGCGCCCAGTTGTGTCCCCAGCCGCCACAAGCGTGTCGATTGCTAAAAACGCGTTTAAATAATCTGATGCAGAGATGCCGGTGATAATCACATTTATATCGACAGAACCAGATTGAGACACTGTGGATCGCTTCCCATCTCGCGCTGCAATTTTTTCATCAAGTTTTAACACTGCATATACAGAATTCATGATTGGATCAATCGCCTCTCGTAACCCATTGTTATAACTATCCCGCGTAATACCTTGTGGAAGAGAAAGTGCGTCAAATGCCTTTTCCGCTTCTACAAGTGATGTACGCACAGAATCATCCTCAAATGCAGCCTCAAAGAATGTTTGATAATCAATCACTTTGGTGTTCTTTAAAGCTTTTTGTGCAAACGCAATCGCACTCGCTTCATACAACACTATATTTTCAACTTCTGTCACGCTTGGGCTTATTACTGCGCCGTTTAGCACAATACTCAAACGAGCTGCGGCATCAGCGCGCATCAGACTATCTGCATTTTCAAATACATCAGGATTTTTCTTGGCATTTGTTCGCAATGTATTAAACATTGCATACGCAGTCATATAATCTTTTGCATTTATTGCGGAAGCGAGATTATTTATCGTCTGATTTTGTCCAAATTGGGATAGATTCACGACAGATGCCCAGCGCGGAAGAAATGCCTGCTGAAACGATTGCCAATTTTTCACAACAAACTGTCCAAATACTTGTATTCTATTTGACTGTGTTGCTTTGGATACCTGCAACAATCGCTCTTGCTGATACGCAATAATTTTTTGAAACGATGCATCTTCCAGACTACTAAAAAGTGGCGCTGTAATAACGCCTTGCTTTTCTTTTATAAGCGCCTGTTTCTGTGCTTCATCAGTAATAAGGACTCGTCGTCCATCAGTAAATAAGACTGTTTCCGATACACGTGCATTCGTGATGACACTCATGTCAGATCGTGCACGTTCAAAAGTAAGATTCTTCGCTGTCACTCCAGATGAAAGAAGTATTGCATCAAGCGCTTTAGTGAATGCTTCTCTTTCTGTTTTTGTTTGTTCTTCGATAGCAACTTTTGCCTGTTCACTTTGTGCATTCGTGGCTATAAGTCCTGTACGAAGCGATACAGCATTTTCATATGTAACCATAGCAGCTACAGCAATATTTAATTGTGCTTCACTTAACGTATCGACATTTTGTATTCCTGATTTGGTAAGTGAAGCTTTCAAACGTTTCATTGCGTCCGTTTTCAGCACATCGATAATTTGCGCGTCAGTACTATTTGCTATGGGAGCAAGAATTGTTTCAATTTGAGCTATTTGTGTATTCAATTGTTCTAATTCAGATGAATCTGGAGGCGCAGAAGACTTCTGAACTACCAATGCCTGTTGTCGCACTACGAGCCTCGCTCGTTCTTGTTGGGCAAGTGCTACAATGTGTCTTTGTTCGCTTGTAATTGATTTGCCAGTAAGAAGTCTATCAATTACTGATTTTGCTTCAGAAATTGCGTTTGTCGCAACCGCTACACTTTCCTCGCTTCTTGAAGATGCTGCACGCTCAATCTGTGCAAGTTGTTCTCGCGTGGACGATGTGGGTGTCTGGCGACCCTCTCGACCAATGGTGGCTGCGATATCTGATTCAAATATCGCCTGATTGATAAGCGCTGTTCTATCGGTAATTCGTGTCGCTCCCTGCAAACTTGGCCGTACCGTAGACTCTGTGGGTGATCCAGCTTGAAGCGCTATTGGGACATCTTCATAGTTATAAATATTTTTTAGGTAATACTCACGAACTTCAATCGGCAATTTAGCAAATTCAGGCGTTGAACGAATACTATTTATAAAATCGCGAGCACGTGTCGCAGCTTTTTGAATTGCCACAGTGCCTATTTGAGAAGACTCTGTGAGTGCATCATTTACCCCGCCCACCTTATCAAATTGTAATTTAAGTCCATCAGAAAGAGACATCTCTCTTCCTTCATACGTCATCGTAAAATCATCCGCACCATACTGCTTTGCCATACTCGCCAACGAATCAATCGTGTTTTTGACCATGTCGCTATAACCATGAATCAAACTATTCGTAATTGAGATTTGCGTACTCGCTGTTTCGTTGGTAAGAAGCCGAACTGTTGCGTCTTCTAAAGGAATTCTTGTCAACCCATCTGCCGCTTGCCCATCAAATAAATACACAGTGGTTGTATCTGGAATTTCTCGAAATCGTCCAATGCCTTGGGCTGCGGATGTTTGGGTAAGCGTTTTTGAACTTCCAAAAAGGTATGACGCATCAGTAGGTGTAAATACACCTTGAATATCAGTTCCTCTTCCAGACCCTTGATCAAAAATCATAACAAATCTCTTTGTTCCTCTATTTTTATAGGCGTACTCTTCTTCAAATCGTTGTATTGCTGTTTTTTCATTGTCTCCAACAATTGTTCGCTTAATAGTATGATCTTGATCGTAAATAATTACTTTTTCATTTTCAGCAATATTTGTATCGTTGTTTACTACAATCAACTCCACGTCTTCCCCTAATGCATTTACCTTCTTTTGAAGGCTTTTTAAAGTTACATCTTTTGTATATTCAGGCATCTCGAGGACAATTCGAGCTACACCCTCTTTCCCCAACGTAATAGGCGCGTTATCTACATCTTTTGCCCCAAACCATTCCGAATTCTTTATAGGTTTTATCGTCTCTGATCCAAAAATTTGAATAATAGACGTAAGTTTTTTTGCTCCAGGAACCACAAGCTGCATATCTAGAGATAGTTGTGCATCCAAAATAATACTCTCTGGAGTACCGGTAAATCCGTAGAGTCTATCTGCATAATGACCCATCCCAAGTGTCTGTTTCCACGACGAGGACTCTCCTTGAAGGGAAACAGTAACTTTATCGATAAAGGCCATTGCCTGATCGTGGGTAAACGTTTTGTTCCGTATTGAATTCTTTATCATTTGCCCAACCGTATCAAGCGCTAGTGCTTCGTAAAGCGCTTGTGGACGAGTATTTTGAAGTCTCCCAGTACCATCTCCATACACAAGTATTCCTTTTGGATCAAATCCGTATCCGTTTGTAGACCTACTCGCCGTCTCCACAATAGCGTTTGCTACTCCAGCCCTGTCACCAAATTCTAACTTAAATTCACTCGTTGCCTCATTTCCTAGGTGATATTTTTCAAGAGCGGTAAGGACATCTCGAGGATTTGTACGAGGTAAACCTGCCTCATCATGCGTAATATTATTTTTTTGTAAAAATTCTTCTGCTGTTTGAGTTTCCCCTTGTGCTTTTACTTTATCATACGCTTGTTTGGCGGCTTCAAGCACCAACTCTTTATACAACCCTTTTGCAAAATCTGTATCGGCTAAAGCGACACTCTGCCCTTTTTGTACAAAAAGATCCTCTCCTAAAGATCCTCCATTTTTCACTGTTATCGCTTTGTCTATAAAATCTTTTGCAAGACCTGTGGCAAAAACATCCCGATATTTTTGCGTTCGTATAGGATCGTAATCAGCTGCCAGTCGCGAATCGCCACCGGAGGAAAACTGCATGCTATTTGCAATCACATCAAACTCGTCAATAAGAAGCATGGCGCCTTTTGTCCCCTCCCGAAATCCTTGGGTAAGAAGGTCATTGTTTCTGGATGCATGAAATTCATATGGAGTTTCAAGCGTCGGACTATAAATAACGTCTGCTTCAGAAAGAATTTGTTTGGCAAGTACATCATTTTGATGATTTGACAATCGCTGTTGTACTCCTGCTTCGTCGACATAAATTATTTCGGCCCCTGATGGGTTGTAATACACTGCCTTTACACCATTTTGGTGATGTACTAGTGGGCTATAATCTTTCATCATGCCCAAGACATCAGCCCATGAGGTGGCAAGTACGTTTACTTTTGTACCAGTAAGCTTTACTTTTGCATCAGCGATTGCATTAAGAAGAAATGCCGACTTGCCTAACCCTGTCTGACCGTTGAATAAGACTCCTTTTACAGAACCAGATATTTCCGTGTCAAATAATGCTTTGATAAATATTTCTGATTGATCAACGCGCGTTGGATGATCTGGCCCTATCATTTCGGAAATTCTTCCTTCTGTGGCTTTTGATAAATTTTCTTCGATTTTACCCAAGAAGCTTGACGCCTCTTCAAGCATTTGTTTTGCCGCTTCTGAAGGTGGTCTACCTACTCCCGATTCCTTAATCTGATTATCAATCAGTTCTAATTGTTTTTGAGCATTTCTCTCAATGTGAAACCCCTCTTTTGTAAGTGCATCTGCCACAACCGATAATTTACCCAGCGTTTCTGCTACCGCAACTTGCTTTGCAATCGATATTTCCTTTGGTCCAAACCACTTATATCTCAAGCTCGATGTATAGGATTTGTCTTTTGCATTTGCGATTGCTAGCGCTTCATCTGCTTTTATCGTCAATTCTTGAATTGCTTTATCAAATGATTCAATTTCTTTTATCTGTTCAGCAGTTGGAACATCTCCGATCTTCTCTACCAATGCACGTCTATTGTTATTTGCGTCGGTCACCAACTGTAAGGCGTTGGTGTATTCAATGCGTGATGTATATGCCGCTTCACGAATAGATTTTCCGGTTAAGGTATCGCTTATTGCTTCACGAATTGGTTTCGTCGCCAAGTCAACTCTCCCTCGAAACGATCCGGCTTTTGCGAGATCTGTTTGTTTTATGCCAATTTCTCCATTCACACGCGCGACACTTTGTGCGAGCGCTTCTACCTGACTGACTTTATTATTGGCGATCGCTGCATTTCTCTGTGCTGGACCGACCGTAAGGAGTCCATCGGCTTCGAATTTATTGAGTGAATCAAGCGCTTCTTGCGTACGAGTTAACAGTCGCTCGGTTTCGACAATAACAGACTCTGGGGCATTGGGGCGGACTTTTAATTCCGCGACATATTCAAAAGTTTTCTTTATCGCTTCTGCATACGTGTCACGAACTTTTGTAAATTGAGTGGGGTCATTTAATACCTCATTCTCTACTTCTATCTGTTTTTGTTTCGCTAGTAAATCGACAAGTCCATCAGTACCACTCTTACCATACTGCAATTCTCGAATAGATTGCGCGATCGTCCGCTCAATTGGGGTCATGCGCGCCTCTGTAGCAATTGTTTTCGCTAATTCTGTCGCCTGAAGTGCTGCAAGATATTTAGAAGACGTGATGCCTTCCGTACTTGCTATATCTGAAAGTTCTTTTGCGGCCAACCTATACGCCGCGAGTTCTTTGGTTTCTCTCCCTGTCAATCGATCAAGAAGCGACCGATCAGGAGCACTAAGTGCTACTTTTTCTGCATTGTAACTCTGCTCTGCCGCTCGCACCGCCAGTCGCGCGGCTTCAACTTTTTGTATTGCCAACATTTGCTCAACCGGCACGAGCAACCCTGCTTGATTTTCAGTTTCACCCGTAGGAATAGTTCGTTTTATTACACCGTCTGCATCAACAAATCGCTTAAGTGTTTCTAAACTATCCATTAACTTTTGTCGCTCTGCTGTAATTGGCACTCCTTTTTCTTTTGCCAACTGCTCTGAAAGCGCAAGTAGCTGCTGCGTCTCACGAGCTACTGCATTGGTCGTCACCCCAAGACGATTATTCACTTCAGACTGTATCGTCGATCTATTTATGTCAGTCACCTTTACTCCATTTATCGTCAAATCCTGCCCTGATTGAAAATTAGAAAGTGCAGCTTTGTCCGCAATTGCCTGCGCTTGTTCTATAAATGGCTTATCTACCGTCGTTGGCTTCCCAACGGATTCTGTAAGTGCCAGCTGCCCTGCTGATAATCCCGCCATCATCACCGTCGTTGCACATTGTTCAAACGGTACTTCTCCCATTGCTGCCGCAGCACACGCAACCGCTGCCTGTCCTGTATTGGTAACCAAATCCAAACGACCTATTGCTGTATTTGTAGTCTGTGAAATTATTGGAGATCCTTTTGGAATCACGCTTGCAAGTCCCGTAATCGCTCGAGCACCCATAACTGTAGCCATGCTAATAGAAAGCGCGCAATCAATCGTCAAGCTTCCAGCTTTTCCGCACGTATCAGCAGCGTTTGCTGTAAAAACCAAAGTTCCCAGTGTGTCACGACCAATATGCGCAGCTGCACTTTCTACTGCTGGCTTATATACATTCTGTATCAAACCATGAACTACATCATCAGAAGACGCTGCAATTTCTTGGGCCGTCATCCCTGCACCTGGCGCTGCATCCGCAAATGTACGAAGTTTTAACACTGCATCATCTGCTGGAGCAAGGACAGTTAATATTTTAGCTGAAGATACACCACCTTGTTCTGCTAAAGCGACATTTTTCAACGCAGTGAATCCTTTTATTCCGGCAAGCGATGACCATCCAGAAAATGCGGTCATCCCTATAGATCTCGCACATGCCCAACCATCCGCATCAGTTCTTCCCGTACACACTTCAGCGGTATCCTGCGCACTCGTTCCGGTCATATATATCCCCATTGCATTTCCCGCAATAGAAAGACCTGTGGAAGAAACGATGCCTGTTCCTATGGCACGAATTAATTGACCTCCCGGAATAGCTATAGAAAGTAATGTTGCAGCGGGCTTTGCTCCTTGCATGGTCCATGCACGAGCGTTATCTAATTGCGCTTGCCTACACGTCGTATCGGCAAATCGATCACCAAACGAACAATTATTTTCTGATAACGTTGCCCGTGACTCTTGTTTTAATAATTCTCCCTTTAAAAATCCTCCATTTTCAAATTTATTAAGGGCTAGTGCCGCTCCTACCAGTGGGTTATTCTTTTTTGCATCAGCTAAGGCTAACGATGCAGCGTGTGCATCATAAGTACCATCCAACACCTTGTCAAAGGTAATATCAACGCCTCCAGATTTCATGAGGAATTGCAAATCGTTATCTCGAAGGAGTGTAGTAACTTGAGGCAGTAAAGAAGTTTTTTCTTCTCCCGTGATACCTTTAGCATCTATAAATTCTGAAGCAATGATCGTTGCCTGCTCGTTTAATAGCGCATCTTTCTCTGCTTGCTGTTTTGCTAATACTTCTTTTGATACTCCTCCCCTTCCTTTTCCGACAGTGCTATATGTATTCTCAAACGTGATATATTTTTCATTCCAAACTGATAATTCATCGGAAAGAGTAGAAATATTTTTTCCATTGAGGGCTGCTGTTTCCAGCCATTTCGGATCATACGCCAGCAACCCATCTTTATTTTCTATTTTGTAATCCACTCCCGCGTTCATCTTGTCCGTCTCAAGATACGCAGTGGCCAAATTCTCTTCCAGATATTTTTCTGCGGCATCATCTATCGAAGTTCCCGCCTGTAAATTTCTTTTGAATTTCGTAAAGTTGGCATCACCTGCGACTTCACTGACATACGTAGCAAATAAATCAGGATTATTACGCCGATACTCGCTGGTATAGATGCTTGAAGCGCGTGCTGCGGCTTCGTCTAATGATTCTTGAGACACGAGCCGTTGGCTAAGCCACGTATTTGGATCAGAAAAAACAACTGCCCGCAATTTCGTCCCAGCATCGATTTTGTTATATTCGATCGTCGCATCAAACTCACCTCGTTTAAGTTTCTCTACAAAAATCGCTTCACTGTCGGGGTCATTGGCACGAAAATATCCTGCTGCCTCAAACTTTGATTTTTTATCGTAAAACTGTGTAAGACTTGCAATAATTTTATCCTTGTCAGGGCCCGTCACATCCGCAGCCACACCAATTGCTTTATTTTCTGCTGCACTTTTTGAATATCCGAATCGTGAAGTGAGCGTTGATTTCGTCTTTTCCCAAAATGCGGTAAGCCCGACAGTATTCATACGGGTCTTCGTGCCATCTTTTCCCTGAATTAACGGGTGTAACTCATCTTGTACATCTGTGGCTAATAGTGTTCCAGCCTGTAAATCCGCTTTTGTTTGTTCACACAAGCCATTGTTGTCAAGCTCAGCGCAAAGATCAGCTAACGTATTGTCCTGCTGAAAACTAAACAATTGAGCGAGTTCAAATTGTGACTTTCCTTTGTTTTCTGGAAGGGCCGCAAAGTCTTTAAAACCTTTTCCGTATGCAGTATCTTGTTGATCAGGACGTAACGCTTGCGGTATCAATGGATCAGGTAAATATTTGGCTAATACTTCTGGCTTCAACTCTTTGGGCACCATTGGCTTCATCGCGCTATAAATCGTGTCGATGCTTGCTTTATCACAATTGATATATCGAAGAGCACCAGTTTGCAGGGTTTGCGCGTCTTTACACTGCTTCACGTATGCTTCTTTAGCGCCCTGCACGCCTTCAATAGGAGGGACATAAAGCAATGTATTTGCTATATCAAACTGTAATAAACGAGTCTTTGCTTGAGAAAGATTTGCTGGATCATTTTTTTGTACATACGATAAAAACTGTTCATTCGCAAAAGTAGTATCAGTCGAACATTTCTGCCGATCGGCATACGTTTCAGAAGCCAGTCCACACACATACTCCTGACTTCCGGGACTCCCTTTAAGAACCATCGAAACAAATTGCTTCGGACGGTCGATTGTAACTATTTTTTCTGCTTCTTTCTCTGTATACCCCGCGCGTTTTAAGTCACTCGTGAGAAGTTTTGTCGCCACTTCTTCTCCACACCCTTTACCATCTACTGTTTGTTGTGTCAAACCAGTACTCTGACAAACCTCCAACGTACTTTTTGAAGAAAGTCTGTAATATTCACGAAGCTGAAATCCTTGATCTGAGACTAGTGTTTTCTCTTCTTGAGTTAATGTCGGGTATTTATCAAGAAGCGCTGATAACTCGACAGCAAAATGGGTACAAATACCCTTTGGGTCAACCCCTCGCCCATAATCTGGCAACTGAGATTTACATTCCGCATCCTTTTTTACTATATCGTTATATGCAGTAACCGCATCATTTAGCACTAATTGATTCTGTGCAGCCCTTTCTTGTTCTAGTGAGGGGACGTAATCGTACGTTGTTTTAAGACTCGCTTTCAACTCCGACACTTTTTTTGCTAAACCAGCTTTTACCAGATCAGAACACGTATTTAAACATTCATAATACGAAGCGAGCGTCTGTGTGTATGTTTGTATCGCATCATTTTTTGCAATAGTCACTTGCAATGCTTTTTCATCTTTCGGAGTAAAACCGTAGTTAGAAACTAAATTCGTCTTTACCGTCGCAAGTTTCGTTGCGAGAGTTGTACACGGTCCAGAGCTTTGATTTGTTTCATAACATGATTCGAGTTCAGCTTGAATCCTTGCATACTCATCAATTGCTTTATTTTTTGCAAGTTCTATCTCTATTGTTTTTATCCACTCCTGGCCTGCAGCAGACGTCAGTTCGTTTGTTTGTCCTGCCAAGAGTGCTTTTGTTATCTCTTGCAAACAAACTGCATCAGTTTTTCCTGCATTTCTACAAGCAAGGTAGGCATTTTGCTGATTTTCCAACACGGTATCTTTCAAACCAAACGACTCGGTGTTTGCAATGGTTTGATCTAAGATTCCCGGATTATTTCCGGCATATTCTGCAGCTGCTTTTTGTGTATCGGCAATATTTAACACATATCGCTTTCCATTTTGGATATACGTACCTGCTATTTCTACACTCGCATTTCCCCAATCAGAAGTTGCAGCTGGCGCACCCTTGCCACCATTACAGGTATAGCACCACCCAAATCTCCCCTCATCTACTGCGGGAGCAGACGCTCTTTCTTGTTTTTCCGTTGCCGCTGCTTCTCTATCTTTTACACAAGCCGCGTACTCAACCATGCCATTTGCTGTGGTACACTCGCTTATTTTTGCTGCTGCAGCTTTAGCTTCTAGTGCTATTCTCTCTCTTTCACGATCTGCAGCATCTATCTCAATTCTTGATGCCGGCTTTGGCGTCACAGGAATGGCTATATCTTCCAAACACAATTTTCTTTTAGCTCCCCGAAGGCCAGCACATGGATCATCTGGATCTTCTTTTGCCGCACCACCGCCTCCTCGCGCATTTCCTCCCCCGCCGCTTCCAGTACCCCCTCCTCCACCATCGTTTATTTGTGCCGCAAAGTTTCGAATCTCAGCAATCCCACCAGTCTGGAGCACCCGCACAGTGATAAAAATACTACTTGCGATGATGGCAATCGTGATCATTGCCAAAATTGGTGCAAACCCGTATTGTGCTTTATTATAATAATGAAGGTAACAATCTATAAAGAAGTGGATCAGGCTGGAGGATTTTGAGGCTTCTTTTGTGTTTTTCTGATCATATGTTTTTTGTGTAGTTAGAAATGTGTTAATCAAGAATATGTACGACACCCGATATTCCCAAAAAAATCTAATATCAGGTCTCTTATTACTACTATGATGAATATATGCTTACTATGTCAAGAACAAATTAGGCCCTTGACAAACACTCCCTCTTTTCGTCTACACTAACAGTATGAAAAAGAAACTTCATCGTAAATCATCAAAGGTGACACGCGCGAAATCTGCAAAGCCAAAAGAATCCATCTTAGTTCTTATCCGAAGCTGGATGCTACTTGTCATGTTTGCGCTGATGCTCGGACTTGGCGCTGTCGTCGGCACTTTCTTTAACGAAAAGTCAGCAGAGTCTACCCCAACTGTTGCTGGAGCCTCGATTGAGGCAAACTAAATTTTTTGTGGCTGTGGACCCGATCGGATTCGAACCGACCACCTCTTCTATGCCATAGAAGCGCTCTAGCCAAATGAGCTACGGGCCCAAAACATAAAAACAAATAGGACTTATAAGACTTATTAGTCCAATAAGTCAAATGTGTTTATTTTTATATTCATTGCGTTTTCGAAACAAATTTTCTCTAAATCCACCTTCCTTCACAAATTTATACTCAATAGCTCTTAAAAGTTGATCCATAAGATACCCTTCTGTAAAACACAAAGTAACCATCAGATTCGCAAATTCTTCAGGTTTTCCCAAATAAGACATATAAGACTCATAAGACCTATTAGACTTATTGGTATTTTCTCTTATTTGACGTATTTCCAACACCCTTGGATCGTTTTTATCCCACAACGACAAACTATTTCTTCGAATAAAATCTTTATAGTCTTCCAAAAGCTCCCCAAAACTCGCTCTCGCTACACCAGTCAATTTTAAATTTCCCTCTACACTATTCTCAAGCGACCCTTCCGCTATATTTTGTTTTCCACTTCGAGCAGCGTGTCTCATTTGTTCCACGTCCCGTTTAAAAGCAAGATTAAAAAGATATTTCTGACAAAAAACTTCAGTCAAATCATATATTACCACAGCAAACCGATACACTAATAAACTTTCATATCCACCTGATTTTGTAGGATTCGAATTGGTCATATATGTCTTATAAGACTAATAAGTCCTATTTTCTCTTGGTGGACCGTGGGAGAATCGGACTCCCGCCTCCGCAATGCGAATGCGGCGTATTACCACTGTACTAACGGCCCTACTTTAAAAACGACAACGGATTGACTATCGTTCCATTTTTTCTCACCTCAAAGTGAAGATGTGTACCTGTGGATCTGCCCGTAGACCCCATTTTCCCTATCACTTGCCCTCGCGACACAGTGTCCCCATTTTTTACATAGATCTCAGCCAAATGCCCGTAGAGTGTCGACAATCCATCAGCATGGCTTATGATCACGTGACGGCCATATCCATAATTTTGGTATTCTACAAGCACCACTTTTCCTTCTCCTGCCGCAATCACGGGCGGTTGAGACGGATTGGCGATATCTAGAGCTAAATGATACCAAATCGGATACTGGGTGATGATCCCAACGGATGGCCAAGAAAATTGGCCATTGCCGCCAGCAATAAGAGGAAGACCAGTAAATGTACGGGGTATGATCGGTGCTGCAGCCGGAGGCACACCATCAGGCACTATCAATGTCTGTCCCACGTTTAATGCAAAGGAGTCCAAATCAGCAAAATCGTTAAACGGAAAGTTCAGTATTTTTTGTGGTTCAGTCTGATATTTTTTGGCTATCGAGTAGATTGTCTCGCCTTCACGCACTTTATGGACTATGCCTGAAACTGGTGGTATTTTTAGTTCCTGCTGGAGACTCAAACTATCCTTTTTTAGATCATTGGCCCATTTTATACTATTTACCGATACACCAAATTTTTCAGCAACAGTTGATAAGGTATCACCTTGTTCGACCCTGTATGTTATGATTTGATCTCGTGGTTTTTCAGAAATTTGTGTCTGTATACCATACTCAGAAACGTCAAGTGACGTAAGGACTGCAGATGGAGGGGTAAAATCTGCGAGTGCCGACGGCACTCCCATAGGATAACTATTGGCTAAAATAGGAGCCGAGACAAAAGCAGCGACGACCAATACACTCACAGAAAAATGCAAAAAAGGTCGCTGATACCCGCCACGTCTTGCCATCAAAACATCAACAAGCACATCTTTGTTGGCTTCAAAGCGCACGCCAAATTTACGAATTCTTCGAAAAAGATAGGTATACCACCCTCTTGCCCAAAGCCTGATATCATCGATAAAAAAAGCAACGTATTTTCGCATAATGATTGGCCTAGCCTAACACGTGAAAAGCGTGGATGCAAATACGTTAGTCTTTCCCGAGGACGTCCAAAAATTCTTTGTTTGACTCAGTTTTGCTCATCCTGTCTATGAGCATGAGGGTCCGCTCATCATCGGAAAGAAGCGCCAACATGTGCCGCAGGGTCGTTATCCGCTTCATGCTCTCTTCTCCCAGAAGCAATTCGTCGTGTCGAGTGCCGGATTTGCCTACATCTATCGCTGGAAACACGCGTCGCTCTTGTAAGCTACGAGAAAGGTGCAGCTCCATGTTCCCTGTGCCTTTAAACTCTTCGTATATAAGATCATCCATTCTGCTTCCCGTCTCGATAAGTGCAGTCCCGATGATAGTGAGCGATCCGCCTTCCGTCGCCCGATTTAATTTTGGCCGTTCACCTATAAGATTTGCTGCCTGTTCTTCCGGTGTAATAAACGGCTCGTTACAGCGAGCTGCCCCCAAAAACTTTTTCGCGGGATACAGCGCTGCCGGATCAAATCCGCCGGTAAGCGTCCGGCCTGAAGGATTGACGACCATATTATACGCACGAGCAAGTCTTGTAATGGAATCAAGAAGAATGACGACGTCATGCCCCATTTCTATAAGTCGTTTCGCGCGATCAAGAGCCACTTCAGCAACTCTTGTTTGGTGGTCTGGCGCTTCATCAAAGTTACTCGCATATACCTCACCCTTTACGGATCGCATGATGTCTGTGACTTCTTCTGGTCGCTCGCCGATAAGTACCGCCATAAGATGCACTTGTGGATAATTGGCAGCTATTCCTGCAGCCAATTCCTTTAAGACTGTCGTCTTCCCCGCTTTGGGAGGAGATACGATAAGTCCTCTTTGACCAAATCCTATGGGAGCTAATAAATCGATCATTCGAGTTGAGAGGGGCACCTTTCCCGTTTCAAGTGTCAATAGCGTATTAGGATAAATGGGCACGAGATCCTCAAACTTTGGCCGTTTCTCCATAAGCTCTGCGGCTAATTCGTTTACCTTTTCTACCTTAAGTAACCCATAATAACGCTCATTCTCTTTGGGGGCCCGCGCTTGTCCCTCTACCATGTCGCCGTTTCGAAGTAAAAATCTTCTGATTTGTGACTGAGAAATATAGACGTCTTTCTCACTCGGAGTGTACTTGGGGCGTAAAAATCCATGACCATCAGGCATAGTATCGAGTATTCCTCGAACCGTCTCTGTGGGGACATTCACGTCAAGGGTAAACGGCACGTCCACAAATGGCTCACGAAAATTGCGATCCGGAGGTCGTCTGTACCCACCCTGATTATTTCCATACCCACGATTATTATACCCACCACCACCAAATCGCCGAGTATTTCCCTGCCCGCCACGAAAATCTCGGTTGCCAAATCGACGATTACTACCCTCATAATCTCTGCGTGGCGCTGGAACGGAAGTTGCGGGAATACTAACGGTACTCACGGGACTTAAAGGTTTCACAGGCTGATCTTCAACAGATTCGGCACCTCCCACAAGATCATCTATGGAAAGGGTAGGCAAAGGGACTGAAGGAGCATCTTGCTCTTCTGCTTTTATCTTTGTCTTTGTTGTTGGTTTACGGGTTGCTTTAAAAGCCATACTTTTCGTTGAGGAGTTACTTGGTTACTAAACACTCATTGCAAAAAGAAAATAATACTTTATGTAAGGGAATTCATGAAAAACAAACTTCACGAGGAAACTTTGAAACTCTATAACGTATTTAACCAGAAATGAATACCGTTGTCAATACTTCAATTTCATTCAAATGTATCAAGCGTTCCACCATGCTCACCAGACGCATCAAATATTAAATAATTCAGTTTCGCTAATCTTGAAAACTCCCTTTTCGGGTCAATCATTTTCATCAATCGTTGGCTACGATAAATTTTTAGTTGTACTTCTGCATTTAGTCCGTCTTCGTCAGGTCCATGAAAATCCAGAATAGGTGCTTCTCGATTGTCTCCAACACACACAATCGCTCGTGTTTTTTCTACTTGCTCTGTTAACATAATAGCTTGATGGTACTCTCTCTTTCTGTCAAATGCAAATTTTTACCTGAACTTATTACCTAGACTATCACAACGACCAGTCTTTACCAACTATGTACAAATGATGTATCGGCCGATACTCAATTCGTACATAATTATCCAAAAAACTAAACAACGCTATAGTGCTCTATTTAAAATTTCATAGATCACCGTCTCACCAGAACTGAAGACTTCCTGACCAAGAATAGTAAACTTATCCCCTACAAGTTTGGTAAATTTTTGTCGTTCAAACGTACCGACGATGATAAATTGTACGTTGTATTGGTTTAAAAGCTTTTTCGTCTCTTGGACATCTTCAGATTCATATATTCGCCGCACATCCTCGCGCCGTGGCGACACTGCATCATAACTTCCTCGCCACAACCACTCATGTACCGCCCACCCCACCACCGTCGGCATACCCGTAAATGTCGAAAAACGCTGATAGTCTGTGTAACTATCGCCGTCGGCTTCGACAAGATTCGAGGGGTTTTTTTGTGTATTGAGATTTGTGTATTGGGATTTGAGCCATGTAATGGCGGCGAAATCATCTGGATACTCACGAGATAGCCACGAAAGCCCATAGATCCCTTCGTAATTTTTAAGTCCACCAAAGTAACTTCGCACAGAAAATAATGGATAGATAGATACTAAAAACAACATTGGCAAGAGTGCTCCAATGCATATTCTTTTCCCCCATTTGCCATTTAATCTATGGACCGGAGAATTATTCGTGAATAACTGTATGATTGCATATCCTGAAACAATCGAAAACAAAATAAACGCCTCATACCCCAATTTAAACATTGTGTTGCTTCGAAAATGCTGCGGATATATATCTTTAAAATAGAAAAATTCAGGGAATACTATAAGCGCCATCGAAAAAAGAAAGAAAATCATAAGAAGCTTTTCTATTGGACTCATTGGTCTTATGAGTCTTATGGGTCTTATAAGACATATTTTTGAAAAAATCCACCCTCCTCCACTCACCCAAAAAAATCCCCACAGGATAGCCATCATCCAAAATGGCGATCGTTGGCACTTCTCTACCCCTTCAAATAAAAAAGGACCAAACTTCATATTTGCCAAAAATGCAGGCGGGCAATTTATGGCAATGCCATTGACAAAAGAGGTAAAGTGCACCAAAAATGGAAGGCTTACAATAATCGCTGCCGCCAATACAATACCTATTATCTTAAAATACGTCCAATAGGTCTTATGAGTCCCATAAGTCCAATAAAAAATCAACAAAGAAATACAAAACAATCCGATGTATATAGGCCCATCCAACGCATTGGTCATAAGAAGAAGTCCACAAAGAAAACCATAGAAAATATAAGAAAACAAATGAGACGTATTGGTCTCATTGGTCTTATATGACTTATTTCTAAAAATTTGAATGAGTGAGGCTATCGCAAGCAATACAAACGGAATTGAGAGCACGTGTCCGTGCACATCTGAAACCACAAAGGAATAACTCGGGAACTCATGAATGGTAAACGGAATAAACCGTGTGGCATTTGCATACCAATAGGTCTCCATCCCCTTTCCCACACTCCACCAAAGCTCGCGTATCGACCAGAAAAGTTCCCAAAATGGTTTCACGTTATCTCCTGTGTATCCTTTGGTAAATGCATAAAGGGTCTGCATATTCCCAGCAAGAGTGACTAAAAAAGCGGTAAAAAAACCTCCTCCTATAAGTCCAATCGGTCTTATAGGTCGTATTGGTCCTATCCGAAGAATTTCCCTCCCTATCGAAAAACTCATCGTCAAGCAAAGCGCAAAAATAGTAGAAAGCATCAGATTAAACGTGTAAGAAAGATCTAAGCCTGAGATTCTGGTAACCATTGCAGTAACAAGATGCCCAAAGTAATAATAGTTTATGGGATATGGTGGATACCACATATCCATTGGTGGGAAAACCTGCCTGCCGGCAGGCAGGTAACTACTATTTAATATGGATTGCATGAATCCATAATCCATAAATTTTTCTAACCCCCTAATACTTGGCTCATGCGCTTTCACCCACGTCCAAAAAAGAAGAGCTGCCAGAAAGAAAAGTTCTTCAAAAAATACAGTCTTTATCAAATTAGACCTATTCGTCTTATGAGTCTTATAAGACCTATTTGAAAAAGATAATACAACCCCCACCAAAAAAACAATCGCAGTCGCTATCCCTACCGTAGCTACAGTAAATGGCGCGATTTTCGCCATCCCAAGTACAAAAACGAGCCACCCAACGACGGCGAGTCCGACGGCTTTTGAAAAAAGATACCCTTGATCAGCCCACGACCGAAATAATGTTCGGGTCAGAGGGAATGCTGCAGCACCGATAAGAAACAGAACACTCCACCACCTGATCACTACAAAAAAATCGGAGATCATAGGGGTTGTTTTTCGCTGCGCAACGCAATTGTGTTCATGACTCCTGCAATTCTCTCAACGGCAGTTCCTCCCCATTTGGCACCAAAATACGCCGCGCGCGATGCAGGACGAACGACAAACATTGCTCCGCCCAACCCACCAAAGAGTATAGCGCCCTTCTTTGCATGCGCATGTCTATTCGTAAATACTTCTGATTGGCCTCGATTAATTGCTCTAAATTGTGGGTCATGAATTCTCTGCGTTTGACTCTCCACACTATTTTTCATATCCTTACCAAATTTTACGACCCCTGCGCCACACAAGACTGCAACTGCGACATCAACGACAGCTGCACCCACTTGCGCCGTCTTACCGATAAGATCCGCCTTATTTCGCAACAGTTCTCGTGCTTTAGAAAACTTTCGTGCGGTCATTTGATCTGCTACTGATCGCATTTTTGTAGCCCATTCTTTGGAAACCGGTATAGCCACCACTGACTCCCATACCTTTTTCCCGATGGATTCTACTACAGGAGATTTAGGCGATGTTGTTTCCGATGATTGTTCCATAATATAATTTACGACAGGAATATATGTATTATACACATCGTGAACTAATAATAAACCGTGATACAATGCTTCCATGAAAATAGCCATTATTGGTGGAGGCTTTGCGGGCCTTACCGCAACTTACGAACTTTCAAAAAAGGGTCACTCTGTCACTATTTTTGAAAAAGAAGCATATCTTGGCGGTCTTGCATATGGCTTTAAGGAAAAAAACTGGCAGTGGCACCTTGAAGCAGCATACCATCACTTATTCACCAATGACCATAGAATAATCGGACTCATGAAAGAACTTGGACTCAAAGATGACCTTATCATCACCCGTCCGGTCACTGCAACGTTATATAAAGACAAACAATATCAACTCGACTCACCGCAGACCTTGTTTTCTTTTCCCGGATTATCCTTTGTCGATAAAATAAAAACGGCAATGCTTCTTGGATTCCTAAAAATCAACCCTTTTTGGAGACCTTTAGAGTCAATTACAGCTGAACAACTTTGTATCTCAATAGGTGGAAAAAATGCCTACAATACAATATGGAAGCCACTCCTTTATGGCAAATTCAGTCACTTTGCGCCAACTATTTCAGCAGCATGGCTCTGGGCGAGGATCAAAAAACGGACACCCGGCCTTTATTATATTAAAGGAGGGTTTCACACACTCATCGGTGCGCTTCAAAATAAAATTATACAAAATGGTGGAATACTTAAAACAAACACACAAATCAATTCAATTACATCACTTCAAAAACAATTTGACAGAATACTTTTTACTGTACCTACTCAAATTGCCACAAAAATCGTTCCTGATTTAGCACTGAATATCCCCCATCTTCATGCGCAAGTACTGATTCTAGAAACAAACAAGCCCATTCTTCAAAACACCTATTGGCTCAACGTGACTGACGCGTCTTTCCCGTTTTTGGCAGTCGTGGCCCACACCAATTTTATGGATAAAAAATACTATGGAGGAAAACATATTACATATATTGGAAATTATCTCCCAGACAATCACCCATATCTTAAATTTACAAAAAAACAACTTCTCAACAAATTTCTGCCCTTCATCAAACGTCTTAACCCTGCGTTTCATCAATTGTCAATTGTTAATTATCAATTGTTTGTGGCTCCCTTTGCCCAGCCAGTGCATCAACGCTACTATTCCCAAAAAATACCAGCTATAAAAACTCCGGTTCAAAACGTCTATCTTGCAAACATGGATTCAATTGTCCCATGGGACAGAGGGACAAATTACGCGGTAGAATTAGGGATAAAAGCAGCAAAAATAATCACAAAATGAACAAACAAATCTATTTATCTATCTTACTCGCGTTGATGGCCTTTATCTTTTCCTTCTATCTCATGTTTCATACAGTATCGTATGACACACAAACAAACTCTATTACCATAGCAAGCAAAGCGTGGAGTGACTTTGGCGCACACATTCCGCTTATCCGCTCTTTTTCTAAAGGAGACAATCTCAATCGACTCATGTCAGGAAAATCAGTCGAATCCCCGCTTTTTCCCAATGAGCCCATACGCTATCACTTCGGGTTTTATGCACTCGTAGGTCTCTTTGAACGATTAGGAATGCGTCTGGATTACGCAGTAAATATCCCAAGTGCACTCGGACTTTTTCTTATGCTTATCATGATTTTTGTATTTTCCTATGCACTCTTTACGAATGTTGTTGTTTCCACACTCTCCGTGCTTTTTTCACTCTTTAATGGCTCGCTTTCTTTCCTCCAATTTTTTAACATGCATCCCCTCTCTCTCAACACGCCAAGAGATATAATCACCAACACGACGTTTCCCTCATTTGGCCCATGGGACTCTGGGCTCATTAGTGCATTTTGGACACTAAACATTTACACCAATCAACGGCATTTAAGTGTCGCTTACGGCATATCATTATTCCTTGTATGGTTTGTGGTACGTACCCGATCGGCGCATCAACAATCGTTCATAAACAACATTTTGTTCGCGCTTTTCATGAGCGTACTCCTTTTTATTCACTTCCCTGCTGCAGCAATGACGATGGTGTTTCTTTTCTGGATATTTATTATGGATAAAAATACACGGCGCTCACTTTTTTTTGCCGGACTTCTGACTATCCCCACCCTCTTTATGCTTATTTCTACCACACGAACCGGTTCACCCACTATAGATATTGGCTATCTTATCCAAAAACCAATCACCGCCATCACGTTTTTTACCTATTGGTTTTATAATCTCGGACTTCATATGATTTTTATTCCTTTGGGGATATACCTCTCTCCTCACAAAGTCCGACGGCTCGTTGCCGTACCACTTCTCCTTCTTTTCATCATTCCCAATGTTTTTCGTTTTTCTCCCGATATGATAAATAATCACAAATTCTTTAACTTTTTTATGATTATGGGCAGTATGTTTAGTGCGTATGCACTATGGAGATTTTATAGTTTTTGTAAAATTCAAATAGGTCTTATAAGACTTATAGGACTTATAAGTCTTATTGGAATCATTTTACTTTTAATTATTTCCGGCGTTATCGACTTTTTTCCGATTATAAATGACGCACGGGGCTCTGTCGTAAATAGCGATAAACGACAGGATACTTTGTTTTTTGAAAATCACGCCAATCCAAACGACGTCATCGCCAACTCCACGTGGTTTTATCACCCTGCCTCTTTGGCGGGACGTGCCATTTATTCCGGCTACACATACTTTACGTGGTCATACGGCTATGACCAAGGAAAACGAGAGCAAGAACTTCTCTCCATCTATCAGGCTCCAAATCTCTCTGCTCTCTGCTCTCTGCTCTCTGCTCTTAATATTTCATATGTTGAACTCTCTAAAACTCCTGAAGAATATATACATCCAAATCTTTCTCTCTGGAATTCCGTTCCTGCAGAATATACAAATCCTGACACATTTCTTCGTGTATACTCAAAAAATATGCTATGCCAAAACTAACCACCAAGACGTTTATGATACTAAGCGGGCTCATTATTATTCTTGCGGCATTTTTCCGCTTATACGGCATCAATTGGGATCAAGGCATGCACCTTCACCCAGACGAACGATTTTTGACGATGGTCTCAAACGATATATCGTGGCCTACTAAATTCGCGCAATACTTTGACACAAATACTTCACCCTTAAATCCTCATAACAAAACTTATTCATTCTACGTCTATGGCACATGGCCAATTATCCTTACCAAAGCCGTTGCGCAACTTTTTTCTCTAGACTCCTATGATAAGCTCACCATCGTCGGAAGAATACTTTCATCACTTTTTGACATAATCACACTTTTGGTCGTCATGGCGACAAGTCTTGCCATCACAAAACAAAAAAAAGCAGCATTGTTTGCGGGATTATTCTATGCGACCCTTGTTCTGCCTATCCAACTCTCACATTTCTACACCGTCGACTCCTTTGCCACGACAAGCGTGACGCTTGCGTTGTATTTTCTCCTGACGAAACGATTTGGTATACGATTAGCAGTTTTTACAGGTCTTGCCATCGCGGCCAAAATATCAAGCGTTCTTCTGCTTTTCCCCGTGGCCCTTGCCTACCTTCTTGTATTTGAGTGGAAGCATCGATTCCGTATCGTATTTCAGATAAGTGCTGTGTTGCTCCTTATAGGTATTACGATACGAGTAAGCTATCCGTATCTTTTTGACGGGATGCTGATGCTAAACCCCAAAGTGCTTGCCAATTGGAGAGAGCTTGCTTCCTTTGACGGACCGCTCACCCATTTTCCGCCAGCGCTTCAGTGGATCAAAACAACTCCGGTATTTATACTCATAAACACCGCGCTCTTCGGACTAGGATTGTTTCAATCACTTTTTTTTATCATCGCACTTTTCCCATTTATAAGCGCTCTGTTTCACAAAAAACTTCCCAAACTGACGCAGCTCCTTCTTTGGTGGATTCTTTTAGTTATTGCATACCAAAGCACTCGCTTTGCTAAACCAATGCGATATCTTTTTGTCATCTATCCATCAATCGCTGTCATAACAGGAATTGGCACGCAACTTCTTTTTGATCGTATAAAACAATCTGTCTATAAACGCTTCATCCCAAGCCTTTTGATGACGCTTCTTCTTTTTCTTCTCGTATGGCCGGTTATGTTTATACACATTTATGCCGTGCCTCATAGCAGGGTAACTGCAAGTAAATGGATCTATGACCATGTCTCTTCTGACAAAATCATAGCGTGGGAACATTGGGACGATCCGCTTCCTTTACTTATTGACGGACATAAAGGTGGCGAATATGAAACGATTCAACTGACCCTGTACGATGAAGATACTGATAGTAAATGGAAAAAATTAAGCACTGACCTCTCTCAAATAGACTACCTTGTATTATCCAGTAACCGCGTGTATGGAGGTATCGGCCAGGCAATAACACGCTACCCGCTCACCTTAAGATACTATAAAATTTTATTTACCGACGACCTAGGATTTACCCTTGCAAAAGATTTTGTCTCACGTCCTACAATCGCCTTCCCCATTACTATCTGCTTTAACCCGTATCCTCTCAGTAAATATAGCTATCTTGCCGCTTCAATAACCCGATGCAACAATCAAAACATCGAGTTTATCGACGACTTTGCAGAAGAATCATTTACCGTCTACGATCATCCAAAAGTGCTAATTTTCAAAAACACCAAACATCTGTCGTCTGACGAAATATTCAATATCATTTCATCAATCACTCCATGAATATCAAAGATCAACAAAGATTCTTCGATCAAAAAAATCACCGATTCAATGACGCGAAGCTTCTTGATCCGCCATACGCTCAACTATTAGAACTCCTTGCTCTTGAGCAATCACTCAAGTTAAAACCCGCTTCTACGATTATCGATTTCGGTGCGGGCAACGGTAGAGTCTCATTGTATTTTTTGAAAAAGGGATTTAACGTCATTGCCGTAGACATATCTAAACACTCGCTTCAGACGCTACAGACCATCTACAACGAACATAAAAGACAATCTTGGGGCACATTACAGACTCGCACATCGTTGCCTCCTACTCGTGTCGACGCGATCGTAGGAGCAGACATTCTTCATCATCTTGCGATACGACAACTCTTGCCCAAAATAATTAAAGCGTTAAAACCTACGGGCAGGGTTGTTTTTTCAGAACCAAATGCATGGCATATCTTGTGGTACATCCATTACTTTTTTTCAAAGATTCCATGGCACATCGAACGCGGCATTCTTCAGTGCACGTATTTCAATTTAAAAAACGCATTTCAACGCTCAGGCCTCTCCCGCATTACTCTTGTGGGTCACGGGCTGTTACCAACTACCCCACTCTCCCGATTTCGATCAATCAATGCATGGAATGTACGTGCAGGAAATTATTGGCCATTCAAGCTTTTTGCATTTCGATATATAGTCTCTGGAACGAATCAAAGTAATTTTTGAAATTTAGTAATAAATGTTTCCACAGAAAACACTCGTTTTATGTCGATATTTGACGCATGGTACGTCAATGGATTTCTCACTACGCGAGTAATTGCGTGAGAAAGCGCGAGAGAGTTTTTTATCGGCACCACTATCCCCATTCCTGTTTTTTGTATCGGCACGCGCACGCCGGGCAAATCAGAGGCTACTACTGGTACTCCCATCATCATCGCCTCTACCTGCACCAGCCCAAACGCTTCCGTGCTATTTATAGACGGCACTACCAAGACATCGATGCATGTATAAAAAGATCCCATCTGATCGGGTGCAATTTCTCCCAAAAACACCACCTGTTTTTGATATTTTTCCATCAATGTCATAATTTTTATTTTGTATGCCTCTTCCCCCACTGGGTTCATAGGCCCTGCAATCACAATTTTTGTTTGGCATTTTATTTGCTCGATTGCCTCAATCAAATACTCTATCCCTTTTTCGTGAGCTAAACGGGCAGCAACGCCTATAACGACATCACTTTTCCCAATCTGTTTTTTATATTTCAATACAAGACTTTTTGACACTTTCGGCATAGGGATGGGAGGATAGATTGCTATGACTTTACGTTTTACCAATCGAAGCAGTCGTGAATGATCCGCATAATCTTTAGTATAAGTGACAACGACATGCGAAAGTAATAATGTAACTGTGTTTGCGATTTCTAAGATAGTTTGAATAATTGTGTTAAATAATCCGTTGGGAAGCACGACTTCACAATGATAAATTGAAATAACTCTCTTTCCCAATAGCCGCGCAAATACTGCAGGAATCCATCCTTCAACTTGCGGCAAATGCACGATAACGACATCATGAATCTGTACTTGTTGCCAAGATTTCACTATCCAATCGAAAGACAAAAACCCTTTATGAATTTTTATAAAAGGCTTTGCCACTATGACTTCTGCGCGTCTCGCAGAGCGAGATCTGGCTTGGCCAGACATAGCAAGAATCGTCACCTTATCGCCTTTGGCTGCCAACCCCTCCGCCAATCGCTTGGCATAAATCGACAATCCGGAAACATAGGGATCAAAATAGGTTATAGAACAAAGAATATTCATGGCGCGATTATACGCTCTAACGATTTTTGTAAATAGGGATATTTATGGCTGTATACTCTTGTCCGATCAAATACGTTATATATCCAATGAATTTTTGCAGGAACTCTTTTTACTACTAAATGATTGACGATGTCCCAGTTATCCTCTACAAAATAGGCAAATCGTTTTTGACGCACAATACGTTCTTTAAATAAATGAGGTTGTTCATTTTTTATATTGAGAGTAATACTGGTAAAGCACGATTGTAAATCCCACCGATTGAGAAATCGTAAGAGATGATCTTCTAAAAATCCGAATCGTCCGGTCACCAAATGCGCCTCAATCTTTTTTTCTTTCGTCAATCTGCGAAGAAGAGAAGCGCCTTGTGCTGGAAACACACTGGATTCGTGTGCAAGGGACCACAGTGATTTCTCAAGCGTCGTGTGCGGGACAAAAAAGCTTACCTTTTGAATTCCTAAAATGTGTTGTTTTACAAACGATATGGGAAGACGCGCAAGCCTGGTGGGGTTGTATGCTATCACGCCATCAAAATCAAATCCTACAACAATTGGCTTTGTCATGAAGGAATAATAGCATAGGATTGACAGGGACGTACAAAATTGCACCGAGTTATATACTCTATGGAAAGTTGACAGCCTGCCCAACTATCAACTCTCCATACAACATATAATCATCAGTGCAATTTTTACGTCCTAAACCTGCTTGATTCACCTAGAATACTTTTACTACTCACAACTTCTTGTTTGTCGCGAACTGCACAGATTCTAACGCGCTTTTTTTTAGATGTCAATAACAAAAAAAAGAATAACAAATTAACTGATAACAATTTACAAATTAACGATAATAATAAAAAACAAACAATGACAGTAAGCAAAAATTAGAAGATGGAAAAATGTTGTGGTAATACTCTAAAGTCAAAAAAATAGCTTCAAAAATAAATTTGACAAGAAATAAACTGTGGTGCTACTGTATCTTTTGGAATCATTCGCGATGCCCATTGTGAATGGCACCATATATAAAAGGCATTACTTTACGTAGCCCAAGTCCCAAACCCAAAGCTAGCGGAAGTGATGCTTTTTTATTGCAAAAATTCCTTCATTTGTATTGTTAAGAGTTAATTACCCACCAAACTTTGTTCACCTCTGATAGAAAAGCTTATCTGTTTTTGCATTCTTTTGCCTATTATCGACCTCTTTAAAGATGATTTTTTGCGCCTCTCCGGCCTTGCCGTTTTACTTAGCGTAAGCTCGATGGGCTTTTTTTCCAATTCTATAGTTTTTTTTGTCATAGTGTAAACACGGGTATACTCAATCCCTTTTCCTTGAGCTTTAAAAGCTCTCGGCGCACGTCGTCCCTATAAATCTTTCTCTCCCGTTCAAACGGGCTTACGCGAGCCTTTTTGCCCATTCCCAAGACCCTAGCTATTAGTCCCAAACCTGACGCTATTAATCTCATATATACAGTAAACTCCTTTGTAAACCTCTTGTCAAGTCCCATAGTTATATTAACTATCCATAATCGATATCCCATAATTATTTTGACTGTATTTATACTGTTACGACAACCTAAAATAAATTCAATAAATCCATGTGGATAACTTGTGGACCTGCCCGCCATCGGCTGCGCCGAAGGCGCTAGCAGGCGGGTAACTTGGGGAATTACTTCACTCTCGCAAAAAATAACTGCCCTGCTGGAGTTTGGTGAATTTTGGTAATTGTGACCGTCAGGTCTTGTCCCGCTTTGCCCTTCGCATTTTCAACTACGACCATCGTGCCATCAGGCAAATACCCTACTCCCTGCTCCCTTTCTCTGCCGTCATGGGTAATTTTCACTATAAACTCTTCTCCCGTCATGAGGGCCACCTTTAGCGCTTGCGCTAAATCCATAACATTTATAACCCGCACACCCTGCGCCCTGGCGATATGTGCTAGATTAAAATCCGTGGTAAGAAGCACTGCTCCCCATTTTTTGGCCAAGAAGACAAGTTTACTATCTACTTCTTTGGTCAACAAAGGATCGTCTTTGACCATCACCACCTTAAGCCACGGATTATTGCGTTGTCCTTTTAGCTTATTGACGACGTCTAATCCTCTTCTTCCTTTCATTCTTCGCAAGGAATCAGCATCGTCGGCTATATGCTGAAGTTCTATAAGTACAAAATTAGGCACTACAAGCGTGCCTGTCAAAAATCCGCTATTTACTATAGATAGGATACGGCCATCGATAAAGACGCTCGTATCAACCACAATCGGATGATCCCCAAGCTCCACTGGTTTTTCGACAGGTTCAGTGCGTTGAAATGGCCGGACGGTCATTTGTCCTAATGCCGTCAAATTCCTGACGATTTCTAACGCTAGTGCTTTCGTAAACGCTTTCGTCGTTTTTTGTGCGACAACCGGAGAATCTTCTATTTTGTTCGATTGTTTAACCATACTACTATTGTAGCAGAAGAGTATTCGCGCTTTTAAGCTAAATCAGAAGTTGTGAAGCTTTAGAAAGTGAGGACAGTGTACTCGGGGCATAGATAGTCGTAAATCCTAAACGTTTGGCTTCTTTGACTCGCCGCTCTTCGCCTGCTACTCTTCTAATTTCTCCCAATAACCCCACTTCTCCAAATATCGCGATTTTAGAATCCACAGGTTTATTTTTAAATGAAGACAAAATCGCAAAACAAACAGCAAGATCTGCAGCCGGCTCATCAATCTTCAGTCCGCCGCTCACGTTGACAAACACGTCAAAAGAACCCAGTGGAATGCTGAGTCTTTTTTGCAATATGGCGATAAAAAGCTGCAATCTGTTGTAATCAAAGCCATTCCCGACTCTTCGCGGCATCGCTAACTGACTTGAGACGACTAAACTTTGAATTTCTATAAGCATTGGCCGTGTTCCTTCAAGAATAACGGTAACTACAGACCCAGGTACATTTTTTACTCGATCTTGTAGAAATAGCGCCGAGGGATTAGTTACTTCCTTGAGCCCAGACTCCAACATTTCAAAAATACCAACTTCTTCAACCGCTCCGAAGCGATTCTTAAGCGTTCGCAAAATTCTTGCGTTTGCAAACCGTTCTCCTTCTAAATAAAGGACCGTGTCGACCATATGCTCGAGGACCTTTGGTCCCGCTATCGCCCCTTCTTTCGTGACGTGACCGATGATAATAATTGAAATTCCATATCGCTTGGCTACCCCGATGAGAAGTTCGGCAGATCGTCTAATTTGCCCGACAGATCCCGCCATACCATCAAGGTCTTCTGACGAAAGCGTTTGTATAGAATCTACAATAACTAAGCTTTTGGCTTTTGTAACATCATCAAGTGCTTCCAATGAAGCAACAATTCCTTCTACAGATGTTTCAGCGAGGATAGTAATATTATCGCCATTAATTCCTAAACGTTTAGCCCTCAGCTTGATTTGTTCAGGAGATTCTTCACCTGATACATACACGCCGCCAACAGCGCCCAAAATGTGAAGTAATAATGTAGATTTACCAATCCCCGGATCTCCTGCCAGAAGTGTCACTGATCCAGAAACAACTCCCCCGCCCATCACTCGATCAAATTCCATAAACCCACTTTTTAAACGATTTTTTTCTATGTGTTTAACGTCTGAAAGTTTCTGTGGGGCAATTGGCATTGCGCGACTCGATTTTGAAATACTTGAACTATTTGGTCCTCGAGACTCTTTCATCTCAACGAGAGAATTCCACTCTCCACAACTCGGACACTTTCCATACCACTCTGGCGTGTCATATCCGCATTGTTGACAGACATACGAGGTGCGAAGTTTCATGAAGCTATTTTACACTATTTTATTTATGTCCACCTGTAAGCGTATCCAAAAATGCTTGTCTTGGGATGACAAAGCACGTACTGTCGACCGTTTCGCCCGCATCGTATCGCATACTTCCAAGCTTTTTGCCACCAAGTGCCATAGTTCTGGATGCATCTATCGGATCCAGTTGATTCTTTTCATCATGTGTCACCCATACAGATACTGCACGGACATCTTTGTAGTTTAATCCATTAAATACTTTATCCAACGCTAGCTTCGTCGCGCTGTCCTCAAGTACCGTAGCATCATCTTTCACGAAAGAAGAGAGCTCTAGCACTTGTCCTTTTTCATACACTCGCTTACCTTTCGCCGATTGCCATTCATTAATTTTATCTAAATGTTCTGGCTCGTACACACTGACAAATCCGTTCGATCCTTCAGGAGTTGAAACATCACCAACTTTTGGCCCAAATACCCACAAGCCTTTTGTATTTTCTATCCATTGTTGTGGAGTTTCTTTGGAGTTACCAGTCATGGAAAGCATGCCGTCTTCTGTTTGCGCTCGAAGTGATAAATCCGTGAGCAAGGATTCGTACTTTGGGAAGTTTCGCTCCCCCATCTGAACAAGTACCACTGGCTCATTTTTGAGAATTTCTCGGATGTTTTGACGAAATCCAGATCCGCTCATTTTTGGTAGTCGTTCCGCCATATATTAAAAATATAACACTCTTTACCGATACCCCATCGGCTTTTCTGTAAGCGCCATCGACAAACTAATTTTTCTCTGGTCAGGCTTTAAATCTTCAATAAGACACATGATCTCATCGCCAGCTTTTGGTTCTTGACCAGGTGCTACTTTGCTTACATGGATAAGTCCTTCTACTCCTGGAGACAACTCCACAAAAATGCCGTATGGCGATACACGCGTCACCTTCCCTTTGACTTGTGTATCCTTTTCAAACATATCAAACACATGTTCCCAAGGATCTGGTAACAATTGCTTCAAGGAAAGCGTGACTTTGCCGGTTTTTGCATCAACACCGATAATTTTTACCTTCAAGGTGTCGCCCGTCTTTAAGTACTGGTTTGGATCATCAACTTTTTCCCATGCAATTTCTGAAATATGGATAAGTCCCTCTACATCATGCGTTTCCTTTTCTTTTTGGACGCTAAACTTTGCAAATGCGCCAAAAGGGGCTACCCCTGTGATCGTCGCCTCAACGCTGGTGTCAATAGGTACTGCGTCAATAAGATCTCGTTGCTTGGCAAGGACTGCTTCTTCAGTAATTGCACGCTGCGAAAATACGAGGCGGTTGGTTGGCGCATCTACTTCTATCACCTTAACTTTTATGCGTCGTCCAACTGCTTTATCAAGTTGTTTGGAAAGTGTCGCATCGAGCTGAGAAAGTGGTACATACCCACGAAGTCCACCGTAATCGACAAGTACTCCTCCGCGAACGGATTCACGAAGAGAAACATCTACCGATTCACCACTTTTTTGAAAATCAGATAACTGCGTCCAACGTGTATCCAAAAGCGCCTTGCGGATAGAGAGGACGCTTTGTCCTCTATCATTTTCAGCAACGATTACCTGCGCAGTTACTGTCGCACCGACAGTCAATCTTGAAAGCATCTCCCGATACGTCTCAAGCTCCTTGTCCATGACAATGCCTTCGGTTTTACCGCCAATATTTAGCGCTATCTCACGAGTTGTCATGCGGGTGATGACCCCTTCTACCACATCGCCTTTTTTAAGTCCCTTGAGGTTGTATCCTGTTTTTTTGAGAAGTTCCTCCATGGAGGTTGCGGGAGCTTTTTTTTCTGAAGTTTTTTCCTCTATCTTTTTTTCGTCTGATTGTTTTTTTACCATTAAATAAATTCCACCTTTCTTTTAGTAGTTTTGATATTATACCCTATTAAGAAGCGCTTCTCAATCACAAAAAATCCCGCTTAACACGGGATAATTTGCCAACAAAATAATTTTGAAAATTCTTGAGTCCTCCGGTTTACCGGCCATAGCTTTAGCGTAGGCCAAAACCTAGTGGAACAATCACAGGATAGATAATCACTGATTTTAAATAAACGTTGTAATCCTTGAGTCCTCCGGCCTCGACCTATCTTCCCGACTCCTTGCGAAATAGGTATTGTTGGCGCTGATATGTTTCACTTCCCTGTTCGGAATGGGAAAGGGTGGTGCCACATCGCTTCAAAGACCGAAAGGCTCAAGAATACAAGTGTAAATAATAGTAATTGCCTCGTAAGGAGGAGAAATCCACTTAGGTGACATTCATTTCGTGTCGAAAAATATCATCCCGCTTTAGGCAGGAATCCTTTGTTCCCCACAACTTCGATCGATTAGTATCAGTAAGCTAAACATCTTGCGATGCGTACACCCCTGACCTATTAACGTTGTCATCTACAACGGATCTAATAACGATTTTTCATCTTGGGATGGGCTTGGTGCTTGAGATGCTTTCAGCACTTATCCCGACCGGATCTAGCTACCCTGCGTTGCCAGCGATTACGCTTAACAACAGGCACACCAGGGATCCGTCCCTCTCGGTCCTCTCGTACTAGAGAGAGCTTCCCTCAAAAATCGAGCGCCCACACTGGATAGAGACCGACAAATTTGTTACACGTTACAATTAACAGTTAACAATTTACTATTAACCGTTAAATAACGGATGTTGCATTTCTGCAGCACTCTACATGTCGCCATGTAGTTCGGACTATATCTTCCCTCCGATTAGGAAGGTCTGACATATAGTCTCTGAGGTGCTAAAAGTTTGAAAGTACTGATTTTGTATAACGCTTCTTCGTTTGCCTACTCAAAGAAAAAACTAAATCAACGATAGATAAAAATCCGTCTTTCGTTAAATGTTTTTTTGTCTCAATAAGCTTCAAAACTTTCTGAAACACTTCAAAATCAAACTGCTTTGTCGTATGGAGTAAATATTTATTGAAAAAAGGTATAACTTTTTCCTTGAGATCTTTACGATCCTTTACTATCAAAATCCACGTTTTATCTGTTTTACTTTTTGCATGGTTAGGCTTTAAATATCCACACGCCAACCTCTTACGAAATGCTTCTAAAACAGTTTTACTTCCTGGATTTTGACTTACATGAAATTCAGTAATGATCTGCCAAGGAATTGGCAAATCGAGTCTCTTACTAAACCCCACATAAAAACATCCTTCTCCATCTACAAAACCTGCAAAATACTCATTATCAAACTTTTTAGTTACCTGCTGATTGTCCGCATGTGATGGTTTTTTACTCATGTTTATAGAGACCCATTGTCTCTATATAAAGAGTACCACACAATTCTCGGAGTTTCCAGCATTTAGCCAGATTTATACCTATACTAATTATAGGTTTCCTTATTTTCCTCTTAAATTTAGAACGTTAAGGAAAAGACAGCTCTTTAATAGTAATTGTCTATTACTATAGGTCTACTGTCTTACGACGTTCTGAACCCAGCTCGCGTACCCTTTTAACCGGCGAACAGCCGGACCCTTGGGACCTTCTCCAGCCCCAGGATAGGATGAGCCGACCATGTATCTCCCCGATTACTCGGAGCATAGACTATACCATCATCCCAATAATAATTACTGGGCGTTCAGCGTGTGATAGAAATATAATAATCTTCTATCTCACCCTCCGAATCGGAGGGATCAGTCGTTACGGGGTCAATCCGGCTTCGCCGGACGACTTCCCTCGGTATTACCCTTCGGCCGGGTTCAATGGCCAAGTCGGGTTTCACCGATATGAGCTAAATTTTCTATAGAAGATTGCTCTTCTATGCGACATAACCCTAAAACGGGTTTATCGAGGTGCCAAACCGCCTCGTCGATATGGACTCTCGGAAGCGATCAGCCTGTT
>CAYIBX010000001.1:0-113434 GCA_964361785.1 uncultured Gammaproteobacteria bacterium | reverse complement strand
CACACTTTCCTACAAGGAGTCGCGGCAGAGCCGCGAGGAATACTAGTTCAAAAATTCTATATTTTGTGATATGCTCTAAGCGTCGTTAATATATGGCTACGATAGTACGAGATATCATAGTATATGGAGCTGAATGGTGTGGAGATTGTGAAAGAAGTAAGCGAATACTCAAACAACATGGTATTTCTTATATACTTAAAGATGTTGATGCCGATCCAGCTGCCGATCTAGAATTACGTGCACTGATCGGTACGGGCAATCGTAGTCTTCCAAGAATTCTTTTCCGAAGCGGTATAGACACGGAACACATGGAAATTGTAAATACACTTATCGAACCTGATGATAATAGTCTCCTAAGAGAATTACGCCTACGAGAATGGATCAAAGCATAAGTTCCAATTTCTACTCTTCATTACTTCTTTTTCCACACAAATACAGAGGACACCAAGAGAATTAATCCGAAAATCGTGTGTACGACATGAAATGGTGGCAAGCCTATGGCTTCATGATTAAACGGAAACGGGTTCGTATGAAAAAACACAAAATATATTCCAATGAGTACAAAAATAACAACTGAAATACTTTTTTTATTCATACTATTTGAATCCTATCTACTAAATAGTATAGATATATACTGGAAGCATAACAAGCATAGAAACATGTTTACCGCGTCGTTCGATGGTATAATAATATCTATGATAAAAACGAAAGAGACGTTTAAAACAACTTCTTATGGTAAAGCTTTTAGTGAGGCATATAGAAAAAAAATGGAAGATGGAATTTCTCCATTCGAAGCATTATTTCTCACATATTATAACGATGTAAAAAATAGATTGCTTATGTTAGGTGCACAAGTAGAACAGGTCGATGATCTTGCCCAGGATACATTTTTACAAATAGTTAAAGCTGCAAAAAATAAAAATCTTAACCCAGATGTGTCTGTTGCAACAATACGACACCCGAGGACATACCTCTATAAAGCTGCTAAAACAGCATTACTTCGTCATGTAGAAAAACAAAATTATAAAAAAAGACAAACGGATAAACATCTTGTAGAATTGTCAAGCGATGATGAAAGAATTGATCACTTAATTTCATTACAAGCTAAACAGGCACCTAGTATTGAAAAGCAAATAATAGATAGCAATGTAGTTCGCGACACGCAAAAAAACATATCTCAACATTTGTCACAAAAACAAAAAGAAGCGATGGGGATACTTTTATCTCTTCCTGATCCTTTAGTAAATAAACATAGCAATAAACGAACACCTTTATTAAATAAACATATTTCCGAGGCAAGACGAAAACTTCGAAAACTCGCCAAAGAAGATGAAGTAATTATTGATTGACATATACTTGAAAACCTCGATCTTCTCTGGCATAATCCATGCAAATGAGCATACCACCGCAAGAATCAGTTCTAGTAAAATTCAAAACGAGTCGTGGTGGCTGGAAACATGCAACGCTTACTGCTGAACCTCATAGTCTGGGCGGGCAGGTTCATACATATCTTACTCGGGATAGAATGACGTGGCATTCAATACGATTTACAAGAAGTGAGTGGCAAGATCAACAATTCGCATGGGCGTCACTTGCACGTTCTGGCGTAAAAAAACGTACGTAGTAACTCCTAAATCCCTATTTACTTACAGCGTACAGCTTAAATTTTTTTGACAAATCGAAGGTTTTTCTTCATCGGGAACTGTGCCACATATAGTGCAAATCGCATCTAACTGTTCTCGCCATATTTTTTCTGTATCTATAGCTTCTGTAAACGTCACATTCTTTGGCACTTCAAACACTGGATCCACATCGTCCCACGTATTACACATCCTGTCACCAGACATCTGTCCACTTTTAAACGTTTCCACTTTACCAAGCGTCCCAACATCTTCGTTTATAGTAAATGTCACTACACGTTTTTTTAGACCGTTTACCGCTTCGATATCATTTACTCCACGATCCCATATATACAACCATACACCGTCATAAAAAACCTGGTGATTGCCCGTTTTTTCTTCTGTCGTTGCACTCATGCGGTAATCTAGACGAATTTTTTTTCCGGAAACATAAGTAAAAAGTTCTGTGGTGATTTGCGGAGTGACTACTACATTTTGGCATTTTACGATATCCTCTCGTTTTATCTCGTTTACCGTTGTAGGGTTTGTTGCTGTTTCCTTATTTTGTGAAACTCTGGTACGAAAAAATATAAAATATATAAAACAAAAAAGTAGAAGAAGCAAAAGTATGAAGAAGATATTTTTCTTTTTCATGATCATATTATATACCATACAATCAACTCCAAGGCTTCTTTAGACCAAGACTCTAAAGGTGACGATATTGGATTAATTTGATAGAATCATGATTGTATACACGTAATAAATATTACCAAGACTTCATTTCATGAATGACATATTGAATCCAGTTATTAATGAGAAAAAATATAAACAGAAAAATTCTGAAGTAGTCTATACCGCCTCAGCAAAACCCTCAAAAGAACTATCTCATCTAAACATAAAAGTCGCTCAACCCATAGATTTACTTTTAAATGGACTACAAACTTACAATACTATCGATACCCCAAGTATCAATACACTAACCAAACAATTAGAAAACGTTAAAAACAGTCTTGACAGCACAAAAAAAACGCAAGTAGAACAAAGTCTTTCCTCTCTTAAAAACGAAATGGATTCTCTTGAAGTTATTGAGGTAAAAGATGCACTTTCCACTATAGATAGTCCCTGGGGCACTGTGGCTCAAAAAATAGCTGATTCCAATCGTTTAAAACAAGTGCTGCCTGATAAAAAATTACGAGAACAATACGTGGATAAATTACTTTTTCCTTTGGGAGCCGAACTTTTTCGCGAAATTCGGTCTATGACTCAAGACCCGCTTACCCGCCAACTTATGTTTCACTCAATTGCAGATGAAATACAAAATAAACCAGACATTATACAAATAGCAAAAGAATCCATACCAAAACCCAAAGATACCGGTACAGTAAAGAACTTAATGCGACCAGTATCTATACAATTATTAGGATTTAAATATGATGGCCATCACACAGATACTCAAATCGAAGCTCTTTATAAAAAAAGTATCCATACTGCAGTGTTAAAAAGCAGATTGTCTGCCGAGCAGACGATATTTGATCTTTCAAATATGGAACAAACACTTCGAACACAACAAATAGATGTAGATCAGACTTTCATACCCTTTGCAAAAGAACACGCGGCACAAACTCTTCGAGAAAATCAATCCGAATATAATGACATGAAACGAATTCGTCACATTATCGATCAACAACTCCCGTCTGTACATGATGAAACATCATTGATGAATGCATTGGATAACGTCCAAAAAGCACGTTTTGAAGATTCAAACGAAGAAATTGCACCGTATAAGCTCGAACCTTGGGTGCCGGAGGCTATTCGTCAAGATGCACGATCTACATTGGAACTTCTCAGTCAACCAAAAGAAGATCTCTATGCGAAATTGATGAAAAAATTAGATGCTACAGATCGTAGATTTAAATCACAAGAGACTACCTGGAGTGAAACGAAATATAAAGATCATATGAAATGGCTTGCTGATCCATTAGCCCAAGCCAACCGAAACAAACGCATCATTAATATCATTGATCTTGTAATAACTCTTACCACTCTTGTTTCAGGTGTTACAGGCAATATACAGCGTCAAATTGAAGGAAATTACTCAACTGGTATGACTATTAATGATTATATTGACTACGTCGAGTCACAGCGCCCTTGGGAGGCAGCTGCGGATCTTGCAACACCAAAACTACCAAAAAGCAAAATAGGCCAACAAAGTATTTAATCGTGTATCCCAAATCCCCTCTCTCAAATCCCAAGCTACTCAAATCGAAATGTGTATCCGTCTTTTGTATCGTGCCTCGGATATAACAGTAACGAAGTATAATCTCTACCTTTGAATGGAATTACTCCCATGAATCGTATTGACCTATTTTGTATATCGCAACGCGATAATATGGCGGGTACACCAACAAAACTATCCTCATCTTCTCTTTCGTTTGTCAACATTCTCACATTCAAAGAAGCTAACTCAGTTGGGTAGGTTCTATCTTTCTTATCTCTCACCTCAGGGAAATATCTCATTTTTACACAATTTTCTATACCTCCAACAATAACATCAAACCCTATGTACTCGCGAACGGTACGTATTGGAAGACGCGCTTCTATGCCGACTGCTCGCCAATTAGCAAAGTGCGCAGACCGATGCATTGCATCAAATAATCCCGGCATTCTGAATCGTCGCTGTATACCCGCCTCAGTAACTTTTTTCACACCTAACGCACTCCTGTATTCAGATTCAGCACCTCGTAAAAATGAGGGAAGTAATTTTTTTCTATTAATTGAAGCTAGCATATATATTATTACAAAGCCCTAACTTCTTTGCCTCAAAAAGGCGGGGATTTATAGGACGCCTCAACCTCTCGAACCATGCATTTATTCAGTCTTCAGGGAGAATGTAACAGGGACACAGATCAAAATCAATAACCTAGTCTATAAAATATCGATATTTTTAAATGGGAAAACCTATTCCTCTAAGAAGTGACCTATGCTCAGCGTGCTGATTCTTCACGTGTGGCTCTCTTTGAGGGTCTAATGACCTAAGAGAATCCTCAGCATCAACTAACTGACTCTCTAGCTTTATGAGTAATCCTAAATTTAACAAAGACTCCATTTTTCTTCGCGAACCCCTTCTTACTACAACCTCAGATATAGCATTTTTGCTCTTATCAGTAGCAACTACCTCATGCTGCCCGAAGAAACCAAAAACACCTCTTCTTGGTCTTATTGTTACACTTAAATTCTCTACTTTTATCATACTTTATATAGCGATTTTTAATTTGATAACTCGTTGTCTAGGTTTAGGTTGAGCATCTTCTACTTGTATTTCGCCACCACCAAATACACTAAATGATCTTCCTGGAGTTGTTCTCATAGGTCGTGCCCATTTATCCTCAATATATTGCACATCATCTCTATCGCTAACTTTCGTACCATCCCCATGAGCGGTCGGGTTAAGTGCAGTTTCAGCATGACCCATAAGTCCAGTGCCTGCGCCAAAAACAGATAGGTGCCTGCCTGTCCTTCTTTTAAATCTTCGGAGGGCTCCTTTACCATCTTCAACTAATCGTTCACTTTTGATTGACACTGTAGTTACTTTCATGATTTTGGTATTTTACCATAAATCCTTAATACCGCAAAGTGGGGATTAAGTTGCCCTAATCCCCACTCTCAAACCCCAAGCTGCTCCAATATTATTCCTCGCAGGACTAATACCAGAATTACTTAAGAATATTGCATCTATGCATTGCTTAGGCTGTGTTGCCGAAGTTAAGATAAATCGTCACTCTTTATATTCACCACTGGAGTGGGAAAATTGTTCTTTGAGAAACTTCATGAGAACTTCTATATCACGATAAAAATTAACTGTGTCAAGAATCCGAGGTGCTCTTCCTGTTTGCTTACGAAATGTTTCCGAATAAAAATATTTATCAAGATCTCCAGTAAGTACTATCGGTATATAATTCGATTTAATATGAGGAATTAGATTCGTCCAAGCACCATGTTTCCCATCCGATAAGCCAAATACAATGATACTTCTTTCATCGTTTCTTTGCATGTGGCTGATAGCATCAGCCAATGAATCAACATGCGTAAAATGCGTATCAGGAAGTTGTGAAAATTTCTGTTCTACACGCGATTGCCATCCGTCACGAATCTTATTCTTATCAAAAAATGTGAGTATATTCATAGAAGCTTCTCTATTTATTCTTACCATCCATGGTATCTCAATTCCCTACTCTTTATCAACTCCTCTGCCTTAAAAAGGCGGGGATGTCGAATTCATCTTCTTCTGGAGGCACATCGTCTACACTTGGATTAAATATTGGTGCGTTATGTGCGTTTGGATCAACCACAGGCGTCAACGGAATAGAGGCTGGATTGTTGCTACTTGGTGTAAACATAGCGCCCTGTGGCTGTCGCTGTTGCGGCATGCCGTATCGCACATCTCGCGTGGGCTTGGTCGTCATCTCGCGAAGTCTTCGTTTGGTTTCATCAAACCCTGTAGCTATGACGGTAATTTTGATCTGATCAACGAGCTTTTCGTCAATCGTTGCACCGAAAATTATATTGGCATCTGGATCTACGGCAGATGAAATCAGTTTCGCTGCCTCATCTACTTCAGCCATCGTGACGTCATTGCCTCCGATGATGTTAAATAGGACGCCCTTTGCTCCCTCAATCGTTGTTTCAAGAAGAGGCGACGCGATAGCAGTTCTTGCGGCTGTTGATGCTCTGTTCTCCCCGACTCCGGTGCCAATTCCCATAAGCGCTGATCCAGCGTTAGTCATAATGGCGCGTACATCTGCAAAGTCTACGTTGATAAGTCCGGGCATCGTAATAAGATCAGAAATTCCTTGTACTCCTTGTCCTAATACTGAATCCGTGACGCGAAATGCTTCGATAAGTGTCATCTTTTTATCGATAACCTCCAAAAGTCTCTGATTTGGTATCACAATTAATGTATCTACTTTATCTTTAAGATTTGCGATACCCTCTTCTGCTGTCACCATCCGCCTTGTCCCTTCAAACTGAAATGGCTTGGTCACGACCGCGACGGTAAGAGCTCCCAACTCCTTTGCAATTTCAGCAAACACTGGGGTAGCTCCTGTCCCTGTGCCTCCGCCCTCTCCACAGGTCAAAAATACCATATCGCTATCCCGCAAATACTCAGCGATTTTCTCACGTGATTCTTCTGCCGCTTGTCGTCCTACATCGGGATTTCCGCCAGCCCCTAAGCCTCTAGTAAAATTATCACCAATTTGAATTTTATTTTGCGCTTGGGAAAGAAGGAGCGCTTGCGCATCCGTGTTTACGGATATGAAATCAACACCGTTTATCTGATTATTCACTATCATAGAATTTACGGCATTACTCCCGCCGCCGCCTATGCCGACGACTTTAATTTTTGCAAATCTGGCTGTATCAGGCTTGATTAACATAAAAATTGTAATTGATTATACCAACATGCGACGCAATGCAATAAAACTCAATAATATTAATCTATGAGTTCATCAGGGGCAGACCTACCTACTGGCAAGTGTACTGAAGAGCTAGGGCAGAAATGACTTTACCAGATTGACTACCTTTCCAGCAAGTCCTTTCATATGAAAATTACCACCAAGCTTGCCGATACCAGAAAAAATACTTCCCGTTGTACCTTCTTGACCACCTTCCTTATCACCCCAAAGGATAAGTCCGACTGCAGCGGCATACGTCGGCGTCATAATTTCATCAACCAGTCCCGTCACTTTCTGAGGAATCCCAATATGCACGGGCATTGCTAAATTTCTTCGGGCAGACTCTACGGCACCAATGGTCAATGCACCACCACCGGTCAACACGACACCTGACGGCATCATGCCACCAAATCCACTGCGTTTAATTTCTAACGCGACCATCGTAAATATTTCATTTAATCGCGGTTTGATAATTCCTTCAATCAGTGTTTTTTTGGAAATCATTCGCATACCTTCTGGAAGACCGAGATCTCCGATATCTATATCATCTTCCTTTTCGTTCTTTAAAGATTTCACTCTACTTTCTTCTTCTCCCATCATTGGTGATTTCACCACTTGTCCCAAACGGAGTTTGATTTTCTCAGCACTCTCAAGCGATACCCGAAGGCCCGCTGCTAAATCTTTTGTAATATTTATCGCACCAATGGGGATTACGGACGAATAAGACAGTGCACCATCGACAAATATTGCCACATCAGTCGTACCGCCACCGATATCAACCAGTACCACGCCCAATTCTTTCTCTGTATCTGATAACGTTGCAACTGCTGACGCAAGGCCTCCAAAAGCCACATCAACCACATCCACACCCAACTCCTCGACACATTTATGCAGATTACGTATCGCCGTAGAACCTCCGGTTACTAAATGCGTTTCTACTTCCAGCCGTACGCCGGACATGCCGACAGGATCGACAATTCCTTCTTGCCCATCTACAGAATACCCGCGCGGTAATACGTGTAAAATATCACGCGATGTAGGTAACTGCACAGCTTTTGCGGCATCTATGACTCTTTTTATATCATTTGGAGAAATTTCTTTGTCTGGCTCAGAGACTGCAACGACCCCATGAGAATTCATGGAAGCGATATGTGATCCCCCCACACTGACAAATACTTGAGTCACAGATGTTCCTGCCATGCGCTCTGCTGCTTCAAGAGACGCTGAAATTGCATCGGTCGCTTCCTCGATATTAACCACTTGGCTTTTTCTTAAGCCATGAGAAGGAGAAGTAGAAACGCCGATAACCCGAGCCAAGCCCTCTTCAGTCATGGATGCAATAAGCGTGACTATCTTTGAAGATCCTATATCAATAGCACTGATGATTCTGTCCCTAGCCATAGTATTCAATAATCGTACTCTTTGGGTAGTATACAATGTTGATCGTGCAATGAAAAGCGCGCTTCATTTATTTTGTGATTATAGGCTTACTATACCGAAGATCAACCATTGAAGGCAGGACTCCTTTAATTCTAAACCCATTTTGAAGAAAAAGTAAAGCACGTGCTTTTTCTTCTTTATCGCCATCTACGGCAACAAGCACGCGCATAGAGTCTATTGTTACCTCAAATGCAGTTTTTGAAAAATCTTTCACCGATGACACGTGTATAGACGGATCGAGGGCGTGCAAGAATGACAACGCTGCCAAAACACGCGTATCAGTGACTCGCATACCAATGGACTGGGTCCCTATGTCAAACGTCATGACAGGATGCACAAATGGTGGTGTATACTCGCCAACGATCACCCCACCTTCATCCACACCGTATGTATGTCCCGACGAATCAATATAGCCCCACGAATTACGAAGTGAATATTCAATAATAATGCTATGCGGCAACCGCTTATATACTCGGACAGCCGCAAAAAGAGGATAATTTTTGAGTAAATCATTCTCAAGCGTTTTTGTCGGGAAAAATAAAACATTCGTGCTAAGCTTTGCGGCATCTGCAGAGAATACGGCTCCAGTGCCTACAACTTCTACCGTATCCAATCGAAAAAGCGCGTGCACACTTACTACTACAACCACACCAAAAAGACCGATTGCCAAAAGCAGCAATACCGTCAAAGCCGATCTCTTTGCAATAAACGGTATTCTCGTTGTGCTCTGCATATCATACTGTCCTGACAAGAAAAATTATTTCATCACACAAAAGCTCTGCCGCATCAAGCCGCACAGATTTGGCAAAGACCTTTGCATGTGCTTCATACATATCTCTCTTTTCAATATGTCTTGTTACCAAAGAAACCAATGTACTCCTTGTAAGATCTTTCTGAGGCAGAATCGATGCACTCCCTGCTTTTTGTAATACTTCTGCATTTTTGTACTGCTCGTCAAAAGACGCCCATGGCAACGGAATAAGAATTGCTGATTTTGCGAGCGCTGCGACTTCTGCTACAGTATTTGCCCCTGATCGACCTACTACCACATCAGATTTTTGTAACAAACTCACGTAGTCTGACTCACGAAGATACTCTATACACGTATAGACATATGTTGACTTTTTGTGGAGCGTATTCTGTATTTGTCGAGCATGCATAATAGACATGGCACCAACTTGATGAACGACGTTAGCTATACAAAGTAGTTGTGGTAATGCATCGTATACAACAGTATTTATACTCAAGGCTCCCGTGGTGCCGCCGGTGATCAAAATACATGGACGAGAATGTTTTGCTTTTTTGTACTTCAATTCCTTTGCAGCACTGACAATTACATCGCGAAGCGGCAACCCTGTATATACGGATCGCACAAAAGGAAACGACTGCACCTGCGTAGGATCACTCACACAAACAACATTTGAAAACAGTGCGATAATTTTAGTGCCTAACCCTACGCTTTGCGTTTGTTCATGAGTAATAATTGGTATGCCCATCACCCAACCTACAATAACGATGGGAACAGCAATATATCCGCCAAATGAAACAATTGCGTCAGGTCGAATCGTTAATAAATACCAAAAGGCCATACAGAAACCGATAGGAACTTTTATAAGAGAGGATACAATCTCAACGAGTGACCCTGCCTTCGTCAGTCGGCCAGTCGTTAAAGATAAAAATGACACACCCAACTCTTTCATCGCCTCTTTTTCATGCGATTTGGTCTCTTGGCTGTCAGACACCTTATCCCGTCCGATAAAATAAATTCTCACTGAAAGATCTCTGCGTTGTAAGGCGGTAATGGTGGCGATAGCAGGAGTCAAGTGACCGCCTGTTATTACAATACGAAATGGTGGCTTATGATTTTTCATGACTCGTTCTACTGATATTATGCACTATTCCAAGAGCCGAAAGCGTGATAACCAAATTTGATCCGCCATATGATATCAATGGCAACGGAACTCCGGTGAGTGGAAAAAGAGCAACCATTGAAGCTAAATTAATAAGTGTTTGCAAACCAATCCAGCTTCCGACTCCATAAACATATAAACGCGCTTGTTCACTACGAGCATGTTTTGCTATGCTAAATATTCTTGAAAGTAGGCCAACATATAATCCAATCAGAGTAACACTCCCGATAAATCCCATCTCTTCTCCTAAAATTGCAAATATTGAGTCGGTATTTGCTTCAGGAAGATATTCATACTTTTGACGCGATTTGCCAAGTCCCACACCAAATACTCCACCTGATCCCAATGAAATAATCGCCTGCCGTATCTGATACGACGATCCCAGTGGATCCGATTCTGGATTTAAAAACGTCATGATTCGTTGAAGTCTATAGGGCGAGGTAAAAGCCAACATACCAAGAATTATTCCCCCTATCGGAATAAGAAGGAAGAATTGACGTAGAGAAACTCCAGAAAGAAAATAAAGTGTAAAAGCAATACCGACGATAATCGACGCGGTGCCCAAATCTGGCTCCAACACCACAAGACCTGCAAGAGAAAAAACCAAAAGAAGAAATGCCGGTAACCTCCCTTTTTCGCGTTTCGAAAGCCATACAGAAAGATACATCGTAAGCGTAAATTTAGCTATTTCCGCAGGCTGCAAAACAGTAAACCCTAAATTTAACCATCTATGCGCTCCTAAAGCCCGTACACCCAAACCAGGAATAAATACGGCAAGAAGCAATAGGAGCGTTCCCATGATCATCGGTACCGCAATTTTCTGCCATACACTATGCCGAATGCGTGAAAATACGGTAAATGCACCAAGCCCCAAGACTACCCACTTCCCTTGTTCTCGCAAAAACCGATACGGGTCTTGAAAATCACGAAGTGCAATAGCGACAGACGAATCATATACCATGACCAGTCCGATAGAGATCAGTAGAACGATAAAAAGAAGAAATATCTTATCCCCGTTTGGTAAAGACGTTGACCGAACAAAAACGGTGTGTAATCGTTTCATAAAAAAACGCCGTTTACGCAAGTATGGCAAGCCATAATCCAAATAAGGCAAAAATAATAGACATGACCCAAAATCGCATGACAATTTTTGGCTCTGGCCATCCTTTGGCTTGTAACCACAAATGAAAAGGCGCTGCTACAAAAGCTTTTCGTTTCAGCACTGATCGGCTGACGAGCTGGATAAGCGATGATCCCACTTCAATGACAAAAATTCCGCCAATAATAATAAGCGCCGGAACTTTTCCTAAAATTAGTCCTACCACAGCAAATGTCGCTCCAAAAGAAATTGCCCCTACGTCGCCTAAAAATATTCGTGATGGAAAAATATTAAAATACAAAAAGGCAAGTACACCACCGACCCAAAGTGCTATAAACGTAGAAAGAACCGTATCGAGTATGGATGCAGATAAAAACCAAAATGCAAATAGTGATATGGTCAACACTCCTGAAGACAATCCATCCAACCCATCGGTTATATTAAATGCATTAGCAAAAGCTATAATCACAAATGCCGCAAACGGTATATACCACCAACCCATCTCTACCACGCCAATCAATGGTATATGAAAAATGCTTATTTTTAATTCCGTCACCAGCCAATATCCTACAAGCGAAGCGAGTATTATTTCGAGGATAAGCTTATGCCGAAGTCGCAACCCAAAAAATCCTCCCTTCACCCATCCAAATGTTTTTTTCACATCATCAAGTAGCCCCAATGCACCAAAGGATATAAACGTAAACAACAAAACTTTTAGCTCACTTTTCAATGGATATACTGATGTAATAGGTATCCAAAAATAATACATAAGGAGCAAAACAAGCGGAACCATCAGCGTCGTCAAAACAATAATAAGAAATCCTCCGCCAACGGGAGTACCCGCTTTGTGTTTGTGATATTTATCAAAAAGCGGTGTGCGTTTATCAAACGCATCGCGAGTGGTCTGGGTAAGTCTTTGAAATCGAATTTGATAGAGAAGTCGAATAAATGGTACGTATAATACGCTATGAATCAGCCACGAAAATAAGAGGGCACCTAAAAGTAATTGCATATGATTAAAACGACCCAATACGTGCAAGGGCTTTGGGTCCGAAAATAAGGCTCGCGATCAAAACGGCTCCAATTGCAACAACAAGCATCATACCAGCTGAGACATCTTTGGCAATCTTGGCATCTAGATGATGCTTTGTCGTAATCAAATCAGTCATTGCCTCAATAGACGTGTTCAGCATTTCACAAGTAAGTCCCAAAAGAATAGTAAAAATTATTATAAGGTACTCGATCATGGAAACCGAAAAAATCCAACAAAGAATGAGTGATACGGCAGAGAGTGATAAATGCACGCGAAAATTAGGTTGCGTGTTTATCGCCCACTTGATACCATCCCACGCATGTCGAAAAGAAACATGATGCGCACGAATTTTATCCATATGCTCTATAAGTATACCTCGACTGACTGATAAATCTCAACTAAACATCAATCATATCCGCGTCTATATTTTCTGTACAAGTCAACTATTCGTGTAAACGCATAAAGTGGGGAAACCGGTATATCAAAAGCGTGCATATATTCGACAGTATGCCCTCCAAAACCTTTTTTGAACACTGTTATACCTCGCCAAGGATGCTTTAGACTGCTTTCAGGCGCAATACCCCAAAAATTGTACAAGTTCATTCCTCGTTTTTTAGCCTCACAAATTGCCCGCCATTGTATGAAAGCAGATATTGGAACAGGTGCGTTTATAGATGCTCCATGATGATAAATAGCTTGCCGACCATAGTAGAGTAGTATTGCAGATGCATACGTTTTATACTTGTATTTTCCTAAATACAGCATCGCTTGATTGCGTTTACTAAAAACAAAAAACTCTTCTCGTATCCCTTCATGTGGCACGAAACCATGTCTATCAGAAGTTTGTTTATAGAGTGTATCAAATTCCGTAAGATATTTTATATCGCGAGTTGCTACTATTTCTACACCATCCTTTTGTGCTCTTCGTATTTCATACCTTGTAGCTTTACGCATAAAGGATAACAGTTCCTCCTCACTAGCTTTCAAGTCCAACACCCAGCAATATTCACCATCCATTCGATGAATTGATGCTGGTATACCACCGAGTCTTTGTCTTACCTTCTCGCTTTTTTCCCCAACGGGCAATTGTGGACTCATTCTCACAAACCAACAATTATTTTTTATTGCTAATTTTTTAGTAAATGCTGTAATCTCCAGCCAGACGGACTCTGGGGCAGTAGGCGAAAGGATGGGTCCGTGTCGCAAATGTATAAACGATCCTCGACGCGCGGTAACTCTGTGCGTCAAAAATATCGCTACAAGAATATCATTTATGTACACACCATAGGCTTCTACATTTGCATGTAAAACTTTAAGTGTTTCATACCAGTTCCAACTTTGAAACAATGCAAACGGCCCATGAGTCAATGCAAACAACTCCCATGTGCCTTTATCCACAATCACCCGAATACTAACCTCGTGTTTGGAATCCAATGTCATATGTTATCTGACTAACGATGAAAAAATCGTTGTGAAGATAGAATAAATAATCGATCCTATTAATGCTGATCCAAACCCATCGACAGAAAATCCGCTTACAAATCGACTCGACAAAAGAAACATGATGGCGTTTAACACAAATGTAAAAAGTCCAAATGTGACGATGGTCACTGGCAATGTCAAAAGGAAAAGAATGGGCTTTACCAACAAATTAAGTATAGCCATCACGATGACAGCTAGCACTGCCCCCCAGAATCCTGTGATAGTGACCCCCGTAACTATTTTTGAAACCAGCATCAGAGAAAAAGAAGATATAATAAGGTTTGCTAGGGTTTTCATACTATGAGTATACTCCTTGTAGACCCAAATCTCCTATAAGAATCCTTTCTCCATGTCCAGCATACATCATGGTATTGGATGGCAACGCAGTAATTTTCTCTATGCTTTTTTTCAGCGCGATTTTATCACTATACACATGGTGTGTATCGCCTACAGACCCATCAGAGAACATTGTGTCACCGACAAATACAGCATGCGACTCATTGCAATATAATCCAATACTTCCTGGAGTGTGTCCCGCAAGATCAAGTATCTCAATTCGTTCTTCTCCTAAAAGAGAACTCTCAAATTTCTCTATATCAATACAATCCTCTGGTGCGGGTGATGCAGTACGATTTTTTGTAAAATGAAGGACTGTCTTTTGCATTCTTTTTATAAGAAACATATCGTTAGGATGAACAAAAAATGGCAGGTTCGAGAAAAATACCTGCAATCCAAATGCCGCCAATACGTGATCAAAATGTCCATGCGTTGCTATCATAGCTATAGGGGTAAGTCTCATCTCTATAAGTTTTTCTCCTATATATTCCGGCGTATCTGCAGGATCTATGATGAGGGCAGTTTTTCTCTGCGAATCTGAAACGATATAACAATTACTCAAAAAATCACCGAGCACTAATTGACGTACGTTATACATAACGCGATAAAAATGAACACACACGGTCTCGCTCACTCTTAGTCAAACGCGTGGGAAGGTTGAGAATATGTTTGGCAATCTCTTCAGCATGAGGACAACTTCCCTGTATATAGTAGACACTGTCAAATGAGACTCCTCTAGGATCTATAACCCTTGTATACCAATTTCCCAAAAGAATGCCTTCTTTTATGGCGGCTCGCGCTACTATAGCTGGATCAGAAACAAGCAGAGGGAATCGCAAATATGTTCCCCCAAATGGTGTATCAAACGTGTGTACCTTCTTACTATTCTCTACATACGTTATATATACGTGAGAAGTTTCGTCTCGCATCTTTTTATACCGATCTAATTTTGAAAGCTGTATACATATAAGAGACGCGAGTGCATTCGGATACTGGGTAGACAATTCTATCGGTAAACCACCTGTATATTCTGTAGGATAAATCGGCAACGTTATCATGCCGATCGCTTTAAAAAATGCAATGAGTGCTTTCCCTATACCAATTCTATAAAATGGCATACTTATGGCAAATACCAACGGATGGAGTAACTGTTTGGCAATCCATACGAGAGAGGACTTAGATAATGATTTTTCAAACGCATATAGTGCATGGGACTCTTTCGGTTTATTATTTTTTATAATTGCCACTCCACCCCATACACTTGAGATTACTTTATCTCGTCCAAAACTAAAAAATGCTGCATCACCATATGTCCCCAATAACTTTCCCTTGATCGATACGCCCAAACTATGCGCACAATCCTCTATAAGGATAAGATGATACTTTTTAGCAAAAGAAACGATCGCTTCCATATTTGCAGCAATGCCAAATGTATGTTGGACTATTATAGCCTTCGTCTTTGACGTTACTTTTTTCTTGGCGTCCGTACAATCTATATTTCCCGATGGATCTATGTCGACATATACTGGTTTTGCGTGCACCCACAACACACTATTTGGTACTGCCACACACGTAAACGCTTGAACAAGCACTTCGTCTCCATCTCCCACGTCAAAGGAAGAAAGTATTCCCATCAGAGCCATGCGACCGCTAGAAAATAGTGATACCGTATCGACTACATAACGCGACTGAAACCAATGCACAACCCGTTCTCCACTCGTGCCGTTTCCCCATGCCCATGGCATCATAAGCGTCCGTATCGCGGTAAAAATATCATTCGATTCTGTATTTGGAGAAAGTGATGCTGTAATCATAAAATACCTGATAAAACGAGACCTGACGATTTTCCTTTAAATAATATTGTATCAGTCGATTTAATATGGGTACGAAGATACGAGGCGGCAGCATCAATAGATAACACTTGCACTGTACAGTTCGTTTGCATACTTCGTACTCCTTTAATAAAATCCTCTGCCCAATCTTCCCCAACAATGATCACTTCATCGCAAACTTGTCCAGCCAAAATACCCACGTCATAATGACTACTTTGTGCATACGTTCCTAATTCAATCATCGGTTGAAAAACCAATAGCTTTCTTTTTTTATACATCCCTAAAACTACGATTGCAGCTTTCGCTGCATCAGGGTTATTATTGAACGTATCATCGATATATGTGCTCCCAATTATACCTCTTTTTACCTCTAACACATGTGGCACTGACTTTAGTAGTCTCGTTGCGAGTACTGCTTTTTGGATAGGTATTTGTGCTGCAATAGCTGCTGCAATTGCAGCAGTAATATTTGTAGCTTGATGTGCCCCAATAATGGGTACAGAAACAGCGTGTGTCGTATGTTCATACAAAACGCCAAAATTTAATCGAGATTTTGTACTTTCAATATTTACAATCGTAAATGTGTTTGATTGTATTTCTTTACTTGGATATTTAGTAACCCACCAAACACTATGCCCATCATGGGAAGCCCACTGGGAAAGCGTACGTACGCGCATATCATCCTGATTAAGTATTATGATATTTTTGCCTGTCAAACTTTCTACCAATTCATACTTTGCCTTCATCGTGGTTTCTATGGTGCCAAATAAATCCTGATGCTGTGGGTTAATCGCGAGAATGATACCGATTTGTGGACGCACAATACGACACATCGCACGTATTTCTCCTCGCTTATATGCGCCCATCTCTACGACAAATACTTTATGCTCAGGCTTCAAGTTTTTTAATATTATTTCAGCAATGCCAATTGGCGAATTTTTGCTCGCCTCAGTTTTCAGTGTGGCAACGGAATCTGACAGTATGGTAGAAAGATATTCTTTCGTTGATGTTTTTCCAAAGCTTCCCGTAATCCCTATGACCAGAAGATCAGGTCGCAAACGAATGCGTCTCGTCGCCTCATGTATGCGCCACGAATGATACAATCCGATTGGAATATGTGATAGCACTACGACAAGTGCCACAAGAGGAAACGAAATTAAATCAACGACGATAAGAGAAACAAGCGTGTGTCCTAATCCTTGCCATACTCCAAAAAGAATACTTATAGACAACGCGATAATACTTATGCTTCGAAATGAACGCGGTGGGAGACGTAAAGACGGAAATAATATAGCTCTTCCCTGCTTAGTCTTGAGATGAATACGCATTCGATCCATGCGATATTCTTTTATCCACCAAAGAGAAGTCCAGCTTACTACATTGATAACAATGCGTAATATCCAAAGAAACGAAAGAAAACTGATGAGAATGTTCATACGTTTAAAAAACTAGATTGTATCTTTTAAAAATTTTTGTACATACGAGACAAACACCTGCGGCTCTTTAAACGGTACACCGTGATCAGCCTCTGGGATAACCTTCACCGTTGCCGTAGGCAAAACCTCTGCCATACGATGCATAATAGACAAAGGCACCATCACATCAAATTCTCCCCACAATAATAAACAGGGCACCATGACTGATTGCATAGAACCAAGCAAATCATCAGCAACAACGTTTTTAAACGTTTGACGCATAGACCCTTCTGCTTTAAAAAATTCTCTCGAACCTGATGCATAGTATAAAAATCTCTTTGCCCAATCCTCAAAAATAGAAAGCGGTGGAATAGAAAAAATAACTGTGCCGATTTTTGCCAGAATAAAAAAGAACAGCATCTTGCGCTTCAGTACCGGACTAAACCCAGGTGTTCCAGAGAGCACAATATGCGACACAATAGAGGGATATAGTTGCACAAACTTAAGTGCCACACGACCACCAAAAGAGTGTCCCACGAGGACTGCTTCTTTAATATGATGCATATCGATATATCGTTTCAAAAACTCCGCGTAATCCACTATGTGCCATGGTTTCACTGGCGCTTTTTCATTCCCAAATCCGGGAAAATCAAGAGAGTGAACACGAAATCCAGCTTTTGTAAAGGCTTCGTGAAGTGGTACAAACGTCTCTTTTGATAAGTTCCATCCGTGAAGAAGCACTATATCGACCTGTTTCATATTTTCATGCGAAATTTTTCACGTCCGGAAACGTCTACCTTTCGAATATTTTTTTTCACGGTATACAACGGATTTTTCCCTACACAAAAAGATTCACTTTCAATATCTTCACCAATCGTAAGTCCAGCGCCAATGCTTGTATGTGATCCAATTTTGACTCCAGGCATAATACTCACGTTGACGCCAATTCTCACGTGACTTGCGATGAGTGCACCACATTTATTTCGCTGTGTAGATATTTTTTCTTTTTGTACAACCGATGCAATATCTTCTTCATCAAGTCGAAGATTGGCAAGCACAGTTCCTGACCCCATGCTAATGTCAGACTCCAATACGCTGTCCCCTATATAATTTGAATGAAACCAACAATCATCACCAATATAACTTCTGGTTATATCAGTATTAAATCCTGTCACGCACCGCCTGCCAATATGGGATCCTCTAATAATATTATTATTGCCGATTATCGTACCCTCACCGATAAAACATGGACCAATTATTTTTGTATTTTCATATATCGTCACGTTGTCTTCTATGTGCACATTCCCTTCGATCACGACATTCGTTTTAAGAGTTACATTCTTTCCATTTTTTCGAGACAACTGAGACAAAAGCATAGCGTTGACATCCAATACGTGCCATGGATACTTAAGAGGTGACCATTCTCCTTGGTACGAAACCAACGATACATCATGGTTTTTCATATATATTGAAAGAGCTATTTCATATACATCATCATGTTGTGTTTTCACTGACGGAAATAACGAAGTAAATACCGAAAGATCTGGAAAATAATGAAAAACTAGATTAATCCTATCGCTTGGCTCATGACCAATGCCGGGCTTTTCAACTATTTCGATGACTCTATCACCCTCTATTTTCAAATATCCACCGTCAAAATAGCTATTGACTTGTTTCCCAACAACCCATGCATGGTCTATACCTGCTTCTATTAAAAGTTGTGAATAGAAATGAGGTTCAACAACATCTTCTGCATTCATAATAATCACAGGATTATTTCCAATCATTGACGCAGCACAAGAAACAGCGTCAGCCATCCCTTTTGGTGCTCCTTGAACTACCATGGAAATCTGGAGTTTCGAAAAAACAAAATGGGACATACGTTCTTTATCTTCTTTGGTACAAACAATGACTACTTGGGTAAATCCTGCAAGCTCAAGATGATGTAAGTTCCATTCAAGAAGTGGTGTACCAAAAAAAGAAAATAAATCTTTTGATTGCATCATCGGGCTAAAACGTTTTCCGACACCTCCTGCAAGGATAAGTACGATTGGTAATTTTTTCATTCTTCCTCCTTTATACGCGACACAGCTGCGCCTAATTGTGTAAGTCGTTCTACGATATGCTCATATCCTCTATCCATTTGTTCTACACCGTGAATATAACTTTTCCCTTTTGCGGTAAGCGCAGCCAACACTAACGTTGCTCCAGCACGCAAATCATTCATTGATAACACAGCATTATGAAGCTCTGTTTTACCAGTTATACGAATTGCCTGCTGACTATCGATAGACTTATCTGCCCAATTGAAATTGTAATACGCTGATGGATCAGATATCACTGGGGTATAATATTCTATTTTTGCACCCATTTTATGAAGTTCACTCACATAACTAAATCGACTCTCAAAAACAGTCTCATGAAGTGTCGAAACTCCATCAGCTTGTGTCATAAATACAGCCCACGGTCCTTGCCAATCAGTCATAAACTTTGGATGTGGTTCTGTCACGACATCGGTTGGACGTATGGTACCAGTTGCCAAGCTGTAACGCGTTTCGGTTTCAGATACAGGACTTGCAAGGCCACCTGCTAAAGAAAAAAATTCTAAAAAAGTCTTCAAGTGCTCACGACGAGAATCATGCACGGTAATGTTGCCGCCTGTAATTGCCGCGGCTATTGCAAACGTCACCTCTTCATTACGATCCGGCATAATCCTAAATGAGCAGCCATGCAAAGCGTTCACGCCTGTTATCACAATTTTACGTGGTGCTGGCCTCGTAATTTTAGCACCCATCGCAACCAGTAAGTGAATCAAATCATCTACCTCAACTTCTTCTGCCGCATTATCAATTTGCGTCTCACCACGCGCTAACACAGCTGCAAGTAGAATTGTCTCTGTTCCTGTGTGAGTATTTTTTGGAAACATGATGTGTGCGCCATGAAGTTTTTGGGCTTTCGCATAAAAATATCCATCATCTGAGTTGTATGAAATTTGAGCTCCCATCGATCGCAACGCATCAATATGCCTATCTATAGGGCGCGCTCCAATGCGGCACCCGCCCGGATTTGGAATCTTTGCGTCACCAAAACGAGACAATAACGGCCCCAACAACATAGCAGACGTCCGAATCCTTGCTCCAAGATCTAATGGCACCGTCGTACTCGCGGCACCCATGTGGGTAATCGTTAGTTCATGGTCAGACCAACTGTAGCTAATACCCATCTTTGACAACAACTCAAGCAAAAGATGCACATCATGAATATGCGGCATATTGAATAACATCACTGGCTCATCTGTAAGAAGCGACGCAACGATTGCTTTTACTGCGACATTTTTTGCCCCCGCAACAGTCACCTCTCCAATTAATGGTTTACCACCCTCTATGATAAATGTATCCATACTAAAACTCTCCAATTCTTTCTATCTCCTCTGATAACGTAATGCCAAACTGTTCTTTAACTTTCGCTCTGACGATCTCTATCAATTCTATCACGTCTTTGGCTGTCGCTTTCCCTGTGTTCACAATAAAATTGGCGTGCTGTAATGAAATCATCGCACCACCTACCGAAATACCTTTAAGGCCTGCATGATCGATAAGAAACCCCGCAGACATAGTGCCTTCTGGAGTAGAAAAAAGAAGCGCTTCGGATTGTGTCAAATTACGAAATGTACATCCTGCGGTAAATACTCCCTGTGGTTGAGTGCGTTTCCTGTGCGCGATACTATCGTTTGCTATTGCCCATAATCGCTCTTTGTTTTCAACGGTCAATGCAAAAACTACTGATAAAACAATGTCTTTTGATTTTTGAATGCTACTTGTATCATACGCGAAATGAAAGTATGACTGAGGAACTATTTTTTCTTCTCCATCATAGGTAAGAATACGTGCCTGATATACATAATCACCGACATACCCTGTAGGATGTGTCCATTTGGAATTCATATAAACAGCTCCTCCAACTGAGCCAGGGAGTCCTAAGTGCATATGAAGGCCTGTTAGCCCCTCATCCACAGTAAACCGAACAAGAAGATTGATAGGTACTCCTGAATCAGCTTCTACATAAACAATTTTTTTCATCAGTGAACCTTGTTTTTGAGACTTTATTCCCTTAATACCAATTTGTTTCGTCATGTTTTTTATAACGAGTCCTCGAATTCCCTTATCTGCAATCAAAAGATTAGATCCGCCACCAAGAATAAAAATTGGAACACCAAGTTTTCGCGCTGCACGCACTACCGTAAGAAACTCTTGACACGTTCTTGCTTCATAATAAAGATCCGCAGGTCCACCGATTTTAAAGGTCGTCAAAGAATCTAAAGGATAATGTATTTTTGCCTTGTCCCCTAAGATTTGATGTAATTTTTCTAAAGCTTCATTCATATTTATCATTTGTCATTTAAGTAGTCTCTCCCCCACGTATAAATATCTCCAGCACCCATAAATATAATAACGTCATTTGGTAAAATAAGATCATCAAGCGTATGAAATACGTCTTCTTTTGTCTTTCCAAACGACACATTGTTGTGGCGCTTTATAGTTTCAGAAAATAGCGACTCTCCCGTAAGGCCAAGAGTTTGACCTTCACGCGCTGAGGCATAAATATCGGTAAGAAGAACGCGGTCAGCATCACGAAAGCTTTTTGAAAATTCTGTAAGAAACATTTTCGTCCGTGAGTACGTGTGTGGTTGAAATACCGCTATTATTCGTTTGCCTGTATACCACTCTTTCGCACCCTTTAGAGTCGCTTGTATTTCCGCTGGATGATGTGCGTAGTCATCCACAATAATTACGCCATTTTTTTCCCCCAGATATTCAAATCTTCTCCTCGTACCGCCAAAACTTTTTAGCCCCGCACGACAATCTTCCAGAGAAATACTCGCAGCTTGGGCAGCAAGTATTGCTGCAGTAGCATTGAGAATATTGTGTCGACCCGCTACAGTAATCATAAACTCGCCCATAAGTACTCCTCTTTTTTCAAGAGTAAAAAATTGTCGACCATCACCCTGACTTACATGCGTTATACACACGTGAGCACGTGGAGAAAATCCATACGTGACGACAAATTCATTAGAGAGTAAAAAGCTACTCTGCTCATCATCAATATTGACGACCAAACACTGTGTTTGAAAATCCATCTTTGCCACTAATTGTTGAAATGCTTGCTTGACACTCGATAAATCTTTATAGACATCTGGGTGATCAAAGTCAACGTTTGTAACCACAACAATCTCAGGATGCATCCAGAGAAAACGTGGAGTAAGGTCATGATGCGGATCCGTAACATACTCATCACCCTCAGCGATAAACCAATTGCCTTTCCCTGCATGTCCTGCAGCTCCTAAACCAGTAATAGCGCCGCAACCAATTGCATACGATGGCTGTAATTTTGCACGTTGAAAAATACAGGCAGCCATCGCACTCGTTGTAGTTTTCCCATGACTTCCGGCGACCACGACTTGCCTTTTGCCTTCCATAAACTCACCCAACGCTTGACCATGAGGGAGCGCTTGAATACCAACGGAACATGCAGCAACTACTTCTACATTATCTTTTCCTCCATGAGCGCCCGTATAAATTACAAGGTCAGGAACATCTTTTATAAATCTGTTTGCATCAAATCCTCCATACACTTTTACTCCTGCATCATGCAGTTGTTGATCGGTCGGAAATATATCATCAGTATCAGATCCAGAAACTTCAATACCGAGATCACAAAGATATACAGCAAGTGCAGCCATTGCAACTCCTTTGACCCCAACCAGATGCACGTGCTTTAATCGCTTTGACAAATGATTTTTCATGCCGATTGTGTTGTACATAGTCTTTTCCCTATTATACCGAACTGTTAAATCCGATAAATCCAAGCATTTCACCAAAAGTTTCTGTCGTGTCTTTTCGATAAGAAAAAAAATCAGGATACAAACATGAATTACATATAGTAGCTGTTTCAATATGACGTTTCTTTATACCCATAAGACGTAATTGATCAACAATATTTGCTCCTAAATCAAAAAAAGCTTGACCATTTTTTCCAATGATGCCTTTCCCAAAACTGCCAAATGCAGCGATGAATGTATTTTTACAATCATCATTGACGCGATAACAACACGCTCCTATCGATGGGCCGAGTACAACACGGATTGTGTCTATATCCGCACCTTGTGCTACCATCGCTTTAATTAACTGCTGCGGAATTTTAGCTACAGTTCCTTTCCATCCCGAATGCGCAACACCAATAATTTTTCTTGATGGGTCAACAGCAAGTAAAGGGACACAGTCTGCTGTTCGAACTGTTAAGAATTGCTGATATTTATTTGACCTTGTTACGAGTCCATCTACATTACGTATAGTGCTTGTTTTTATTTTTGGGGAAATGATCTCTACAGTAGCTCCGTGCACTTGTTGTGCCTGAATATAGACAGAGTCTATACCGAGAAGTGACGTAATCATATTCTTATTACGCATATCACCATGCGTGCGTGTAGTAAATCCGTGTTTTAAACCACGTATAACAGTGAGTAAATCTGACACATACAAACCATGATTTGATCGATGAAACATAAAATATTAGAGTGTTTTCAGTATTTTCTTTACTTCTTTTTGATCACTCCAAGGATATTCTTTCGTGCCTCGGCAAAGACTTTTTTCATGCCCCTTTCCTGTTATTATCACGATATCACCTTTCGTGGCTGTTTTTAATGCAAATCGCAACGCGTCTATTCTCTTTGGAAACCGATATACTACTTTTCCATCTGGAATACCTGCTTTTATCTCATCCATGATCTTTTCAACATCCTCTGTTCTATAGTCTTCTTCAGTAATGATGCTTATGTCAGCATACGTAGAAGAAGCAGCGCCCATCATGGGACGCTTAGAACTATCACGTAACCCTGCACTTCCAAACACATGAATTATCCGTTTCTTGGACATTCTTCGCACTGTTTTTAACGCATTAAGAAGCGCATTTGGCGTGTGAGCAAAGTCGACAATCACTCGAATCGGTTTGTGAGAAACAATTTCCATCCGTCCCACAACTCCTTTAAATGAACGCATGACACGTTTCCAAATAAACGATCGAATCCCGAGTACTTCGGAAACCGCAATAGCGGCCAAAGCGTTATACCGATTAAATTCTCCAAGTAATTGGAGCTTAAATGAATGCGTTTTCGGATTTACCATGCTATCCCTTCGTATGCCATAGGTTACGTAACGTTTATTTCGAATATACGGAATGGCTGCCGCAAACAAATCTGCTTCATCTCTATTAATCACAACTACTGCCGATTTCTTAAGGAGGGATAATTTCGTAACCAGGTAGTGCTCAAACGATCCATGCCAATCTAAATGCTCGTGCGTGACATTTGTCATAACTCCTATGGCAAAGGGAATACCTAAGACACGAGATTGACTTAAGGCATGCGAAGTAACCTCCAATACGACATGTGTGTCACCAGAGGAAACTGCTTTACGCAAATACTTTTGCACTGACCACGACGTCGGGGTAGTGACATGAAAACCCGTATCATACGATCGACCGGCGATTACAGCATGAACAGAGGTGATCATAGATGTTTTAATGTTCGCTTTTTTGAGAATTTCGTAAATAAGGGTAGAGGTCGTCGTCTTTCCATCAGTGCCTGTCACACCAATGACCGTTAACTCTCTTGCGGGAAATCCAAACCAAAGATTAGCGGCAATTGCAACTAAAAAATGGTATACGTTTTTAAGAAGCACTACCATCCCCGTATTATAGCGTTTCGGCGCCAATATTACCAAAAAATGATCTTAATTTTGAGGCCCTATACCATAATAGGTGAATAACTCACGGCTAATGGCAAAAAACAATGGCGCTGCTGTTTCAGATCCCCATTGCGATGATTGAGGCTCTCGAAGCGTCACCAGCATGACAAATTTTGGGTTATCAACCGGTGCAAATCCCACAAATGAAGCGATGGTTTTCGTCTCATCATAATGACCGGCTACTGGAATTTGAGCAGTACCTGTTTTACCTGCTATCCTATAACCCTTTGGTTTGGCCCACTTAGCTTCACCGTTATCTACCGCTTCAACCATCATTTCTCCTATAATTCTTGCCGCTTCTTCACTGATAACTTGTCGAACTACCTTCGACTTCACTGGTATTACGCGCCCATTATCATCACGAATTTCTTTTACCACATGCGGCTCCATGAGTTTGCCTCCATTTGCAAGCGCCGCCACAGCTGCCACCATTTGAATAGGCGTCACCGCTATACCTTGACCAAACGATGCGGTCAGTTCATCTACCTCTGCCCAAGCATCATCATCACGAAGGGTAGGTGATGACTCATCTTCTAAATCTATATGTGTCGGCTCACCAAAACCAAATCGCTTGATCGCGGAAAGAAATTTATCATGGCCCAATTTTTTAGCCACAAACACCATGCCAACATTTGAAGAATACTCCAGAACCTGTGTCATCAAAATAGGGCCATGATACTCGTTGTTCCACGTCCGTATAAAATAAGGGCCAATTTGCACAGGTCCCGTCTCATCCATCATAGTCTGTGGTGTAATGAGTTTGTGGTCAAGAGCCGCAGCCATAACAAGTGACTTAAAGGTACTGCCGGGTTCAAAACTTGAGGCTACTATCGGATTTTTGTAATACTCTTTGGGGAAAGACTGAAAATTTGTTGGATCATAATTAGGATACGATGCCATAGCCAACACTCCTCCTGTTTTAGGATCCATCAAAACGACTGAGCCTTCTTTTGCCCCGTATTTTTCCATTCCTTCTTTTAATCTTCGCTCCACAATCTCTTGTACTGCTTTTTCACTCCACAATACGAGCGTACGACCATTTTCTGGCTCTACTCGCTGTTGATCGCCTATAAGAATAGGAACACCTTGTGCATCTTTTTCAAGACGCAACTTGCCTGTCACACCCCGTAATTGACGATCATAATACCCCTCTAGGCCAAAATACCCATGATCCACGCCATTTACGTCTGAACCCACAAACCCAAGCATTTGAGAAGCGGTAGAAGCTTCTGGGTACAATCGAAGTGGCTCTTTTTCAAACCCCAAAGAAGATAAATTTAATGCTTTAAGCATCTTGACCATTTCCCCATCTGCTCTATGAATAAGTGGCGCCCAAATACTGGTAGGATCAGAAACTTTCTCAAAAACTTCTGAATCAGTAAGTCCTATGATAGGCGCGATTACTTTTGAAAACTCATGAGGATCTGGTATGAGTCTTGGCTCAGCAAACACAAGATATGCAGGTTTATTGACCACTATCTGATTGTCGTCTCGATCTACGATATTCCCGCGAATAGCGGGAAGGGAAAACTCAATAAAATGCTGGAGAGATGCTTCAGTTTTTAATCTATCGCTTGCTACCACCTGCCAATAAAAAAGCTTGAGGACCACACTAATAAATCCTATGATGATAGCAATAAAGACTATTGAAGCGCGCTGATTACTCATTACTCTATCGTATCATGAATGAGTCTTTATTAGGGAAGTGTCACTTTGAGAGCTACAGGCGACTCTACGGAAAGTGCGATAATTTGATCTTTAAGTGGAGGCTTAAATCCTAAGGATTCAGCGCGACTTCTCATCACAAGAAACGATGATGTAGAAGCCACTTCTGTAGCGAGTAGTTCGTGTATATCATTTTGTGTAGATAGCTCAGTGTTTAATCGACCAAGATCCTTGCCAAGCGTTGCTAATTCATTGGAAATCACAATTTGGTAGATAACAAGTGCTACCGCGGTAATCGGTAAAAGATACAGAAGTATTTGAACTATTCGATTCATATTTTTTCAGCTACTCGAAGCTTGGCGCTTCGTGATCGTTTATTCTCATACACTTCCCGTTCTGACGGGATAATCGGATGTTTTGTCAATACTTTCCATCCATTACCTCTCATATATTGTTTTACAATCCTGTCCTCAAGTGAGTGAAAACTTATAACAACAAGTCTTCCCGCTGGCTTTAGTATTTCTCTAGATTGTCCTAGTGCGCTTTTAAGACTCTTTAACTCATCATTCACCACAATGCGTAATGCTTGAAACACCCGAGATAATATTGGTGTCGCACGCTCTCTCGAGCCTGCTAACTTTTCTATAACCTCGACGATATCGTTCACCGTTTCAATCTTTTTTATCGAACGGGTGCTACAAAGAGCGCGAGCAATTGCCAAAGCCAATTGTTCCTCGCCAAATTTTCCAATGCACTCATATAATTCTCCCTCGGTCATTCGATTCACCAATTGGGCAGCAGTGTCTCCGCCGCTTTGCGACAATCGCAAGTCAAGCGGAGCATCGGTGAATCGGTAACTAAATCCTCGCTCTGGCGTATCGAGTTGATGGCTCGAAACACCTAAATCAAACAAAATCCCATCAATGTGCAAAAATCCATTCTTTTTAGCTATCTCTTCCAGATCTTTAAAGTTTCCCTGAACCAATGTGTAACCCGTACATTCTTTTAGCCGTTCTTTTCCGTGTGCAATTGCCTGCGCGTCTGTATCAATTCCCAAAACTATTCCTCCGGCCTTCAGTATTTCTTTTGTGTGTCCAGCGCCGCCCAATGTCGCATCGATATAAATCTTTCCCTTTATAACGTGTAATGCCTCTATCACCTCTCTAGTAAGTACTGGCGTGTGATAGTCGCTCATTTATCTCCTAACCGCTTCTGATACTCAACCCAACGCTTTGTATCCCAAAGTTCGAAATGATCTCCGGCGCCAACCACTTTTATGTCGCGTACAATAGTGGCATAGGCCTTCAATGTTTGCGGGAGAACAATTCTTCCAAGCTTATCCATCTCCACTTTTTCAGCTCCCGAAAACAAATAACGCCTTGTTTCTCTTGCCTTTTGATCAGTCACCGGTGTTTCAAGGTGCTTTTGCGCTTCGTTTTCCCAAGCTTTTATGTCAAACCCAAATATACATCCGTCGTACCCTCTGGCTAATACTATTTCCCGTGCCTCTATCTCTTGCCTTATCTTTCGTGGGAGCATTAGCCTGCTTCGTTCATCGAGTGCATGATCGTATTCTCCAAGGAAAAGTTTCATGCTTTTAATTTACCATATCTTCCCACTAGATACCATCTTTTCCCATTTTTCACGGTTTGTCAAGGGGGCATTTCACGTATTGCAATTTATGTCGTACCGTGTACTATAGGGACATGACAACGGCTTTACCATCTTTTCGTCCAGAGATTGTTCATGCTCTGACGAGTAGTCTGCTATTTAGGAAAGAAGCACGTAATAGAAAATCAATCATTGCTGATCGCCAATTATCTCTCTCAGAGATAGGCTTGAATCTTTTTCTAACACAAAGACACATAGAAGATCTAGCAGTTGTTCAAAGACATAACGCTACAAAAGAGGAAATACAAGAAGCATTTGAAGCATTGAGCCGTCGTTCATTAAAAAACCCTTCTAGGGTTGGACGAACTTAGTAAGTAGTCAACTTTACACCGGTCGAGAGTTCGTTGACTACTTAATATATTTCCCGAGGTTTTAGTCTCACTGTTTGGACTTTTCCTTTTGGTCCTACAATATCAACCAAATATCTTCAACCAAAAAAGGTTGAAACTTGCCACACGTGAACTCTAGAAGCGCCGGGGAATAAATTTAGTCCTGCTTCTTCTAACGTCAGTGCTCCATCAGTGCTCATTGATTCATCTGACGGTCCTTGAGTAGATAATCTAGTGGCTAAGGGACGAAGTGCTTCAATCTGATCTGGTCCTAATTTTGCCATAACGCACAGATTATAGCACCGATATCTTAAAAATCACAAATCAATAAAACTCTTAAATAGTCAACTCTACACCGGTCGAGAGTTCGTTGACTACTTTCTTCAATGTTGTTTTTATTCTTTGATATGCACTATCTCCCTTCCACCACGGCGGGAGTAAAGAAAAAGGCAATTGAGGATCATCTTTAAGGATTGCTAAATACGAAACGATTGAAAGCTGATCACCACCATCTTGATCTTCAATAGCCTCAAGCCACTTCTCATAACGCTCATTTATTTGTTCTAATCGATACACGCGCACGATCATTGCTCGCAAATCTTCTTCTCCTATTGAACCATCTTTACCCATATCAGAAACAATAATATTTCCTTTCAATCCATGTTGTTCAACAAAACCACGAAGCGTATCAATTGGGTTATACGGAGTAATCCAAACTGATTCTTGCAACAAGCCGCATCCAATGACTCTCAAATATTCACGAAGTAAATAACGATCACTACTTTTCTTTTCTGGTATATCGTATGTCACAAGGTGCATTCGTCCGTCCCATACGCGATTTTTATCATAATGAGGAAGTATCGCTTCCAGCCTCTTCTTTCCTTCAGCAGTTATCTCGGGCAATGCCTGCCGTTTAACGATTTTTATCCAACCACGTTTTCTTGCGGTTTGTATGGCGTTTTTAAAAACTTCGTAGTTAATCTGATTGAGAAATTGATCAGCGTTCCTTTTTGCTCTCCACAATTGTCCATACTGTGACTGAGGCACACCCATTGAAGCCATATACATCGTAATCCATAATCCCAAATCTACTGAATACGCAAATACCCCTTCTGCAACCTGAAGCGCCGCACGACTCAATTGCCTCATTCCTTGTTTTCTCCCCATGTCTTCACTCTACATTCTCAATAATTAAATAGTCAACTATTTTCCGGTCGGTGTTTAGTTGACTACTTAATATCAAAAAAGCTTACTCGAACTTGACAGAAACCTTATTGAGAGAGAGAGAGAGAGAGAGAGAGAGAGAGAGAGAGAATAGTGCAGTTGAATAATCATTCGTATGACAAAAAGCAGAATTCAAAAATTAAAGGAGGCCTTACCCAAAGATCCATCTCGCGTATACAATGAAGCTCTTCCGTATATCAACGCTCAAATTAAACACTTTTCTCATTTAAAACCCGATACTACCATAGCAATACGCGTAAAACGAGCAGCGCTGGAAGCTGCTACATTATATAAAGAAGCAAAAATCCGCTTGGGATTCAAACCACGCATGAGAGGTTAATCACAAATCAAACTCTTTGGAGAGTTGGCTCTTTTTGCCTAATGTGTCGGTAAATTCGAGCGCTACGGAGACTGATTTCACCCCTGCATCAGGTTTACACACGTTTCTTGAGCACGTACCTAGATATACCTCTCGCTCGAACGTGTCTTTACCAGCTACTTCAACTGGTTTACTGCCGGAATTGACCCCTTTGATGAGTCCTTGACTCTCATAGGTCAACTCGTAGCCAACTGTCGCGTATTTACTCGCCAAAGCACTTACAGAAAGGACCACTGCGTTTGCGGTAATTTTACTTTTGGTAACAGTAGCAATAAGTGATGTATCAGCCTCTGCAAGCAATTCTTGTTTTTCTTCTATTATGAGGGTAACATCTTTTGAAGGTGCGACAACTTTGTAGACTACAAAACCTGTCACCAATAGAAGAACCGCAAGTCCGATATACATCCACATCATGTTATTTTTCATAATTTGTTTTGAAAATACGCTGGTAGTTCAGTGATCTTCATTCTAATTTGTTCCATGGTGTCTCGATCCCGAATCGTGACTGTATCATCTTCTAGCGTATCATAATCTATAGTGACGCACCATGGTGTCCCTGCTTCATCTTGGGAAAGATACCGTTTTCCGATGTTGCCCCGATCATCCCGCGCGACAGTAAACAACGACTTTAAGCTGTCAAACACACTCTGTGCTTTCGCAACTAATTCCGGTTTGTTGGAAACGAGTGGAAACACCGCGACTTTGTACGGCGCTAATAATGGTTTAAGATGCAAAACCGTACGCTTTTCATTTTTCTCATACGCGTCGGTAAGTACCATAAGAAATAATCGGTTAATCCCAACAGCCGGTTCTATAACATGCGGGATTATCTTTTCCCCGGTCAATGAATTTAAATATGAAAGATCCACTCCTGAATGTTTTGATTGAACATTAAGATCGTAGTCAGTGCGGTATGCAATTCCCAACAGTTCTTTCCATCCAAATGGGAATTGGTACTCAAGATCGTATGTATCTTTACTATAGTGACTGCGCTCCTTATCTGTGTGCTGTCGCCATCTCAAATTATCTGATTTTACCCCTAGTGCTTTCACGGCAAACTCATGCATATCCGTTTTCCACATTTCAAAAAGCGACTTCCAGTCCGTCGCAAGCGGATCAAAGAAATACTCTATCTCTGCCTGTTCAAACTCAAGTGTGCGAAACACAAATTGTCCTGTGGTAATTTCGTTACGAAACGACTTTCCGATTTGTCCGACGCCAAACGGCAATGAGACGCGCGAAGAATTAAGAATATTTTTAAAATTGGTAAATATTCCTTGCGCTGTCTCTCCTCGCATATACAAAAGCGACTTCTCCCCCTCCACTACTCCGAGTTTGGTTTCGAACAACAAATTAAATTTTTTGGGAGTGAGAAGCGGATTTCCGTCAGGACTTACAATTTTATGTTCTCCTATAAACGCATCCATATCCTCCAAAGTCATATCTTCCACGACCACGTGCACATCAGTGTGATCTTTTAACCATGCTTCTATGAGATGATCTACGCGATATCGCTTTTTGGTCACACTATCCTCAACCAATGGATCATTAAATGCACTCACATGTCCTGATGCTACCCATGTTTCGGGATGTAATAATATTTGACTATCAAGTCCCACCATATCCTGTCTATCATGTATAAACGTCTTCCACCATAAAGATTTGATATTGCGAAGTAATTCTACTCCTAAAGGTCCGTAATCATACGAACTCATCAGTCCCCCATAGATATCGCTCGTGGGATACACAAATCCACGACGCTTACAAAGACTATTGATTTCATCAAGCGTTGGCATATTTTTATTATATCATGCGGCAAGACGACGAATAAGTTTGGCAGACTTTAATTTGCGCTCAGTGATATCTTCTATAAATGACAAAAGCTTTTTGCCTTCCAATACGTGCCCTATGGGCAAAAATCCTAATGTCCACAGAAGCTGTTGGGCAAATTCTCGGCTAATTGTATACAACGAATTCCCCAATGCATTTCCTACATCTTCAAACCCTTTCATTAAAAGCGCATACACATCTCTATGCTCCTGCTTTTCACCAAGCAATGTATCGACAAGCTCACAGAGCAAATATGCTATACTCACGCGCTCCAATTCGTTTCTTATTAAAGGATACGACTCTAAAGACGTCACTTCTATAATACTATCCATGGTCTTTCCTTTATGAACCAAACACGTCAGACGAGTAAATATCTCAAGATGCGGCGCACGTTTACTGGTTATCCGTCGTATGCCTTTAGCCATCAGCCTCAATTTACCAAACTCTTTGGAAAATACGGTGACGATACGATCTGCCTCTCCATGATTTTTTCGCGAGAGAACTATTGCGTCTATCGAATATAATTTGTGGGATCCGCGATACATGGGTTTACAGAACAACTTCTGTATCAGCGTCTAAGATAAATTTCTTTTTATCTTTGCCATTCATCTTCATTATCCACTCCTGACCATCAGTACCTGGTTGTTTTTGGATAAGAAGTTTATACTTGCCATCAACTAATTTTATGGGTGACGTGTAGGTCAATTCCAATCGCGCAGTCCCCATAGGATTGACGATAAGAAATCCTTCAAAATATGTTTTATTTAAATCCGTAAATGTGTCCATAGTAGCGGCTTTGTTATCCTTTGGGGATTGGACACCTTTACTCAAAACGAGAGTACTGCCGGCCGGCGTATAGACTCTCACCCAGTTTCTAAGCGGTGCGTTCAAGCAAAGCCCGCCGCTTTCCAAACCGCAATCGCTTCCCTGATATGGATTTTTATAATCGATAGATAGCTTTGTCGTCACGGTTCCATCAGAGTTTATCGTGCTGTCTTTCGTAATTTTTTCTCTCACGAACATATTGGATTTCGCTCCTGCCATGTTATTGTTGTTGACATGGATATAATCCCAACCATTTCCTTCTTCGTACTTTAAAATACTGGCAACTTGCTTTTCCCCCATAATCCGACCTGCCATATTAAAGCTCTCAGCGGCAATTTGGGTCGTCTCATCATGGAAATACGTCAGCACATGTTTTTGATTAATTTCAGACAATAACATCTGAAAAAGTTTGCCCCAATACTGCGACGGAGATACTCCCAGAGCTTTTTGCATCAAAAGTTGCATAAGCGTTCCTATCACATCTTTTCGCGCGGTTCGTACATAATTTACCGGTCTAGTAGAATAATCTTCTAATTCATACACTGCGCGTGGACAATCACAGCGTTTATCAATATCAGCAGAAAACACGCGTCCCCCAATAGTCTCAGGACCCAGTATCTTTAACGCTTCAACCAATACGTGTGTATCAAGAGCAATGATGCCGTCAATCTTTTCTTTCCCGGCTGCGGTCTCATACATTTTTTCAAACTGCTGCATCGACACTTTAAAGTCTGGATTTAAATTACTATCGCGAATATGCAGTTCGTAAACCCCCTTATGAAAAGTCAAAACCTCTCTTGGCGCTTCAAACTTTTTTTTGAGCGCACTATCAAGGGAATAAATGTCGTCTGATAACTCTAAGATTATTTTCCCTTTATCAAATCGAAACTGTGCATACGCGGTGAGAAATCCTCCTGTGGATCGCAATTCTTTATCATTTTGGAAAAGAATAAGATATCGCTTCATCTCCGGCTCTCCTAACATGCTTGGCAAACTTTTAAGAAGCGGGTGGGCATTCACAAAAAGGTTAGCAGCATTATCAATAACTTCTTTTGAAGACACGAGTTTTTCACGAATGACGGTCTTTCCAATTTGTTTAGGATATCTATTGGGATCTATTTGATCCAATTCTTTGCGCATCGTGTCGACGGCGGTTGCCATCTCATTTATTTTTGGTGTCAAGGCGCTCATGGTCTTTACCGCGACCTGTATCCGTTGATCGGCTGATCCTTGCACAAATTTACTGCCTCCTGTAAATCCTAAAAGATCTGCATTTGGTTCAAGCGCTTCTATTGCGCGATCTGCCGCATCAAGTGCAGCTAAACCAGCGTTGACAACATGTGAACCGTCACGAACATATGCACCTAAGAATGGTATATACGACAATGGTGTGACCTTTGCGTATTCTTTGGATAGCTCCGTTACTTTGACACGCGTCTTTGCTAGTCCATCTTTCGTGCCGATGAGATCTTGATTTTTCAATGCTTCTGCAGTTTGTCTTGCGATTGGCAGCGTTTCTTGAGCTTTTGCAATAACACCGCGCAACGGCAAAAGCATAATCCCTATAATGACGACAAAAAGAAAAAGAACAAGAAGCGGAATACCAACAAACTTCCATTGAAATTTTCGTTTTTTGGGTGTTCCCACTGTTTGATCAGGCGTTGTATCAACAGTAATTTTTTTCAATTCTTCTGACATACGTTCTATTGTTTATGAAAGTGTGTACCTTTGTCAAGGCATGCTTACACCGCACCTTTGCCATAAATCATCGCCCATGGACTTTTCAGGATTATGACAACGTCAAGAGATAACGAACGTTTTTTTACGTAATCAGCATCAAGCTTAATGCGTTTATCAAAATTAACCTCACTTCTTCCAGATACTTGCCAATACCCAGTAATCCCCGGACGCGCTGAAAGCACAACTTTCACCAAGTCTCTGGTGTGTGGATATTTTCGTTGCTGTTCAATGAGCTCGTCAGGATAATATGGTCTTGGACCTACTAAACTCATGTCTCCCTTTAACACATTAAGAAATTGTGGAATTTCATCTAAAGAATGTTTACGAATAAATTTACCGACAATCGTTACCCGAGGATCTTCAAGTAATTTGTAGCTATTTCTTTTATATTCTTGATACAACGCCTTCAATTTCGGATCAGTACGTAATTGTTCATGAGCATTCACGATCATGGAACGAAATTTTAAAAGCTTAAATGGTCGTCCGTCTTTACCAACACGTTCTGGTGTATCGGCAAATATAGGTCCCGGAGAATCAAGCGTGATAGCAACAGCGACTAATACGCTCATGGGAAGAAAAAATAAAAACAGTATGACACTGCCAATCAAGTCTATACACCGCTTAAAAAAGGTATACCACATAAAATTTAAGTGAGATGATCGTTTTCAGTGCCCTGCAATCCTTCAACGAATTTTTTCACCTTAGGCACTGATGTTTTTTTACAAATCAACAATACATCCTTCGTGTTTACTACCATAATACCATCAAGATCGATTGTTGCGACAAGCTGATCGGTATAATTGTACACTAATGTGTCCTTGACGTCTGTCAACAGCACTTTTCCTTGCGTAACATTTTTGTCTTCACTTATTTCCAACGCTTCTTTGAGCGCTTCCCATGCGCCTATATCACTCCACTCAATGTTCTCAGTGACCACTAATGCGTCTTTGGAGTCCATCTTCTCTAAGATCGCATTATCGAAACTAATTTTCTCAAGCGTCGGATATATTTCATTGAGAACCGATTCAAAATCTGGAGTGCCATACGCATCTGCTATTTTTTGTATGCCTATGGCTAAATTTGGCGCAAAGCGTTCATATTGAGACCACAAAAAGGATGGGGTCGTTACGAAGTACCCTAAGTTCCACGCATGATGCCCGCTAGCCAAATACTTTTGGGCGGTCTCTGCGTCTGGTCTATATTGGAAATCAACGAAGCTATGAAATGGGACATCGTCAGAAGTCTCTACCTTATCGCCATATGATATCCACCCTAAATTTTCACTGGCAAATCGTGGCTTTTGGGACACAAACACTATTTTTTGTGGATCTTTCGATACGACATCACCTGCCGCCATGAGGAGTTTACGGAAAAGTTTTTCTTTCTTTACTAAATGATCGCTCCATAAAATCACCATAGGTTCCAATGGGCTTTGTTTCTTTAAAATGGCAGACATAAGACCGACGGCTGGTCCCACATCTCGTACTTCTGGTTCACCGATGATTTGATGTGATGGCATCTGAGGTAATTGCTTTCCGACAATGTGCGCGTACGCCTTACCGGTTGATACATATATATCTTGAAACGAAAAATCAGGAAGGAGTCGAGAGGCCGCAAGCTGCAACGTAGATTTATCTCCAACGATTTTTTCAAATTGTTTTGGCGATTTTTTCCGTGACAATGGCCACAACCGTGTCCCTACACCACCTGCAAATATAATTGCTTTCATACATCCTTCCTACCTTTCATAAATTTTTCCACAATGTTACGCATCCCTATCTTAAATTGTTCTTTTGAAAAAAGAAGTGCCTGATTTTTACAATCTTCTTCACGTATAATACTTTTCTCGAACGCATGAATGGCAGTATCTATGGACTCAATAGACTGTGTCGTAAATAGTATACCAGTCTTTCCATCAATGACACTCTCTGCTACACCACTTTCTTTATACGCGATAACTGCTTTGCCTCTCGCTTGTGCTTCTACAGCGACTATGCCAAAGTCTTCGTCAGCGCAATAGAGAAATGCACGACAATTGTCATAATACGAAACCAGCTCTTTCTCTGTCAAATGACGCGTGACAAATGTGATGGTATTTCCTGCTATTTTTTTAAGGAAATTTTCTTCTCTGCCTTTGCCTATAATAGTGAGCGGAAGTTTGAGTTCATTAAACGCTTCTATAAGAAGATCAATTTTTTTATACGAAACGAGCCGCGAAACAGTCAAAAAATATGAACATTCAGAAAACTTGGAAACTGACTTGGGATCTAACAATTTGTGTATTTCTACAGGTGGATATATAACCGCTTCAACTTGTCTATCATAATATGTTTGTATACGCTTCTTTACACGTTCTGATATCGCAATATATACATCAGGGCGACTCGCGGCTATTCTATCCCATCTCCTAAGGATGGGAGCTAACTTTGTAAGCCCAATCCTCCCAATACTGCTAAAAACTCCTAACCCCGGTTTTTCCCTATATTGATCATACCCACTCCACAAAAATCGTGTAGGTGTCAAACAATAACAGATGTGATGCGTGTTAGGCTTTGTAATAATATTTTTCGCTTCCGCACTCGTTACGGAAATCACAAGATCAAATTCATCAAATGAAAATGTTTCAAATGCAAAGGGGGTTACCATCGGTAATAATTCATGAATCGATGACGCGAAAGGTAAGTTGTTTAAAAATGATGGTCGCACATCAAAAACAGTAGCCCATGGCGCATTCTTTTTATCGTACACCGCAGTATAAAGCGGTGCATCTGGATACAGTTCATGAAGCGCTAAAAGCACCCGTTCTGCCCCTCCCCATTTATTCACCCTGTCATATACGAGTGCCACCTTCATCATATATCTATTGTACTTCAAAGCAACGACACACTACACAGACTACAAACTATGCACGCCATGGCGTCAAGATTTTGTAGTGAAAATTATGAAAGAGCACTTGAGATTTAGATAGTTTGGTAAATATGCAACGTATCCAAAGCTAATTTTTCCCAATTGTACTCTCGAAGTTGTAATGCCACCTTCTTTAGCGTCACACGATGATCGGCCTTTTTCCATGTATCAAGAAGCGTCATTAATTGATCTGTATCATTTGGAAAAAAATAGGTAACCAAATCTTTTAATATCTCTCTGTGTGCGGGAATATCTGACGCTATCACAGGACTCCCACACGCAACTGCCTCTAAAGGTGGCAATCCAAAACCTTCCATAAGAGATGGGAATATAAGCGCTTCAGCATGTGTGTAGAGTGAGCGCAAACTTTCATCATCAGCAGCGCCAAAAAATACTACTCGGGTAGATAATCCTCTCCGCGTAATTTCTGTCCGTAGTCGTTTATAAAAAAAATCTTCTTTTCCGACAAAAACTACTTTAGCATTTGTTTTTGACTTTGCGAGTGCATCCGCGACGACGGAAAGATTTTTGTGTGGATATGCATTACCAACACACAAAAAATACGGCGTAGGAATCAATGGATGTTCACTTGCCCTTCCTCGTGACGATTTCGTAATTTCCCTATCAACGCCTTCATACGTAACGGTAATTTTTTTCTCTGCGACTTGATAATGATCTAAAATCTCTGTTTTTGTCGCTATCGATGGCGTGATGATATGTTTGGTTTTCGCAATACCAATGGATAAAACAAAACCATATAACAATCGTTTTAACTTATACATAACCCACCAACGTGTAGATGCTTTACCCGTATCAAAATGCTGAATAGTAAGATCATGGATTGTCGCGATCATCGCACCGCTGTAAAAAATAGGGATATTAAAATAGGGAACATGGAGAAGATCCAACTTTTCTTTATAAAAAACCCATGGCATTCGTATCTGCTCAATGATGGTGTGCCATGGCACATCCGCCAACACTTTTTTCCATCGTGTATTTGGTGCTCTCCATTGATCAAAACCAGCAGCGCTTAAAAAGACGACATACTCATTATGAGTATCAACAATCGACAACTCCCTGATAAGGTTACGGATATATCGACCGACACCAGTTTCTTGTATAAGACGCGCATCTATACCTATTCTCATATGCCAACGTGTTCCAATAAAAATATTCGCATGGTATAAAAATCATTCACCATCATGGTCAGCCACCACGGATATATCTTTTTGTAGTGCTTCGTGTAAAACAACCAATTATACCGATGAAAATATACTTCAGTAATTATTCGTCTATTTTTCAATATATTTGCTCTCCCGCTTTGTTTTTTGCGATGCAAAAGAGAAGTTTGTGGATTAAAAACTATCTTCCATCCTGCCTGTTTTATTCGATAACACCAGTCTATATCTTCCGCATACATAAAAAAATCTTCATCCAATAATCCCACTGTTTTGATCACCTCGTTGCGTACCATAAAAAATGCGCCGACTATACAATCTACCTCATGAATAGTAGTAAATCCTTTGTAGCCTTGATGATACTGTCCAAACAACTGTGACGTTGGAAATAATTTTTCTAATTTTAAAAAATACGTTATCGATGCCCATGGCGTCGGAAACCCCCTGTGACATGCAGGATCTATTGCACCAGATGGCAAGAGCACATTGCATGTCGACGCCCCTATATCTGTATGTGTATCCATGTACAAAATCATAGTGGCACAGGTATTTGACGAAAGCTCCGTATCGGAATTTAATAACAGAATATATCGTCCTTTCGCATTCTTAATGCCCGTATTATTTCCTGCCGCAAATCCTAAATTTTTATCATGTTGAATAGTAACAACGCGAGGAAATTCTCTGACAACCATTTCTACACTCCCATCAGAAGATGCGTTATCACACACAATGACTTCCATGCGATAATCATCGAGTACTGACGAAAAAACAGTCTTCAAGCACGTCCGCAAAAGATCTTTTGTGTTATAGGAAAGGATAATGATAGATACGTCAATGTTAACGTTTATAGGCATGTGCACCTTTCCAAACCTTCTCTAACGATATTGCAATGGTATCCCAATTATATGCATGTTCAACAAGTGCGCGCGCATTCTTCGTTAATTTTTCATACAGTGAAGAGTCTGCATTCAGTCGTATCAACTGATCCACAAACGCTTGTGCATTCTTTGCGACCAATATTTCTTTTCCGTCTTCACCACTAATGCCTTCAATACCTTCAGTCGTAGAAATTACCGGTGTGCCACACGCCATTGCTTCAAGAACTTTAAACTTTGACCCTCCGGCTATCGTCATTGGCGCGACCAGTGCGAATGCTTTTGCATATTCTTGCCGTATATCAGAGACGTCCGATAGACATAACACTCGATCGGTTGATCGTTTTTTCATACTCTCCGGCATGTTTTGTCCAACAATGGTTAACATACTACTAGGAAACTGTATTGCTATCTTTGGCCATATATCAGTAAGTAACCACTCGGCAGCTTCTCTGTTTGGTAACCACCGGAAATTTCCCACAAACAAAAAGTTTTTATCTTGAGCATTCTTCTTTCTCTTATAGGTAAACCATGACGTATCCACCCCATTTGGTACGAATGCTACTGGAAAACTTAAATATTCTTCCATAACAAAACGATCATGCGCTGATACTGCAGTAAGTGTAGTTACTTTTCTCCAAACATATCGCTCCCAACGCTTTAACTTTTCTACATCTAGACCAAGAAGAGGTTTTATAAAAGGAAACGTCATTCTCCTCACATATTCGTTATACACCTCGTATTCCACATTGTGTTCAGAAACGACAATCGGTATATCTGTATTGGGTATCGATGGCCACACATAAAATGGCTCCAAATGAATAAGGTCATACGTATTTTTGATAAGTAACTTTGAAAGCAACGTGTGCATCTTGCCATTTGTATATGTAGCCAATAGAAATGGCATGCGCGTAAACACAGCCCTCGCAATATACCCTACTTGCCATGCGCGCCCTCGATTTATCAAGTACACTGCATGACAAAATGAGAGATCTTTTTTGTATAGAGACTCTTTGTTATCTCTCACAAATGAAACGAGCGTAATTTCGTGTTTTTTGGAAAGGCGTTTTAATAAATTGTACATCCGCACTTGCCCTCCTGAATAAAGAGGATATGGCAGGACGGCAGAGACTACAAGGATTTTCATTTTTGCCTGCCCGCCAGCTGGCGGGGCTTCGTTAAATCGATAATTGCAAAGGAGTCATTTCGTACAAGCACCGTATAGGTCTCAGCAAGCGTTTTTGTTTCCCAATCAGCGTCAGTCGGGGAAACAGTCACATAATGGGTAGCCCCTTGTGCCAATTTTTTCTCTATATCAAATCCCAAAGGCCATCCTTGTCGCTTAGTCTGATACAAAAATGTCGTATCGCCGTTATATGGGGCAATTACCTTCGCGTCTTTAGGGAGTATTCTATCCGCTTCCATACCGGCCATAATTATTTCCGGCCTATTTATCCAATAAAAAGTTCGCAGAGTAAACCACGAAAATGCAGTCGTAAATCCGATACCAACGACTAATAATATCATGACAGCCAAACGAGAAAAATGTATATTGGTAAATAAATACGCAATTCCCTTGCCGCTATACAAACAAATAACGGGAAGAAGAAGGATCTGATAATAATCATGCCGCACGTTGCCCGCCGCAAATATCACAAGATACAAAATACTGCCAAAAAGCAAAAGCGGAGCTACCCATTTTTCTTTTTTATCAAGCTTTAATACAAGCCCTAATCCCACAAAAGATATCCCAAAATACCCTAATATCATCTTAGAAACCCGTTCCGCAAACAGCCAATGAAACCATGCCCCTTTAAACCGAATATTTCCATCGTTTAAAAGCCACAAAAATACCGGGATTCCTTCAGGGTACTGCAGTATCCATTGCCGCCACCATAAAAATGGCACCAGAATAACCACGGCAAGTATCACTCCTTTTATAATCGTTTTGAGGGAGAATCTGTATCGCAAAAATATAATTCCCACAAGCGGCAATAATAAAAATCCAACAGTTGGCTTGATGAGTATAGAAATGGAAGCGGTAAACGTAGAAAGATAAAATGCCCATGATTTTTCCTTTACACACGTGGCAAAAAGCATGAGCCATATGCTACAAACAGCAAAAAATACCGCCAATGGTTCAGGTAACACTACGCGGCCATAAAAGACACTAAAGGGCAATATTGCGTACAATACGCCAGCCGATAGTCCCGCCAATTGACTAACCAGAGTCGTTGTAATGCTTGCGACTACCAAAGCGGTGAAAGACGAAGCAAGAATTGTGATAATACGAAGTGATAGATCTACCGATAGATTTGGTACCATACGAACAAGCAATGTAGCAATTGCCTGATACAGAGGCACCTCTACCATTCTGTACCCTTGCGGGTTATCTTTGCCAGATTGAATGTTTGAAAGATCATGATACTTTGGGTGCAAAATGTCTATGCCTCGTGTGACAAAAATTTGCGCGACAGATGCCGTGTCTACTTGGCGAAAACTGTGCCAATCGGCAATGGGTGCTGTAACTTTATACAATCGAAGTCCCACAGCTAAGACAAATATCCCCGTAAGGCACACATGAAACCAATAGTTGTTAAGAATCTTCATTCTACCTCGATTATTTTTATTTCCTGTCGCGCTTTATTTAACGCATACAACTCATCAAACAGCAACACATCAGGCGCACCAAGAGGACTTTTTACGGCAAATCCATCCTTGACCGTTGGCGCGGTGAAGACTAAATACGCATACGGATTAAATTTAAACATGTGCCACAACGCATCCTCCAACCCTACTGAAAATATCCACGCTCTTCCGTATCGCGTTGGCATATTCACAAAGACAAATGTATGGGTACTTTGTAATGGAAAATAATTGGCTTTCAGCGTTAACATCGTTCGTTCAGAAATAGTTGCAGCCTTTTTCCAATCACCAATCACTCGCTGTAAATCCGTATAGTTTAAAATGAATACCATAACAAAAACCACAAGCCCAATAAAAAATATTCGAGAATTTTTCAAATATCGTTCAAAGAGCATACCTGCTACGATCGTCATAAATACTGTCGCGCTTAATGCGTATCGTTCTGCCATGCCACCGAGTCCCAAAAATGGCAATAAGGCAATGACAGCGAGTAATTTCCACATGAGCGCTTCTTTATGGATAACAAGCGCTTTATGCGTATGTTTCAAAATCCAAAAAACGAGAGCTGAAATTCCCACCATAGCCGCAAGCACTCCTTGCGGCTTACTCTTTAGAATTTCACGAAGTGATGTCATCCACTCCACCATTCTCGGTCCGACAAATACTGCCATTAAGTACCCAATGCTATTTGCAAACAGGTTAAATGGTAGCTTCAGGAAATTAATACTATAATCACCTGACGCAAGCAATGAATTCGCATTTGATCTCATCCACCAGTACAACGGGATAACCAAAAGTATCAATGCATACTGTTTCCCTTTACGCAATATAAAAACCGCGCAGAATGAAACGATAACCGGCGCAACAATACCACCTTCATAGGATAATGCTGACAACAGGGAAAGAAACGAAACGGAGATAATCTGCAACCCAATTGCTTTACGATCCTTTACTAGCTTCATACACGCCCAAAGCGAAATCACAAGAAACATAGTAGAAAGTACACTACTTAGCCCAGAAATCCACACGACATTTTCATGATGAACTGACAAAACAACAAATAACATTGTGGTTGTAAACGCTATGCTTTTGCGTATGCGCATCCCTCGCTGCAATAGATACACAAAGATAGCAATGATCGCAAAAAATCCTATAAGCACCATATGATATCCCCACGGCTTTAACCAAAACAGGCTGTAGAGGACAAAATATACAATTTTTGCTATAGGTCTATAAAAAAATCCACTCGCGTCGACAAAAAACTTCGGCAAATCAGACATGGTCGTAGACGCAGCCCACTTGAGCCAAGTGAAATCATCTCCGACAAAATAGAGATTGATACTTTCTCTAAATGTCAAAAACACCGCACATACGATATACACAATTATGGCAAATTGACTGGTAAAGACAGATATAAGGAGCTTAGGATATGACTCGCGCCACGGCCGAACTGATAAAACGGCGACCATCGCACCAATGAGGGGCCACAGTGTAAAGGCTACTTTTGATGCTTCAAACACATCTATAAGTGTCGCGTTCAAAAATAACCCTACGATACCCGCAGACAAGCCTGTCACAAAGGCATCTTCATGGGGAGAAAGAAATGGTCTTTGTTTCCTATACAAGAAAAAAAGTGTTACAAATATGCCCAAGAAAGCAATCGCACCAATAACACCCGTTTCGCCAAGCATGCGCATATAATCTGAATCTGCCGCGACAGAGAGGCTTGAGTAACCACTGCCTAAAAACATATTTCTCTTAAACGCATTCATGGCTTTCGGCCACTGACCCTGAAGTCTTGTAGTAAACGATATGTCATAGACAAATGCTTTTTGGATCAAAAAATTTCCAGATACTGTGGCGATCTCACCTGATCCTGTAGAGAGTGGAGTGCTTACAAACATTTCTATGGTTTTAAACGTCTTTGTAGGCTTCGAAGCGACTGCAGGTGCACTGATAAATCCACTTCCTGTAGGTAACGACTCCACGTCAGGCTTTTCTTGGGTACTTACCACAGCATTTGCTCCATTTATACTCTCTAGTGTACCTATAGGCTGACCAGTAGAAAGATCGATGATCACATCTGAAAATCGAATTGTTTTATAAAAACGATCAGATGCAGTTGATACAGAATTCAAAAGAAGCATACTCACCACAACTACTGGGATAATCCAAATCTTTTTATTTTTCCACCACAACATAGTAACTATGGAAACCAAATACACGCCAAATGACACACGCGACGCCGTAAAAAGAAGGAGTATCAATGACCCAGTGGCTACCAGAAGCATGACAAGCTTTTGCCAGATCTTTTTTAGAGAAAACACAAAACTTCCAAATAGAGGAATCAGAAGCACTAAATACGCGGCCAAATCGTAATGTCCTCCAAAGGTCGATGCTATACGGGCTGTGGGCGGGAGTCGTAACGGCACCCCTTTGGCAAACTCTTCATTCATGGTAAGGAATGCCGGCCAGCCGCTAAATTTCTGACCAATACCATATATAATCACAATCGTCGTTGCTATAGTAAGTGACCATAAAAACATAGACAATGCTTTGGGATTCCTGCGCACTGCATAGTATCCGACAAAAAACATGCCCATATACTCTACTCTGCGAAAAAGATGCAAAAACGCTAAATGTGGAATAAAATCTGGATTTCGGACAAAAATCATCGCAACAAATAGTGATAATAATCCGACCATCCAATAGATAATAATCGGTATGGTAAGCGGAGTGTTGAGGTCTATTTTTCGCTTCCATGCCAATAGTCCTACGGCACTTAAAACAATAGCCACCAAAAAATCTTCCAATCGAATATAAACCCATGTTTGCACCACGTCAAGAAGTGGCAATTTAGGATAAAGCGGTATAAACACCAACAAAAAACAGGTGGAGAGCAGTAACCACTTATTTTTACACCAGTTTGTAAGCTTCTGCATACGTTTCTTTAAGCTGCGCTCTTCCCATCATAACAGAGATCAAGATAGCAATAAGTGCTTTAGTTTTTAACAAAGTTTTCAACAGTGAAAGCTGCCACTCAGGCTTATATTTACCATAAAACGTTAATAATCCGCGATAAATATTTAACACTGGCCCTTTTCTCTTATTTTGTGAGCTTCCTGCCCCAAGATGAACAATGAGCGCTCGATGGTAAAAATACGTCGAGTATCCTTTTTTTCTAGCCCGATACAAAAGATCTATCTCCTCCATATACATAAAGATTTGTTCATCAAACAGCAAATCGTTCATAAACAGTTTTTTAGGTGCTATCATACACGCGCCTGATACCCAGTCTACCTTTCTGGTGCGCTCTGGTGACCAACGCGTAATCCCGAGTATGTCACTTTTAAGAAATAACGAAGCAAATACAACAGGCAAACTAAAAAATGGCCCACACGAAGTTTGAGGACTTCTGTCAGCATTCAGCAACTTCCCACCGACAAATGCATTGGTATGCTGTTTGGCAAACGAGTAAAGCTTACCAATGGACGAATTAAGTACGACAGTATCAGAATTTAGAAGAAGGATATACTCCCCTTTTGACGCACGTATTCCTTGATTATTCGCTCTCCCAAATCCAACATTCTCACGGTTATTGATGAGCCTCACTTTCGGAAACTTTTTACCAATCATTTGTCGCGTTCCATCGGTAGATACGTTGTCAACGACGATAATTTCAAATTTAAATGCAGCGTGATCAAGGCTCCGATACAAAGATGCAACACAATCGTGTGTCAACTTCACTGTATTATAACTAACGATAATAATTGATAAATCCATATATAGAGGGAAGAGTTATTGAAACAACCTTGCAAATTGTAACGTGTAATGTAAATTTTTTGTCCTATCTTTAATGTATTTGGCAGGTACACCACCAACCACAGTGTAGGCGGGGACATCTTTAGTTACTACTGCCCCACTTGCTATCACTGCGCCTTTTCCTATGGTAACACTGGGAAGTATGGTCACTCGAGTACCAATTACCACATAATCCTCTATTACAACTAAACCACCAATTTCTGTAAATTCTTCACTTTCTATGTCGTGTTCCATAGTAAATATCCGTACTTCACCGGCTATAGATACATTATTTCCAATCTGAAGCGGCCTCTGCTCATTTGAAAACAACGATCGAAGGTATCCAAACGTTTTATTTTCTCCCGTTCTCCATACCCGTTTATGCCTCCCATCAAGAAATGCGTCATTGCCAATGATCGTGTTATGTCCGATAAAAATCCCAGCTGGATTATTAAACCGGGCTAACCAATGGATGGATGAATCACTGCCAATTGCGACGCGAAAAACATAGCGATACAAAAACAATCGAATCGTATGACTTGGGATAAACCCAGTGAGCGTTGCTAAATAGACCCAAAAATCAATAATTGCTCTCATAGTATGTTATTTCGATTTTTTCCCTACTTCCTCTAAGATTGATACTACTTGTTTTGCAGCCGTATCCCAAGAAAAAAGCGACACTCGTTTCTTTCCAATTGCAAGTCTTTCTTTCTCTTGACTCGTCCCATGTTCAAAAAGCGCTTTCGTGATACCCTCACAAATACTTGACACACTCAAAGGATCCACATAGATAGCCGCGTCCCCTGAAATCTCAGGCACACTAGAAACATTACTGACCACTATCGAACATTCATGCGCCATAGCCTCAAGAACCGGCAGCCCAAATCCTTCATATAAACTCGGAAGGACAAAACACTGCGCATGAGTATACAGAGTCGAAAGATCGTCATCAGTCACAAAATCCAATATTTTAACCCGATCTTTTACCTCATACGCACTGGGGGCTGCAAGAATCTCCTCATACATCCAACCCTTTTTGCCTACGATAACAAGTGCTATATTCTTGTCTTCCAAAAGAGAAAAAGCCTCGATAAGGCGCACGAAGTTTTTTCGCGGCTGCAAGGTGCCAACGGATAGAATATACGGCGCGCGTATACCAAAACGCGTAAGGTGTGATGATTTCTGCGGCTTTTGTTCCAAAAGACTCATACTCATCCCCGGATACACGACTACAATGCGTTCCGAGGCTATGCTGTAGGCTTCCATTATAGCATGTTTGGAGTATTCACTGATCGTAATCACCTTTTTAGCATGTCGAACGGAATACTCTGTCCATTTGGTCAATTGATAAAGATCCAACGTGTCAAACATCTCAGGATAATGAAGATACGACACGTCCATAATGGCACACACGCGTGGAATATTTGTAAACCGGGGGATATAATGGGTGGGAGAAAATACGACATCTGCAATCGGCGCATCGCGGTACAACAGCCATGGAAGACCAATAAAAGTCCACAGCTTTTTGGGTTTACCCACACTATATTCCCATACAGCAGAAGCAGAAGGCAGGTCATCAGTTGGTTTATCCGGCATATACACGCGCGCCTTGGTAAATTGGCTATCCCCATGCTTGAGCTTTCGTTCTATACCAATGAGCATTTCATAGGCAAATCGCCCAACCCCTACTCTGTTCCCACTATTTGCTTCATAACCATCAATTGAGAGTATCATACGCGTGTATTATAAATACCCAGGATATACAACATGCAATTTCTGTTCTGAAATAGAAAGAAATTTCATGATATCTTTTTTGGTAGCAATACTATCGCAAAAAATCCGTGCACATTCTCGATCGACCCAATGAAGCCGTCGCCTCTGAACACCGACGATATTTGCCCGAAACTGGCCTTGTTTTATATCGATGTGAGGCTCAGGATTTGAATCTTTAGGATACGTAAATATGGAAAGATCGTGAATCGTCGTGACACCTTTGGCATAGGTAAGCGGCGGCTGCGTCCAGTCACTGCTCCAAAAAACATCAACTCGCCCTATAATCCACTCTACAGGCATGATATGCAGTCTATTCCACAACAGGTCAAGAAGTATTGGCGGGACATGAATAATCATTGAACGAACATTGGCATGTTTGTTCTTTAAGATTGCTGCAAACTGCTTTAGGATGTGAGACTTACGAAGCGATGATCCGAAAAGAATAAATTCATGCGAAGGGCTTTTTTCTACAAGCTCAATCACCATACGCTCCATATATCGAGCGACCCCTGTGTGTTCAAACGCAATTTGACTTATATCAATGCCTATTTTCATACTGCATCATATCCCTTCGGATGTGCTTGATGCCAGCGCCATGCTGAAGAAATAATGTCAGAGAGTGTTGAATGTTTTGGCGCCCACCCAAATTCTTTCATAAGCTTTGTAGGATCTGCCACAAGCTCGGCGGGATCCCCTGCTCGTTTCGGTGAGTTAATCACAGGAAACTCTCGGCCTGATATTTTTTTCACCAACGAAACAACGTGAGAAACCGTAGCACCTGTACCTGTACCCACGTTATACACGTCGCTTGAGTGACCGTTTAATAGCGCATCCATGACCAAAAGATGTGCTTCACAAAGATCATCAATATGTATGTAGTCCCGCACCGCAGTGCCATCCGTGGTCGGATAATCCGTGCCAAACATATGAAACGTATTGTGAATTCCAAGTGCGGTCTGACACGCAAGGGGTATAAGATGCGTCTCCGGTTCATGCGACTCGCCATTCGTTCCATCGATAGCCGCGCCACAAGCATTAAAATACCGCAAAGACACCGACCGAATACCGGCTGATCGTTCATACACGGAAAGCAATTGCTCGAAATTCCATTTCGATAATCCGTAGGGCGATAACGGCCAAATAGTATGAGTTTCAGGAATTGGAATTATGTTTGGAACACCATAAACAGCTGCGGTAGAGGAAAAAATGATTGGCGGTGATCCTGCATCTTTCATACACTCCAAAAGAACAGTGGGTGAAATAAGATTATTCTTTATATAACGAATTGGATTTTTCACAGATTCTTCTACCGATGTGTACCCGGCAAAGTGCAACACTCCATCAATAGAATTCTTAGAAAATATCTCTGATACCACATCTTTGTCCCCTACATTTCCGATTATAAGTCGTGCGGTACTGGGTATTGCCTGCTTATGCCCGTACTCAAGCGTATCAAGGATGACCACTTCATGACCCTTTAAAACAAGCATCCGAGACATCGCACCTCCGATATATCCGGTGCCGCCAGTGACTAAGAACTTCATACTGTTATTTTGCCTTTCTGGGAGGGTATAAAAGAAAATAGAATGAAGAAAAGAAAGAACGCAGCCGCATACCACGTAAGTCTTTCGGCCGTAAAAAATATATGGAACGCAAACAACGGGATAGCTAGAAAAAGCATAAGAAGTCCTGACCACACAAACAAAATCGGCTTACGACTAACCAAAAGTAAGACAAAAACTACAAAAAAACTTATATCTTGAGTTTTCATAAAAAGTAAACTGTTAACTGTTAACCCTGCCCGCCATCGCTACGCTCAGGCGTTTGCAGGCGGGTGTTAACTGTTGTCTATAGTAGACAATAGTTTTCTTCAATCCTTCGTCAACAGAAACGACAGGCTCCCAATCTAATAATTCTTTGGCTTTGGTAATATCAGGGCATCTTTTCACCGGATCGTCTGATGGAAGTTTCGAATAGACAATCTCTGACGTACTATTGGTAAGAAAAATAATCTTTTTGGCTAAATCAATCACCGTATACTCCTCAGGATTTCCTATATTAACGACCTCCCCGTTTGCCTTCTCTTTTTCCATCAAAGAAATAAGGCCGGCCACCTGATCCGACACATAGCAAAAAGATCTCGTCTGTAGTCCGTCGCCATAGACAGTCAGTGGTTTATGAACAAGCGCTTGATTGATAAAGTTAGATACCACGCGTCCATCGTTCGCTTTCATATTCGGACCATACGTATTAAATATCCGCGCAATTCTTGTGTCTACGCCATGTTTTGTATGATAAAGCAGGGTCATCATTTCGCCGTATCGTTTGCTTTCGTCGTAGCAACTTCGCACGCCATTAGGATTCACATTCCCCCAGTACGTTTCCTTTTGCGGATGTTGTTTTGGGTCTCCATATACTTCACTGGTTGAGGTATAAATAAGCCGAGTATTGTGCTCTTTAGCAAAGATAAGCGCATTTCTAGTCCCCACCGAATTGACCAGCGCTGTTTCTTCAGGATTGTTTTGATACCCTTCAACCGATGCGGGGGAAGCCAAATGCCACACATGCGTGACATCGGAAATCTCCGGCAAGCCTTTTATAACATCTGCCTGAATAAAAGAAAATTGAGAGTTACGTATTGCCTCGGTGAGGTTTTCAACTCTACCAGTAATTAAATTATCGACAGCTATGACCGTATGCCCAAAGTCAAGGAGTTTATTCACTAAATTACTCCCTATAAACCCAGCCCCACCTGTGACTACACTTACCATTTTTCCTGCCATAGGCGTATTATATCAAAGGATTATATATAAAATTCCTATAATTACTTTTCATTCAGCAATTGAAGAATTTGATTTTTAAATTCAGGCAAACTTTTTATCACCGTATCCCACACGACTGTGATATCAATACCGAAGTAGTGATGAATGAGAATATTTCGCGTTCCCATAGCTTTGTTCCAGGCAACTTCCACATGCTGATCTCGATATTCCTGAGGAATATTTTTGACTGCTTCTCCTATGATTTCCAGTCTGCGAATCACCGCGTCCTGTTTCTCTTGGGATCGCATGAACTCTTCTTCCGAACAATTACGTATATACTCTTCAATAACAGTAATACTTTCCACTATATGATTGAGAAAAACAAAGTAATCTTTGTTCATAATATGCCTATTTGTTCAGCCATAATTCGATCTTTCAAAAGATGATGTACTGATGCATAGGTAACAAGATCAACATTTTTACCAAGCGCCTCTTCAAGCTTTATTTGTAAATCCGCTAAATCAAATAGACTCGTTCCTCGCGGTACATCAACAAGTAAATCAATATCACTCTCTTGCTTTTGCTCGCCTCGTACATATGAACCATAAATAGAAGAGCGAGTCACGCCCGCTCTCATAAGAATAGGTACTGCTTTAACCTTTATCTGATCAATCGTATTATTTACCATATAACTATCCTCTTTAAGTATATCACTATTTTATCCCCATAAACCCAGCCCCCTCAGTGACCACACTTACCATCTTTTTTGCCATACAGGCATTGTATCATAAGGTTTTTAATCAGATTTATTCGAATATTCCAAATCTACTATTGCATAGATTTGCATAGATTTGATAAAATATGCATAGATTTTGAGGGCGTCGTGGTGCTGACTCCTTCATGGGCAGATGAATTTTTAACTCCTCTTCAAAAACGATTTGGTGACAGGGTGACATTACAGACTATCAATAACCCATCCGTTGCGGCAACACTCGCTACACTCGCAAAGCATTAAACAAAAATTGAAACTGGCAATCCTGCACTTGAAGCATATGCATTTTTCATTTTTTCTTCCCATGCAAACGGCTTTAATTCCATCATTTCATGGATAATTGAATCGCCAAACACATGCTGTAAATCCGATTCAAAAGTTTGCCCTAGATGCTCTAGCCTATCAAGCGTTGCCCTGTCAGCACGATTTCGTGATCGCAAACCTACAAACCGATCATGGAGGCTCACGGATTTTTGATCAAATGTCCAATCACCATAGGTGAGTACTGCAAACTGTATATCTTTCAATCGACCACTTTTTCCTCGAGAGAAAAGATACGCGTGATCTTCTTCCTTCATATGGTGAAGAAAATATGGATCAGCCCCATTTCGCTCTAATAATGCCAGCGTATTTTCTGAAGAATACGTTGACGGATGTGCAGCGTCGCGCACATCATGCCATCCTAATTCATCCATTTGTCTTCGTCCCGCATGATCGACAAGTTTATGATCACGAAGAAGATCAGGATCAAGAGATGTTAATGATGTTTGGGTATACCCTCATGCAAGTAATTTTTGTTTTTGCGTAGGTGTCGCATGCGCTATTTTATCACTCAAAAAATAGACATGCCTTGAAGCTCCGGTGATATGAGTAAATATTCCCTTCCATCGCATTGCATCTTGAGGATTTGTCAGCCCAAACATTGCCGACCCTTCTGTGACAGTTCTATTATTTTCAAATGTCTTTTCTGATACTGAACCCAATAAGTAACTTAGTACCGGAAATTTTTTGAGCGTTTCAATCACGTCTGGATTGTCCACTCGATATTTCTCTATAAATTTGTCCACTGGAATTTGTTGCATCATCAATTCTCTTTTTTTGACTTCTGCATTATTGCTTCTCGTAGTTCTTGTGATATCTGACGATTATAGCAAATCAGAGTACAAAAATAATATTTTTTGTGATACAGTTAACATCATGCAAAAAGCATTAATAACTGGCGGTGCAGGATTTATCGGTTCTCACCTTGTAGACAAATTGTCAAAGACATACAACGTTCATGTAGTAGACAATCTAGCCACTGGAAATAAAACATTTGTTCCAAAAAATATACCACTCTATATCGAAGACGTACGAAACAAAGATAAGATACTTTCTATCGTACAAAAAGTGAAACCAGACATCATTTTTCATATCGCAGGACAAGCATCCAATATTAATTCTTTTTCCGATCCGCATTTTGACATCGATGTCAATTTCAAAGGGACAGTCAACGTGGTGCTCGCAGCCCTTGCCGCAAACGTCACACGATTTCTCTACGCTTCCTCCATGACAGCCTACGGTCATCCAGACTCGCTCCCTGTATCAGAAACTCACTCCTGCAAGCCAGTTTCCTACTATGGAATCTCAAAATATGCCGCGGAGCGCTTCGTCCACGCGACAGCGGCCCGCACCGACCTAAAAAAACCATTCAACGTCACCTCTTTTCGCATGTTCAATGTCTATGGCCCAAGACAAAGTCTGACTAATTCCTACCAAGGGGCGCTCGCCATATTTATCGGCAATGTGCTTCGAAATGAGCCCGTTACTATATATGGAGATGGTTTACAAACACGGGATTTTATCTATATAGATAATGTCATCAAAGCATGGACACTCGCTATCGACAAACCCAACGTATTTCAACAAGTATACAATCTCGGAAATGGTAAACAAATAAGTGTCAAAGATATGGTGAGAGCAGTGATACAAGCAGCAGGAAAAAATCCCGATACGTATCCTGTCGTCTATAAAGATCAGCGTCCCGGCGAACAACGCTTTATGGAGGCTGATATGAAAAAGGCTTTCACAGACTTTTCTTTCAAACCCTCCACATCGTTTACCAAGGGCTTGACACAAACACACTACTGGGCACAATCACAATTGAAATCTTCGGTCATTATATGACAAAACTACACAAAGTTTTGCTATCTCAATCCGAATACACACTTGCGTAATCCTACTCATATATGCATAACCATACACACGATGACCACGTAATTATAGAAAAAAAATTAGGTATACCGCCTGATTATCAATATCTGGCAATTCGAAGTAAGAACTTTCTTCAAGCTAACTGGCACAAAAATAAATTAACGGTGTTAGATACCCTTCTGAAGTTTACTAAACATTCGTCCGTACTAGATCTGGGTACGGGTTCAGGAAATTTTGAACTTCGGTACACCGCAAAAGTAAGAAAGATTGTCGGCGTTGACTACAATGATGAACCACTAAAATTTTTAAAGAATAAACTCAAACGCGGCAAAAAAAATAATGTAGTACTCGTTCAATCTGATATACGCGATCTCACAAAGGTAAAACGTCATGCCCCATTTGACTTTATAGTTGCTGTAGATGTTATCGAGCATATTCCGGAAAAAGATGCATTAAAAGTTGCAAAAAATATTCGTGCACTCATCAGTAAAAACGGGAAGGTTTGTATTATTACTCCGAATTATCGAAGTGCCTGGGTGCTCCTGGAAGCACTTCTTGACACAACGACCCTTGTTCCCAAATTTCAGGGCCACCAACACTTAGCAAAATACTCAAAAGAGAATTTAACGAGGGTGTTTAGGGAAGGTGGTTTCCGTCTCGTTACTTTTCGTACATTTAATACAATCTCCTTTGCGGCTCCATTCTCTTGGTTAGCTACATTTCTCTGCAAAATCGAAATTGCATACGAGTTTACTTATGGCAACATGATTGTTGCAATTTTTGAACGAAAATAGCTACCCTCGAATTATGAGGCCTCAATCGCCTTTTGGTACTCATTATCCCACGTATTTTCTTTCGCGAAATGAATAGAACCCGTACGCAGAGATTGATAAAGTTTTGGCGTAGTTATTATCTTGATAATAGCTTGTGCAAACGCGTCAGGCGTGTCTTTAACAATCAATCCTGCACCCGCTTTCTGTATGTCTTTGCCAAGGGGTGGGACGCTGGTTGTAATTACTGGTAATCCCACTGCGGTGTAAGCGCGTATTTTAGTCGCGTCACCATACTTTCTTGCTGATCCTTCTATATCCTTGTAAGGCGCAAGCGCTACCTGAAACGTACGAGCAATGTTAGAAATTTTTTCTCTATTTGCGATAAACCCATGAAATATGACATTCTTTCTAATATGCAACTCTCCTGCTAAACCCTTAAGCTTCGCTTCATTCGCTTCGTTCCCACCGATAATATGTAATTGTATATCTGGTATTTTTTTTGCAACTATCGCGGTCGCTTGCACTGCAATATCTGGTCCATTTTCATATCCTAGTGTTCCCAAAAAAACAAGAGTATTTTTTTTAATACTCCCAATCGGAAGCGCGTCTATTTGAGCGGGATACAATGCATTTGGTACATGAATTACTGGCGCTGTTTTTTTGGAATCTAGTCCTGCATGTATACGTGCAGGCATCATGGCCTTAGACACATCCCAAATGACATCAGATTGCATGCATGCTTTCCTATCTAACCACAGATAAAGAGCATTAAACCAATTGAATGTATATCGCTTCGGTGAATAATCCGACACATAATACACCACTTTTTTCACTCTTCCTAAACGTCGTAGAAACACTCCTGCAAGCGCATTGATCGCTTCAAACCCGATAAAAAGATCAAACAGCTTCTTTGTTCTCAATCCTTCAACAATAACGGAAAGATAATCTCTCATCTTAAACACGATGTGAGTTCCCGACGTATTTGAAAACCACAATAAAGGAGAAAGAATTGTTAGTATAAATGACGACTTCAGAAATGAAACAAACTTTCCATATTTATACACTTCTACTCTAGGCAATACAAAATCACTCCCAGGATACACTTGATCAATAACCACTACCTTTTCCACTCTCGGCACAAAGTAATCACGCATCGGCTCCAAATTTCCGTTAATAGGCAGACGCACACCATTTTTCCATGGTGAAAATGTAGCAATCAACACATGTGAACGTTTATTGATGATAGATTTAGCGTTTTTTTTGAGCATATACACGAAATACAAATAACCATAGAACAATAGCACCCAAAGTGACCAGCGATAAAATTCTTCCCAACAAATACCATCGACGAGGAGCAAACTCTATAACAACGGTATATGACCCTTCTTGGGGTAATGCAAACGACATAGTGCCAAATGGTTCTTTGATAGCCTCTACCAGCTCACCCTTTATATTAGCTTGCCATCCGTGATGATATGACTCTGAAACCATGAGCTTTGTCGCTTGTGAAACCTGCACATCAACTTCATACGAATCATCAGATATTTTACGCCAATCTATAATCGTTCCGTTCTCTAACGAAAAATGATCTTTCGATTGAGGTGTTTTGTACATCGCGATGTCATTCAACTGAATTTTACTAAGCCATGGCACGGTATCAAGGACTTTCTCTACATCTTCTCTTTTTGTTTGACTATATTTTCTGTCATCAGTAAATATTTCTCCATATGGATCAAAAGGAACTATGATATAACGGATGCTCAACATATCTAATTGACCTCCCACAGTCGGGGCTTGCAATGCACGTTCTAACGATGCGCTATCAGTGGCTCCTAAAAGAGGTTGAGCTTCTATCGGCAACTGATTGGATGATGAATAAGCGAATCTACTTTGTCGAGGAACCCACAGTGTACGAAAAAATCCTTGTTCATTTTGTAACACTTTTTTCAATGCAATATATTGTGTGGGCACTTCTCGTTTTGTAAATGTGCCGCCTAATGACCCATTCACTGCTGGTCGAATTAAAACAATCCAGTAACAAATAAATACAATTGGAACAATCCACAAAAATTTAATCAAATATTTTTTCATCACTTGGGTGATTGAAAACAGCGCAATTGGTATAAGTACCGCATACGACGTCATGATCAATACATAAAATTTCGTCGGATCACGAAACATCACAAATCCAGGAACATGCTCAAAAACCCACACATACACAAAACCCAGCGGCTCGTTGGCTCCTTTCGATAGAAAGGCTCCGACTAATCCTAACGCCGCAAATCCAATAACTAATGTGTTCTCTTTAAACTTTTTTACAAAAAGTAAACTTGAAAATGCAAGTATTGGAAGCAGTAAAAACTCCGGTTGTAAAAAATATGTTTTCCCAAACAAATTCTCCGGCCAATTAGGATGAAGCAATGAGAGAGCGTGAGAAAAATCAGCAAAGCTAAAAAATCGAAGCGCTGAAACCGTCGTATAGGCACTTCCTAATGCGTCTAACGTATTCTCTTTAAGCATGAGTAACGGCAATACCCAATATAGATTTAACAAAATCCCTATTATACCTGCCACAGCGCCAAAACGTAATCTTCTCCATAACTTTACCCATCCGTCCCCTTCAAAAAAATACAACACTACCATGCTTATTGCGGATAAATACGCTATTCTTGGATCTAAAGACACTTGAACACCAAACACTGTCCCTAATATAAGTGTTGTCGGCCAAGGATTTCTTGTATCACGAAGAAATCGAAAAAAAGACAAAAGCACCCATGGAAAAATCGATACCGCATAAAACACTCCCATTTGCCCACCACCGGTTACCATAAGCACATACGTGTTTGTCGCCAAAATAAGTGATGCCATCGCACGCATCCACAAAGAGGAACTCGGCAACACCGTTGCCAACAAACGCCACCCACCAACTGCTAATATTACTACGGGACACAAAAACCAAAACAGTTTATATATCGCTATCCAAGAAGTTCCGGTAAAAATGGCAATCTGTGCAAATAAGAAATTATAGGTGCTCAAAAAATATGCTGGGGATAATCCTCCCAATCCTCCCCCGTATCCAGCCTGCCATGAGGATGGCACGCGCGACATCGTGTTTACCATTTCAGGAAATAGATATGGCCAATCACCACCAATAATTTCACTACCCGTAAACCATGGTCGATATATAAAAATGACAATCATAAAAGCCGCGAATCCAACAAGCACAACTTTTCTATTCATACGCGACCCCATTTTTTTATATATCTCCACATTCCATACGATAGTAAACCGATTAATGCAACGATACTTATACTCGCGCCAATATAAAAATAGGATTGCATACTCATATACAATTCCAAATCATATTCACTTTGCCTATCAACATCTTCTGGCGTTATATACCACGCATTCGCATACCCATTGGCTTGAAAGTGACGCGTGCTGGCGATACCTTTATCAAAACCAGCAAGAGAGACGCGCCACCTGCGATTAAACGCTTCACTCAATGCTAATACATATGGTTGATCTGCACCAGAAACATGAATTTTATACAGCGTTGGATTAACTTGAACGAATGATATGGTCGGTTGCGACACAATTTTCTTCTCGTTGTTTTTCAAAAGCATCACGAGAGGATGCGGTATATGAACAAGCGATACATTCTTGAGCTCTATGCGCGAAAGGGATAAGTGATCGGTGGATGGAGATATCTGTATAAATCCAGTATTCACGAACTTATTGGTCCTGACCACTGCTTGATACTGTGCCCATGTAGGAGATTTCAACATATCTTCAACAATCGTATTTGTACTATCAACTTTTCCGTCCTGAGCTTGCTCGCCTCGCTGAGCGTTCTGGGGCGAAGCGGGTCGAAGAATCTCACTTTCTAGCGTCCGAACGACAAACGGCTCCCCGCTTGTGCGATAGGCAAATGTCAAAAGATAATAACTTTGCGGTTGCCAATCGTCAATCTTCCACACCAATCCCTTTGCGCCCTTTATATAGCGCGCGTCTATCGCAAAACTCGCTGAATCTGTGGATGAAAGTTCTGATTCTAGCATCATCCTTGAATTATCCGTTAATAAATTTTTCGGTTCAATCAAAGACAGACGCATTTGATTCAGGGAATCATTTTCTGTTTGCACTACTGTGCCTAATTTATTCCAGCGACCTTCTTCAGTTATCAAACTATCTAGCTTCTCATCCCCAACTGTTATGGAAAAATGCTCATTTATACCATACGTATTTTTATCAAGATAGACACCATACGATTCAGTGTTACCCTTCGGCAATTGCACGCTATACGGTATAGTCAAATCAGAGAGATCCGCATTGGTCCTCTCAAGAAGGTTTCCAAATATCATATCCGTAATCTCTTCAAGATAGTCTCTGTGTGCTTTTATGGGATCACGCTGCTGTATCAGAAGCGTTAGTCGTCGGTAGTGCTGACGCAAATATTCAGACAGTAGGAATTTTTGTTCCATCTTCCATTGTAGCGATTGATCTATGGCATCAATCGTTTTTATATTATCGTCAAAATATCTATAGTAGCGCGCAAGTGTTGCTTCCCAACTATTTAAACGCTTCCATGCAGAAACATCCCAAAGGCGAGGACTATCACGAGACACTCCGGGCTCTTTGTGCGCAGTGTTAAAATCAGAAAGTGTGTGTAACGTTCCCAATACCGACATACTCTCGCCCCAACGTTCCAACTCAAGAATTCGCTTTGCGGATAAAAATGATTGTTGGTCGATACGCGAAAAATAATTGGCTCTGCCAAATTTCCATAATTTTACTGTTTCCTTTAATACTATCAACGGATAATAAAATGACGAAGGCGACGTAGTCACGAACGCATGGTGCATGATCCTGAACGGATCTGGATTTTTTACCATGGCAAGAAGAGAGCTTTGCGATTCCGCTGGATACCAAAATGCCGATGCAGATGATGGCGTCTGAGATCCATCAAAAAACGCAGACTCACCAATATCATCAGACAACAATTCTAACGGTACAGAAGCGTCTACAACCACTCGCGATATGGCTGTCGTATTTTTTGCGATATAAATGCGAGGTGTCACATTCTCACTGGGCAGTTCATAAATATAAAATCGATTATCAAAAGAAGCTACGAGTCGTAGCGCAAGCGAATCGACAAACTGTGCATACTCTTTCTGACGTTTGGGAAAATATTTTCTGACGTCATTATACGGAAACTCAAGAAAAGCATCATACACCTTCGGGTCACTAGTATAAAACACATACCTGATATTTAAGATACCCAATATACGCTTCACCTCATCTATGTTTCCATCCCGTACGCTTTCAAGAAAAAGTTCACGATATCTTCCAAATTCGCCAGTCCCCGAAAAATCCTGTTTTCCCCCCAAATATGAAATCATCGACGGCCCTTGATATGCTCCAGTATCTTTCCCTGCTACAATCTGATAGCCAAAATCAGTAAGTGGGAGCGTCAATACTTTTCCGCCTGTGGGCAATTTGCGAATATACTCAAGAGCCAGTTTAAAATTAGGATCCATATTCATAGCTATCCGAATATTGTCAGCATCCCATAAAAGTGGATTTGTTAAAGATCCGTTGATAAACTGCCACGCGTTAACGAGAAGCAAAAAAACAAAAACTAAAAGCCACACCTTCGCTTTCTTATACACCTCTAATACGACAGGAAGCGCTAATCCAAAAATCACCGCATAATAAAATAAGTATGCACCCGCCCACTGTCCATAAAAGTTACGAAAGATAGAAAATCCAGGAAGTATAAATAATTTTTTATATACCGACAGACCAAGATCAGTGATATTCCCTGTGGCAAAAAAGAAAATCACAATAAAGAATGCCCCGATCAACAGGAACGTTTTCTTAAATCGTTGTTCCTCTTTTCCGCTTCGCAACAACCCTAATATAACCGTCAATGGAAGCATTATCATGAATATAAGGAGTTTAGAAACTTCCGTCATCTGCGGAAGTAACATCACATTAATCGATGTTTTTATACTCGGCGCAATGGAGGAAAAGTATCCAAGTCCGCGATCAAACTTCCCCTGGGAAGAAAACACAGCAGAATACAAAACACTCCCAGGAGTTACCATGCTGGCAATTTGCGGCACTATATGAAACGCCTGAAGAAGTATAAATACAATACTCGCCACACCAAGCTGTCTCCAATGAACAGCTTGATCCAATACCCGTCGTTTATACACCAGTAACAACACAAGAGAAATTGGATAAAATGCAAAGAAAACCGGTGCAGCTGCAAAACTAAAATTCGCAGAAAATATAAAAGTTACCAGAAGCGCCCAAAAAAGATAAAAAAACCGATCAGTCACCATGTATCGCAACATCAAATAAAACATGACAGGGTTTAGGAATACATAATTATGGGTTATAAGCACCTTATCCCAACCAAATATTGAAATGGGTGAAAAAACATAGAGTAACCCTCCTGCCAATGCTGCTAATTCTTTTAATCGTTCGCCTTTCATGGAAGTGTGCAACAGTTGAACAACCGATAAATATACAAACAAAAAACTCGCGGCTAAACTGAAACCATGAAATGCGCTTATAAGTACTGTCGATGAGACAAGTATTCGCTTTGCTACTGCCAAAAGAGCCACAAATGGTATCGTCATAAAACCGATATTCTCACTGCCTCCACCAGAGGGAGACACAACAAACAAAGAGTAATTAATAAGATATCGGAGAGGATCATAAAAGTACAATCGGCTGGAATCCCCCCCTAAATCCATAAATCCGGGTTTGAGCCAAAAAAAAGGAATGATGAAAAGAATACACGTAATGACCGTAGGGAGCAACTTTCCTTTCATGCGGTTATCTCCCGCCACTGCGTAAATATTCCGAGAACGAAAAATAATACAAACCAAACGGCCAAACGCTCAGTAGTCGCTGCTGCTCCGCTGATTAGATATCCTAAAACCATTCCAGTCAACAAAATAATACACAATTGAAACACTCGCGCACTCGTAAGCTTTCCTATACGAGCAAGAAACCAATATAAAAATAGTGCACCAAACAATCGCACATCTAATGAAATCGGAAAAGCAAATACTTCAGCTATAACGAGTATGGAGACAAATGCCAAAAAAGTCAGTGGATTTCCATGAATCCATTTTGCCGTGTCATGCATCATTTTTTGAATATCTTTTTTCATGTGACTTTAAAATTACTCATTCCAAATCTGAACAACTCCGATCAACAACAAAAGAAACAGCCACACTGCCACCTTTTCAGTTTGTTCTGAAGTTCCCGTAAGAAGATATAGAACATACATAAGAAGAAGCAATGCAAGACAACCAATAAACGTGGTCTTACTTTTTCTCCCAATGACCCATGTGTCTATTGCATATAGAAATAGGATGCCATACGTCCGGACATCTGACATCCTAGGGATGATAAATATATCCACCAATACCATAGATGACAACAATGACATGATGGCGTTATTGTTTGCTAGTAAATACTTTCGCGCTTGAAGCACATAACGTTGTATAATCATATATCTTTTCCCGACAACCGATTTCTTATTATACTAAACAGAATACTGACAGTGAGAAATAGCGCACAGGCAAACGAAACCGTAAGTCCTATGACAAAATATTTTTGATCCCGCATCTCCAATATGATAGTAACAGCGTCGCGACCATCTATGTCCTGGTTGGTTATATACCATCCATTCGCATAGCCATTCACCAGAATATGTCGAGATGAAGCGACCGCTTTGAGTCCACGTGTCGAAAAAAAATGGGTATCAAATAGTGTATCGGTCGCATAAGACGCACTTTTTTCCTTCACGTCACCTTCAAGATATGATTGGTCATACGGACCGCTACCGTCCTGAGTCTGATCTGAAATGTACGCCGTCCATGCTTTATCGTACCCTTGAAGAAACGCTAACAAAAACGGACCCGTGATACCTGAAACGCCAATTTTGTAACGCGTTGGATTGATCCGGATAATCGTAAGTTTTGGGGTTGTTTTCTGCAAGACATGTATATTTGTCTCACATAAACGTTGATCAAGTACACCACAATCTTTTTGATCAGCGTATACCTGTCGCAGCTGTACCGACGTATCGTTTATAAAAAACGATGCCGTCTGTCCGTACCAATCGTTTATGGAATTCTGATAAAACACAACGGACGTCGGAACGTATACGATGGGAAGAAAATCAGAAAGCTCGTATATGTTATAGCTTTTCAGAGAAAAAATCTTCTTCGCGCCTAGTTTCTGTACCAGTTCCGTCATGCCGTCCTGGGTGTCCGGAAGTGAAAGTCGCGCATAGGTATAAGGAAACTGAGGAAATATGTCGTCATAGATATTGTGCGCGCTGTTGTGATAAATGTATCGAATATTAAGAAGCCTAAATAAACGTCGAAGAGCTGCATAATTCTTCTCTCGCGAGAGTCTAAAGAAAATTTCCGGAAACGGTGCAATCATTTGGTATCCTGAAAAATCCGGTTTTCCTGCAAGATAAGAAATCGTTGATGGACCGACATAGGCTGCATTATTGAGTCCGTGAACCACTTGAGCTCCCCAGTCCGTAAATGGAAGCGTGAGAATTTTTCCGTCCGACGGTAGTGCATGTATGTAATCTAATACTCTTAGATACGCAGGGTCCATAATGATGGCTGTACGAACACCCTTTGATCCCCAGCGAACCGGATTAGCCAAATTTCCAGAAATAAACGGCGTGGCGTTAACTATAACGCCCAAGAGAACAATTGAAATGAAATACATCCCATAATATTTCTTCGTACGGAGCATGAGTTGTTCTGCGGCAAGTCCTAGAAAAAGTGCAGCAAAAAAATTATATACGAATTGCCATTGTCCGATAAAGTTTCTAAACATGGAAAAGCCTGGAATATAGAATAGTCGTTTATAAAACTCCACGCCTATATGGGTGATGTTGGCCGTAACCAAAAAAAATGTAAGAACGAAAAACGACATCACTAGAGGTAAATCTGCATGCTTTGTTTTTCTCAGGCACACCCCCAAAATCATTGTAAGCGGGACTAAAATCACAAGAGGCGCAAAAAATGAGATTGTCGACGGGAAAAGAAAATTAAGGCTTGCCTTTGAAAGAGAAAGAACTGCTATAAAGTACTGAACGCCTTCTTGAACAATGGTCTGCCGGTCAAAGAATCGAACATTTGTATAACTTCCCTGTGTTAACAGGCTTTTTGCTTCGGGTAATAAATGAAATAAGTGTAATCCTAAAAACAAAACGAGGCCAAAGCCTATCTTTTTGTACGGGATTTTGGATTTTAGGACGATTACTGCGTACAGCATAAGAAAAACTATCGCAATTGGATAAAAAGCAAACATTGGAGGCGCGCTAAACCACGAAAAGTTACCCGAGAATAATAAAGTGACGCAAAATGCAACAGCGACAAATACCCATTTCTTACTCTGAATGAAACGCAGCATCAAGTAGAACATGAGTGGATTAAGAAAAACCTGATCGTGTGATAGTAAGGAGTTATTCATATTGCCGATGACTGATGGAGAAAAGATATAAAAGATTCCGGCAAGAAGAGCAGATAACTCTGCTATGAGGTGGTGCGCACGTTTTCCAACAAAGTTTCTCACAATGGCGTACATTGCAAGGAAACCTACCGCAAGCTTTAAACCGCTAAATACGTGGATGAGCAAGTATGGTGATCGAAGAATCTGATTAATTCCCGCGAGAAACAAAAGATACGGTAGATAATATTGATTAGGGGTCACCCGACCAATCCCCTCAGGGACGATGCTGTACAGCCCAAAAATCTGCAGATACCGCCACGGCGCATACAAATACAGCCTGCTGAAATCACCACCAAGATCAATTTCACCATGCCGATACCAAACGAATGGCAAAACAAAAAGTGCTATCGCAAATAAGATCGGAACAAATCTAACTAATGAACTGAACTTTAATCTATTCATTGGCTTCAAATGATTATTCTCATAATTATTGTGTGTTCTCGCTTCATTCCCCCTCAAGCATATCTTGATTTTTTCTCGAAAAATATAACACATCCTCGTAGGTTTTTTTGTCCTGTGGTGCAGCTTTGGCGACCAAATTGATAATCAACGTCTGATGTGCCACGTGCGCTTGGCTTATTCGCACTGACAATGATTCTGGAATACGGTACCCGGATGCAGACGCGTGAAAATAATCAGATACCAGCTTACTCATATAATTCTCTCCTTTAAGAATTGTCTCTTTCGCCAGTCTTGTTTCCCCTTTTGTATTCAGAAGCTCTGCTGCATAAAGCATTTTATCCGCAGTCAGGAGGTCGTACTCCACCCTCCGAACTGGGCTATAAATAAGCTTCTCGATAATCTTATTTCGTAAAACTTTGATTTTATAAAGAGGGTGATCCTGTAGTATGCCTGGCCACGGATACCTGTATTGAGCATTGACACTCGGTGGAATCAGAAACGAACATATCAAAAGAAACAATACCGCTAAATATTTCATGCTTCATCCTCCGGAAGTAAAATCTCATCAGCAATCTTTTTTATTATACGTTTGTATTGCTTTTGAGCTTGTAAGTATACATTTTTAAACCAACGATACCGAGCATTCAGTTTCGAGGATTTTGACGAAATGATATAGCGCACAAACATGATAACGTCACTCATGCGTCGCACTAACCAATACAACAACATGATTATGAATACTGGAGATACAACGAAAAAAACATTCGGTTTATAAATAAGAGCAGAGTCATAGTAATCTGTAAGCTGCAATAAAGGATTAAACATGGGGTTTTAAAACAATGTTGATTGTATCATGAGAGATATGTGTATATTCTGTTATTCTCAGTCCGTCTCTTGTGAACAAAAACGGTTCATAACCCAAGGATTTTAAATACACAAAAAGTTTATCTCTTCTTCTTAGTTGCTTCTGATCTTTACAATATACTTCTGCTAAAATTATTGGCTTATGTTGAAGTAGGATTTTTTTTGCCCCTAACAAAACTTCTACCTCTGCTCCCTCAACATCAACTTTTATGCATCGGATATTCTTTATGGTTTTCTGCTTTTTCAAAAAATCATCGAGTCGAAGAGTTTTTACTGTAATGCTTTTCACTTTATTTTTTGTTATGTGTTGTGCTTGATCTTTGATCAGTGATCCTCCCATATCATCCCCCACCCACAAGCGTGATGTGCCACTCTTATTGGAAAGTGCATCCTGGATAATCTGAATATTATCAAATCCGTTCATTTTGATATTACGATTCAATACATCTGCACATACTGGATTGGGCTCAAATGACAGAACAGATCCCTCGCTCCCTACGCATTGGCTAGCAACAAGACTATACCAACCAGCATGCGCGCCTGCGTCTATCATGGTATCACCAACACGAAGGACACTGACAATAACTGCTGTCTCTTGCGGGTTTGTTTCACCCAAAAACATATAGCCGCTCATCCAGTATTCATAAGGGGAAACTTCCATAGCAAATCCATATTTAGAACGAAAACAAATCGGATCTTTACTAAGTCGTATGAATATTTTTATCAGGGTCTGACCCACAGGACCCATGAGAATAAAAAATACCCAATCTGGTCCAACTATCTTATACAAAAAACCTAACATGCTTTGCAATATTTTACTCATAGATACTTTAATACTGGGATATAAACTCGCTTATTACGGAGATCACATAGGAGAACATATTAGGAGTGATTCCTGGATACACACCAATCCAAAATCCATCATTCATAATTTTATCGGAATTGGATAACAGACCCACGACTCGCATATCCTTTCTTCCACGATATGCCGGATGTTTTAATAAATTACCAGCAAATAGATTTCGCGTCCCTATCTTATGATCCTCGAGCCACTCTACAAGCTCCAACCTAGTAAATGGTGCACCATCAGCAATGACTATAGGAAATCCAAACCAACAGGGATCAGCTCCCTTTTCTACATCCATAAACAAGAAATATTTTTTATACTTGGATAGTCCTTTTAGCAACGCCTGGTAGTTGGCTTTTCTTGCCTTTATAAATTTCGGCAACTTATCAAGCTGTGCCAGTCCTATAGCTGCCTGCATATCAGTAAGTTTTAGATTATATCCAACCTGCGAATAGATATACTTATGATCATACCCAAATGGTAAATCTCCAAGCTGCCAACGAAAACGTTTGCCGCAGGTATTATCTTTCCCCGTGTCACACCAACAATCCCTTCCCCAATCTCGAAACTGCCGTATCGCTTTATGGATAAACGGATTACTGGTTACTACCGCTCCTCCTTCACCCGTCGTAATTTGGTGAGCAGGATAAAATGAAAACGTCGCGACATGTCCAAAAGTCGAAACTAACTTTCCATTGTATGTAGATCCTAACGCGTCACAACAATCTTCTATAAACCAAAGATTGTGCTTTTTCACAAGTTCCATAATCCCGCTTAGCGGGATAGGATTACCGAGTGTGTGCGCCATCATGATGGCTTTGGTTTTAGGAGTTATCGCTTTTCGTATCGCCTGCACCGTCGCATTCTTTGTCCCTAAATCATTATCGATAAATACTGGTATAAGACCATTTTGTAAAATTGGATTCACAGTAGTAGGAAATCCTGTGGCGACGGTAATCACCTCATCACCCACCTTTAATGCCCGTTCACCAAACACATTACTCGTAAGAGCCGAGAGTGCGATAAGATTTGCAGACGATCCAGAATTCACCAAGCTTACATATTTCACCCCGAGATAATCTCGAAACTTTCGTTCAAAACTTTCAGCAAATCGTCCCTCTGTCCACCAGCCATCAAGCACGGCTTCTATGCCGTTTATCATTTCTTTTTCATCAAACACTTTCCCCGAAACCGGCACAGGGGTTACGTTTGGAATAAATTTCGATTTGTTAAATGTAGCTTTATAATGTGCACGAATGTGTGAGGCTAATGCGATTTTCATATATGGATGCTATTGTATCGAGGTATAGATCAAATCACAAACAGACGTTTAAACAATTTTTTCCCGTGAAACTCTAACAGTCATATTTTTAAAATTGAAGAAACTATTTTTTACGCATTGCATGTATCATTTTCAATGAATGTTCATTTGTTATGATAGATTTTGTATTATTAACATTCACGATAAAATTATTTAATTCCAATAACGTGAGGATTCTCTTCAACGAATTTTTTTTCTTATTCATTCCTGGATGATATTCTATGACAAACTCCCCAACGCGATCTAAATAATTCCTTGATTCCGCTAGAACCTCCCCTTCCATACCTTCTATATCAAGCTTCACGACATCTACTTTTTTTGATCCAAGAAACTGCGATAAACGAATCGACCTCACCTGAGAAACCACCAAATCTTTTCGTCCTTCAACGAAATCAGAGGCTCCGGTATCCGAGACTGACCATCCGTCATTGGATTGAAATGTATAAAACGAATGATTCTTTTTTTTCAAACCCGTCACAAATGCTACCTGCACCCGAACATCATGTAAGTGATTCGTCTTTATATTCTTAATTAAGTAAGTAACAGTATTTTTATTTGCTTCAAGCGCAACGATCTTCGCATCTGGACAAATATGTTTAAAATATAGCAGGGACATACCCCAACTGCTGCCACAATCAATAATCATCATGCGGTTTTTCTCCTTATTCAGTTTATATTCTTGAATACCGAATATCTCGATAAAAAGGAGCGCAAATTCTAGGTAATTAGGAAATTCCATTGTATAGCCAAAAAACGATTCATGCGTTACATGAATCCTAAATAATTTTATATATACTGCTTTCAAAAAAAATCTAGTCTCCAACGCGAGGGTGTGTAACCGTCGAAACAAGCTTAATTCTGTATTAAGAAGTGTTGGCAACACACTTTTCAGTAGTGCCTGAAATACAAAATAATAGAGATACAATCTAATAAAATATTGAGAATCTGTAATTTTTTTCATCATAATATTAAATGAGTAATTCCTTCCGCAATAACGTTTTCCTATTCTTATACCAATCGTAGAGCCGAGACAGTGCTGTGTCAAAATCTGTATATTGAAAGCCAGACAATTCTTTGCGTAGTCTAGCTGTGTCGCATGTATACTCTAAATTCAGCCCCTTCTTTTCAAAAAGTATAGGGATATTCTTTTTTGTAATTATAACAATACGCTGGGCTATTGTAACCAGATCAATCGGTATGCCGGTCCCGATGTTATATGTTCGATATTGTTGATCATGTTCTATAAAATACTCAAGGATACGAATAAAATCATCTACATAAATATAGTCAAATTTAACATTTTGTTTTATTACAATTGGTAAATCAAACAACGCGCGACAAAGGCTCTGTGAAATAAATCGAAACGCATATTCTTCATATTTTCCATATATTCCGAAAATACTGAGATTTACCGTGTTTAGTGGTGTACCTTCTATAAATTGTGCACACACATATTTGTACAATGCGAACTCGTCAGATGGTATGCGCGTATCCAATTCTTCTTCACGCACACGTATAATTGATGACTGTTTTCCGTATTGTGCACCTGAACCTAAATAAATAAACTTTTTGAAATATCTATGATTATGTACAAGATTAAAAAAAATACGTAAATTATATGCCATGACGCCAGATATATTCTTTTCTGCTATATTTCCCCCTATATTTGCCGTGTGCACTACAACATCCACAGGATACTGTTTTAAAAAAGCTTCCACTCTGTCAACATTTCCAAGATCCAACTGCGTATGTGTGGGAGCTACAATAGCGTACTTTTCACCTAGCTGCTCTAAAATATTTCTTCCAATAAAACCGCTGCCTCCCGTAAGAAAAATTCGAGTCTTCATATATATTATTCAATAACAGATGATAACTCATTAAAATCTTGTACAACTCTATCTGCATTTTTTAACACTATTTCGGGAAGGGTTGATGTTACGGCAATACAGTAAATAGCGGCCGCTCTTGCCGATTGTATACCTAATGGAGCATTTTCGACGACAACAGCTTCGTTGGCCGATACTCCAATCTTTTTCAATGCTTTCAAATATGGATCAGGATTTGGTTTTGACGCAATTTCATCATCAGCCGTTATGATGACATCAAAAAGCACAAGCAATTCTTTCGGAGTCATCTCTTCTATACGATGAGATGCTGCTCCTGAAACCAAAGCAAGTTTGATACCTCGATGGTGAAGTGACGTGATAAATTTTTGAACACCTGGATACAATCGAAAAGAATTATTTTCCTTATAATATTTTTTCTTATCTTCTATGATATCAGCTATAACGCTCTCAGAAAGACCATGGTCTTTTGTAAGTTTGGTAGCTATAGCGTGTGGAGTCATTCCCTCAAGCAGTAGATACTCCATAATCCCCAATGTCACCCCTTGTTTAGCAAACGCGTTTTTCCACGCAATATCATTGTCCCTCATAGTATCAGCAAGAACACCATCGTAATCAAATAACACAGCTTTTATCATAACCAATTTTATAGTACCCGATTTATTGGTTTTCCTTTTATATAAGCACTAATATTTTCTGCACTAAGATTTAAAATGGTTTGATATGCTTCTTTGGTATTATATGCATTATGCGGTGTAATAATAACGTTGTTATGTTCCAAAAGAAACCGCGACCTATTACGCAGAGTGCGATATTTACGTTTAAACACGCGCTCATCTTCCAAAACATCAATCCCCGCTCCTGCGAGCACACCTGTCTCTAAACCTAAAATTAATGCATCTGTATCTACTACCGGTCCCCTTGAAGTATTGATAAGGATACTATCTTTTTTAAATAGGTGTATATTGTTTTGATTGATCATATGTTTGGTTTCATCAGTCAGCGGCACATGAAGACTTACGATATCGCTTTTTTGTAATAATGTTGGTAGATCGACAAACTGAACTCTATGCTTATTTGCGCGCGAAGTGCTCGGATGTTTTGTCGTAACAAGTATATGCATGTCAAATCCGCGCGCTATTTCAACGACCCGTGAACCTATGTTTCCAAATCCTATAACTCCCAATGTCTTGCCTTTCAATTCAAACCCGCGCAATTTTTCTGCGTCGACAATGCCATGCTTCGTTTGATTGATGCACAATAATAGTTTTCTGGATAACCCGAGCAATAATGCAAATGTATGCTCAGCAACTGCATTCGTGGCATACGTCGGAACACTCGAGACTACTATCTTATGTTTCTTGCAGTACTCTAGGTCGATATGATCAAACCCTGTCGATCTTGTCGTGATAAATTCCAGTTGTGGAAGCTCAACAAGTATTTCTTTTGTAAGTTTTGCAATACTTCGTATGTAGAGAACTTGCGTGTCAGAAATTGTGGAGGCAATTTGTTTCGTAAGTGACGATTTATTAAACACACAATCGTAATTTGCAGAAATTATTTTGAATACTCTCTGCTCAGATTGTAGAAGGTCAAAAAAAGCTATTTTCATATGTTCATGTCTCATTCAAGGGAGGAACGATCATATTCTTTAGAAACTCTTCTCGGGGTAAAAATGGCCACATATCTTCCATAGGCTTAGAGATGAGCTTACCATCTGCACGCACATATGAAGAAACTTTCGGAATTAACGGCTGCCATGGATCCATCATTATCTCAAGTATATAGGGCCCGCGTGCCGCAAGTGCCTTTTGTATCTTTTTCTTTAAGCTCTTATGTGTCGATACACGATCAGATGTAATTCCATACGCTTTTGCAATTTTTTGCATATTAGGAAAGCTAATACCACTTTTAGGACCCTCTCCTACAAGATGATTAAAAAAATTCTTTTGCGTGTTACGTATCGCAAGATATCCATTATTATTGATAAGAAATATTTTTATCGGAAATTTATGATGCACAATTGTCTGCAATTCCTGGATATTAAGCTGAATACTCCCGTCACCTGCTATACATACAACTCGTTTTTTCCCATTGGCAATACAAGCACCGATTGCTGCAGAGATATCATATCCCATCGGAGCAGAACCGATGTTTCCGATCAGGCGTTGGCCTTTTTTAATTCGGATACTCTGATAAGTACACGTAAATGCCGTGCCATCACCCACAACGATAACTTCATTTTCCTTCATACAATCTGAAAGCACGTCCATAAAATAATAAGAATTAACATATTTTTTTTGACTCTTCATTTCAGTCGTCACTGCAGGATATGCCGTTCTGATTCTTTTGCAGTAATCAAACCATTCCTCACGGTGAGGAAATATGGTATTTTTTGTTTGTTGACTTAATCTTTCTATAAATATCTTTGCGTCGGCACAAACTAGTATATCTGGATGTACTGTTTTCTTTTTGAGTTCCTCTCGGTCAATATCCACCATAACGTGTGTAGCAGCACGCGCAAACGTGTCATAGGCATACGAAATGGTCCACGTCGAAAGTCGTGTACCGATACTGATCAGTAAGTCACAATTCTGCACGACAAAATTTCCTACGCGCTCACCAAATAATGCCGGGCGGCCGAAGAAAAGCGGGTGATCTGATGGGATCAAGTCATGAGCCGTTACCGCAGTCAATACAGGTATGTTGAGACGTTCAGCAAGTCGAAGAAATAAATCAGCTGCGCCGGAAAGACGAATTCCGTTACCGGCGAGCATCACCGGGCGCTTCTTGATTTTTAAAAGCGTCACAGTTTTATCTACTGCATTCTGAAGTGATGTTTCACTATCGATATCAATAGAAACTTCATTCGGAGAGAATGCCGGCAAACTCTCCGGATCAATCATTGCTGCCTGTATATCGAGAGGAACATCTATCCAACAGGGTCCTGGTCGGCCAGTTGTAGCCAAATATAAAGCTTTTTCTAAATGATATTTAATCTTATTCGGATCCGTAATCATGACCGCATATTTAGTAATTGATTGAACAACCGGAACAATCGGTATTTCCTGTAAACCGATTTGCCGGACTTTGGTATCACCTACCGTCATCTCTAACTTCGCCTGACCGGAAATATACAGACCGGGAATAGAATCAAGCCACATACCTATAAGTCCGGTAATTGCGTTCGTTCCTCCCGGTCCAGTAGTAACCTGTACAGCGGCAATTTTTCCAGAAAGCCGAGTATATCCTTCTGCTCCTATTGCCGAAGCCTGCTCATGATGATTACACCAATATCGTAAACGCGGATTATTACCAAACGATTCATTCAGATGCATAGCCCCGCCACCAGTCACCATAAACGCGTCACGAATGCCGTTATTTACAAAAAATGAGACGATATAATCTGAGAGTTTAACTGTTTTTGCCATAAGATAAGGTGAGATAGAGTATATCAGAGAAATTTTCTATGTGTGTCATATTGCGCAATGAAGAAACTAACGCCACTTCACCAGCAGATAAAATCAATCGACCATCAACATCATGCAGCTTCCCCTTGAGTAAACAAAAAAGCTCCCCGCGTGCTTTTCGAATACATTCACCAACGTCTTTGGTATATGGATGATGAGCAATTGTAAGCGTTGTGTGATCAAGTAATTTTTCCATTTTTTTGCCATTGGAATATGTATGAAAATCTACATAGGTATATGCGTCGAGATTCTTTGACATTTGAGAGGCTCCCTCATATCCCTGATCTTCCCTACCATACGCATCTTTTAGCCTAACAAGATCTTTTTTATTCGGTGGACATTCCACTTCTATAACGAGCGCCCCACCTTTGGAAACTGCACGCGTGGTATGAAATACCCCTTCCTCAATGATTATTCCATCTCCCTGCTTTCTCGTTAGCCAACCCTCAAGAGTACTACATACAACTTCACCTGAAACAACTATAAGAGACGTTTTTTTATTAGGATGACAATGCATAGATGTTTTATGATTATTATTTAAATGCAATACCCACGCTGCGACATCATGATTTTCATACAATAGATATTCATATCCCCATGGTTTATTAACCACAATACCCCGATAGTTAAAATTATCGACATCTGTAGGAATTGAGGTACGAAGTTTGGACAAATTTTCGATATCAAATTTCGACCTATAAAAGCGATTGATCATAAAAATGGGAAATCATGAATAATAAAACGCTCAATCAGGATGCTGCGTCCTCATTCTTGTTTCTTATGTAAAACTTCTACGATTTTATTACACCACGCCTCACTCGTTTCTGGTCTGTCTGCTGTAATAAGATTTCCATCTGCCACAACATTTTCAGAAACATATATAGCTCCTGCATGAACAAGATCGGCTTTCATAGCAGGGTAACATGTCGCTTTTTTTCCATGAAGAATTTCGGCAGTACAAAGCACCCATGGCCCATGGCAAATCGCCGCAACGATCTTTCCAGATGCATTCATGTCCTGAACGAATTTAATGACCGTCTCATTTCCGCGTACGCGGTCCGGCCCCTCATGCCCGCCAGGGAGCAATACCGCATCATAATTTTCCGGCTTTAAATCAGAAACATGTACGGTCGGCTCTATCCGATACCCCTTTTTTCCTTCTATCGGCACGTCGGCAGTTCTGTATAGCGTGGCCAGATCAAGTTCAATACCATTCTTTGGCAGATATTCCATCGGAACTTTTACTTCCACTTCGTCGAATCCATTACCGGCAATCATAACAACTCTCTGTTCCTTACTCATAGAGCATTACTCCTTATTCCTGCAACCAATACATTGCGTTTTTATCCACTAATTCCTGCAAATAAAGATAATCCCTATCCGTATCAAGCCATCGCCAAAATTTATGATGTGGAAATAACGCAAGTTGATTTTCTTTTATTAAATTCGTAAACACTTCCGATTCTAAACGGCATTCACTAAAAGATGTCAAATATGACATGAGCTTAGTGTTTGCCATCATATATCCGCCATTCACATACCTCTGACGCTTTACCGCAACATCTTTCTTTGCGTCATACGGACCTGTGATTAAATTCTTCTCTACGATATACTCTCCTTCGCGATATGGCGGTATAACACCCGTAAGTGTGAGAGTTTTATTTAATTTTTTGTGAAATTGGACTAATCTGGGGATATCCACATCCGCTAGAGTATCCGCGTAGGTAATAAAAAAATCTTCATCCTGAATATATTCTTTGCATCTGTGTATCCGGGATCCTGAATTAGAATTCTCGCCCGTATCCACAAAAGTAATACGCCATTTTTCTTCCTGATGTTTCGACAATATTTCAATCTTTTCTGATCCAAGAGTGATTTGTGTATCCGCTACGTATCTGTCGTAATGCAAAAAGTAATCTCGGATAAGCTCTCCTTTCGTGCCTAATGCAAGGATAAAATCAGTATGACCTGCTAAAGCAAAACGCTTCATGATGTGCCACAATATTGGCCGATACCCAAGTCGAACCATCCCCTTAGGAATATACACAGACTCATCAAAAAGTCGTATACCCCGCCCGCCGCATAAAATAATTACTTTCATATATTATTTAAATACCACAAATATACTTTCGCTAAGATTTTTTTCAACGTGTACGATGGAGCGTATCCCAATCCTTTCACCTTGTCAAAATTTAATGACTGGTAGGGTATTTCATTTTGCTGTGTATTAAGAATCGAGTATTGTACCTTTTTCTTCAATATTGTTTCGATCGTCTTGATAACCTCAAGAACTGTTAACGAATCATCTGATGAAAAATTATATGCTTCTCCTCCAACCTTATCAATATGATCAAGAAGAACTCTATATCCGGCTACTACATCCTTTATGTATACGTAATCACGCACAAATGTTCCGTCACTTCTAACTTCAAGCATCGAATTAGTTATTATGGATTTTAACACGCTCGGAATAATTCTGTTAAAATTTAAATCCCCTTCTCCGTATATATTACCAAATCGAGTTACTACAATGGGCATATTATAAGTCTTAGCGTACGCAAAAGAAATTAAATCTGCAGAAGATTTTGAAACCTCATATGGATGATCGCCACGAAGGGGATCAGACTCAACATACTTTCCTGTTGACTTGCCATACGCTTTGTCAGACGAAGCGACTATTATACCCTTAACTCTTCCATAGAGTCGTGCCGCCTCAAGTATATTCGTGGTCCCCAAAACGTTTGTGACGATGGTTTCTCGTGGATTATTATACGCCGTAGTGACAATCGCCTGTGCCCCTAAATGAAAAATATAATCTATTTCATATTTGGTTACAATGTCAAACATTCGAGAAAAGTCTTTGAGATCACCTGAAACAAGCGTTACTTTCTTTGCAAGTTTTTGTGTGGTAAAATATGAACTTGGATCAAGACTTCGAAAAGGCACGATTACACGAGATCCTTCAGAGATAAGGGATTCTACTAAATGGCTTCCAACAAATCCTGTGCCACCAGTAACCAAAAAAATTTTGCCTTTTAATTTTCCCATAGCTTCCATGGTTGGGTATCTTGCCAATATGCATTCAAATGCTCTACATCAGCATATGTGTCCATGCAGTGCCAAAATCCTTCATGTTGATACATCGATAGCTGTTGTTGTTTCGCTAGGCGTTGAAGCGCTGGGTGCTCAGTTTCACCTTCCCGCAAATTATCAAAAAACTTTCTGTTAAAAATCATAAAGCCACCGTTAATCCAGTCCTTGAGTACCGGCTTTTCCTTAAACTGAAATACCGCCCGTTTAACACCGAGCTGTATGAGTCCATATTTACTTCTTGGATGAACGCCGCTAATCGTACCAATTGTCTTCATTTTTTTGTGAAATGCGACGAGTTTAGAGATATTTATATCGCCTACCCCGTCTCCATACGTCACCATAAAATCTTCATCAGCAGGAATGTAATCCTTACATCGCAATATTCTCTCTCCGGGTAACGTTTCCTGACCGGTATCAACGAAGGTAATTTTAAAATCATCAATTAACTTTCCATCCGTCTTATCCCTATGAATCTTCGTTGCTCCTGTTTTTGTGTGAAGCGTAAAATCATGCAAAAAATATTTTTGATTTAAGAAATAATCTTTTATGTAATCACCTTTATATCCTAATGCAATAATAAATTCGTTAAAGCCATGATGCGCATAAATCTTCATGATATGCCACAAAATAGGCTTTCCACCAATAAGCACCATTGGCTTTGGTTTAAACTCCGTTTCTTCCTTTAATCTGTATCCTAATCCACCGGATAAAATAATAGTCTTCATAATACAGTCATTATAACGAATATCTCCTTACAAACAAACCTTTCGTCATCCAGAATGTTTCGAGAAACACCAAACAGATCACAACAATCGGTAACAGTAGTATATTTCTATCTCTTCGCGATACCGAATCTATAAACATGGTCCGCATATACCAGAAAGGAAAAATAATTAATGGCAGCACAAGTAACGGATATAAAAATGATAAAACTGTCAAAACAACTAACATAGGCTTCACGAGAAAAGGAATAAAACCAACTCCCATTACTCTCCAATGAAGCCGTATCTGCAAAGCATACGATATTGCTAAAAATTTTCTACGTTTCATCCAGTCTTGCATGCTATAATTTGCATCTTTTCCATGAAGATGGACTACACAAGCATTTGTAACGGCTATCTTTCCTCGCGAAGCTAATCGAAAATTCATATCTGCATCTTCCGAACCAATATAATGATTAAAATTTTTTATATCAAAACCTTCAATCGACATGAATACTACTCGTCTGTATGCATCAAATTTGCCATTTAACGAATGCTGTTCTTTTCCTACTACTTGAGCAAAAAGGCACTTTTGCCAAAAATTGTAGGTATCCCATTCTTGTTTTCGATGCACAACAATCGGCATTGCCGCCACATAATCAACAGTGTTTTTTATTAAAGGCTCCATTAACCGTGAAAGCTCAAATTTAGTAGGCAACATGCTATCTGAATGAAGTGTCACGATATACTCTGATTTCGTCTCCTTTGCTCCTAAATTATAACTATGCGAAAGTCCGTATGTTTGTTTTCGTTTAATGATGCGAATAGCTATTTTTTTGTGAGTTCGAATGAATTCATCTGCTACTTTCACAGATTTATCATCGGAATGATTATCAATGAGAATTATTTCCTCTATCGGGTATGTTTGTATAATGAGGCTAACAAGCACTTCTTTCAAAATGCTTTCTACATTATATACAGGAATAATGACGCTTATTGTTGGTCGTTTCATATGGTTTCTAACACCTGAAATGATTGACTGTAATATTTTTCATACTCAAAATACTGTGCTAACGCATGTACACCTTTTTGATATACGCCATATTGTCTCTTCATTCGTTCTAACGCCGCAGGAAGCTCTTTTGTTCCGTTCACGAGCTCACCAGCCATATATTGCTTTATATACACCGCTATAGCAGATGTATTCGTCATTATAACTGGCAGACCTAATTCTATATACGTTTTCACTTTCCCAGGATCCGTATAATGTGTAGCCGTATGCTCTCCCTTTTCATACAGTGCGATTCCTATGTGATGACGATTACTTAACTTTTTGAGTTCTTCATCACTCACAAACGTATTTGGGAACCAAACTCGATCAGCAACGTGATACTTCTCAATCAGTGTAACGTATTTTTCATAAAGTATTTTCTCACAAACTCCGACAATTGAAAGTTGTACCTTCGGAGTATTTTTTATAAACAGCAGTAAGTCCTCAATTCCCTGTGATGGTCGTATGACACCTACAAACAATAATTTAAACGGTGAAGTAATTTGCTTTTTTGATCCCGTATGTGGCTTTACTCCCCACATAACTGTCTTTTTATTAGGAAGTGTAATGACCTTGCTGTTATAAATATTATTAATTCTGTCACTTAAATAATACGTAAAGGGTATTCGATCATGGTAATATTTTTTAAGTTTTTCAAAAAGGATGAGCGACCAATGAACTGGAGGATAATAATCTCCTATCCAGTATGCATACTTCAGCCTTCGTAATAATTTCATCATACTCATACCGATAAACGCTACAGGATGTCCACCAAACACTAATACTTGTTCTGAACGGGAAAAGTATTGCAGCAAAAAAAGATTTTGGTAATACCACCATATGAAATAATAGAGAAATATATTTGTTGACGAACCAACGCTATGCTCGTGCTTTACTATGCCTCGTTCATACACGCGTAGGTCATTTGCACTACCATTTACTCTCGGCATGATAATGTATACAACAAGTTTTTTGGTATGTTTGATAAAGTAATCCATTATATGACCTACACTTTGCAAACTGCCGTACATAAATATGGTATCGTATCGAAATATTCGATCTTTCATTTTTTTTGAAGGATGCTCACCACATTACTCGCGCCAAATGGAATTTGCTCAGTATACATATCAATTCTTTCTCCCAGATCATCCCATCGTGGATTTTTTGTAAAAATTTTACATAATAAAAAGAATACTTTCCCGAGGTTTCCTGTGTAATAGGTTTTCAGCTCTGTAAAACGAGAGAATCCGTTTAATATAGTTTTTCTTGTATACCTCCTAAGATGACCAATCTTTTTATCATGAAGTATATTCACCGGCCAGAGAAACGGCCAAACATATTTTAAATGAATGGGCATTGCAAGCATCAACAAAGCCTTACGTTTGAGTACGCGCTCAATTTCTTTGATAGCTTTCTTTTCATGTGGGAGATGTTCAAGTATCGCATTTGCCACCATCCCGTCAGCGCTTTTTGCTTTTATGGGTAACTCCTCGGAACTTGCACAGGTTAATAAAACATTTTTTTGTAATTTCAATTTTAAAATATTTGCTTTAAGCTTCACCAGCTCTGCAAACGTAAGATCCATCGCAATAACGTCGTACCCTTTTTTGGCTAGTTCAATAGCCATATATCCGCTTCCCGTCGCATTATCAATAACTATAGAATTCTTCTGCAATTTTGTATGCATCAAAAAATTATCAACATATCTTTTTTGCCACGCTTCGAGTGCATATTTTCCTCGTGATAAATCCTCCTTCTCAAAATATTTCACTTGATTTTGTAAGTGAGTAGGTAATGTGGAAAGATTAATAAGAATTGGTATTCCGTTTGAAATACTATATTCCTTCTTACATTTCTTGCAATACAGGCTTTTTGATTTGGAAACAAGCGCTAGTTTACACACGGGGCAACAAAGATATTTTAGAAGTGGATGATTCATACGGATTGAAACGCTTTTTCAAATATCTTATCCCAACAAAATTTATGTGATTCTTTTATAGTCAGATCTTTCATCTTGTATAACGTATTCGTATGCGTAAATAAACGAATGATTGCAGAAGCAATAGCATGTGTTTCATATGGTACCACAACCACCACTCCAGCTCCCATAAGTGTCTTTGCATTGTATGAAACATCTGTCATCATTACCGGTACACCACAAGAAAGATAGATTTTTATCTTTGTCGGATCTGCATAGTAACTAAAATTTGTCGTATCTCTCCCGCTTGGCATATACGTAGCCAAAGCTATATCTGATTTTATAATTTCGTTTCGTATGACTGCTTGGTCAGATTGCCATCCCATAAACTGCACATATTTTTCTAAAGATAGCGATTCTACAAGATCTCGAAGATGTTGTTCGTACTCTCCACCACCTATAATGGTAAACGTTACTTTTGGCAACTTTTTTAATATTGTTGGCAGTGCGCGAATTACCTCCTGCACCCCTTGTTTTTCAAGCAAGTGTCCTACAAATATAAGGCGATAGTCATTTTTGAGTTTTATCTTCTTTACAATATCCTTTGCCCAAACGCCAATAGGCACGACTATTTGTTTATTCTTTGGAGTTACGAGGTTTAAATACTCTTTTCTCCCCTCTTCTATTCTCGCCGACACATTCCAACATGTATCAGAGTATCTGACCGCGAAACGCTCCATGCTGTGATAGATATAATTAATCAACGTATTACTACTTCGCCTTGGACTAAAATCAATCGCATAAAACACCACTCTCTCGACAATTCCAAACACGCGAAGTAAGACCCCGACACAAGCGTTTAGAGGATTAACGCCTATATACATGTATGGCGCTCTTTGAAATTTCACACATTCAATAATTGTCGCGAATGCGTCGCGAAAAAATGACACTACAGATCCCGAAGAAATTCGCCTGATGTTTTTTGTATGCACGATTTTTCCATTTCTATATGCACTTTGCGTGTACATTGAATTTTCTGCAAGCAATGGATGACCGATGTATATCAGTGACTGTATTTTTTGAGAAATAAGATAATCACGAAGCGCCTCTGACGCACCATAAAAAAGCGTATGCGTCACTATGATGACCTGTTGGGGAGTGTTCAGGCGACGTTGCATATATCTTCTAGTATCCTATCGCCATCATAGGTATACTGCCAATTCGGATAGTGTGATTGAAACTTCGACACATCAGAAATATACCAGATATGGTCGCCAATTCGAGGTGTATCTATATACTTTATTTTCGCCTTCTTGCCCACAATGGCTTCGATCTTTGCCACTGCCTCAAGAATCGAAACATTAGAGTGCCGTGATCCACCGATATTATATACTTCTCCCACTCGTGGCTTTTTATATACTTCATAAAACGCCGAGATCAAATCGTGAGAATGAATGTTGTCGCGCACTTGCTTCCCCTTATATCCAATTATCGAATACTGTCGTCCTTCTTTAATACACTTAATAAGGTACGCCAAAAATCCATGAAGTTTGGCTGCTGAATGAGCGGGGCCAGTGAGACACCCGCCACGAAAAATAACTGTATGAAGACCAAAATAACGCCCATATTCCTGTACCATGAGGTCAGCTGCTGATTTGGATACGCCAAAAACACTGTGTGTACACTGATCTATGCTCATCGATTCATCTATCCCTTTATAAAATTTATGAGACGGAGGTAGTTCATATCGAGTCTTCTGTTCTATAACTGGCAGACGATTTGGTATGTCTCCATACACTTTATTTGTAGAAGTGAATATAAACGTCGCATCTTTGGCATATGTACGAAGATTTTCAAGTATGATAAGCGTTCCGACTGCATTGATAGAAAAGTCAGTGATGGGCTCTTTGGCTGCCCAGTCATGAGATGGTTGAGCTGCAGTATGGATGATGAGATCAAACCGATTTTTTTTGAAAATATCACTAATCTTTTTCTCGTCGCGTATGTCTACTGTGTGATGAACGTATGATTCTTGTTCTTTGGTTAACTTCTTTCTTATCCAACTTGTATCTCCATCAGCACCAAAAAAATACTTGCGCATATTATTATCAATTCCATGCACTTCAAATCCTTTGGCACAAAAAAATCGCACCGCTTCAGATCCGATAAGCCCCGCTGAACCACTAATCAAGACTTTTTTCTTTTTCATGATATATTTTGCTCTTTTTTATACCAATCAATTGTTTTCTTGAGACCATCGACTAATTTTGTTTGTGCACGAAATCCAATTTTTTCAATTGCTTTGGTATTATCGCTATTTCTTCTAGGGCTTCCATCAGGTTTTGATGTATCAAATTCAATTTTAGTATTCTTTCCTGATATGGATACAATAATTTCCACAAGTGTATTTATAGATACTTCTTCATTAGTTCCTATATTAACTGGGTCTGCTACGGGATATTTGTCTATGGCGTCAATGAGACCCTTGGCAAAATCCTCAACATACAAAAATGCTCTTGTCTGGTTGCCGGATCCCCACACTCTCAATGGATTCTCTCCATCAAACACTCGTTTGATAAGTGCGGGTATCACGTGAGACTTCTCTGGATCGAAATGATCACGAGGTCCATATGCATTATATGGCCTCACAATTCCCACTTTCATTCCATACTGCTGACTATAATACATTCCTAGCTTTTCTGCCATGCGTTTGGCCCATCCGTATCCGCCATTAGTCGGCTCTGGCTCTCGTAAAAATCCTTCTGATTCGGCAGTGGGAATTTTGGCATCAGCAGGATAAATACACGCAGATGATACAACCAAAAATCGCTCAACGTTTGTGCATCTTGCCGCTTCAATCATGACAGAGGCAATTTTTAAGTTATCAAAAAGCATCGTGGCCTGATGCGTGCTGTTGTAGGCTATGCCGCCCACTTTGGCTGCCAAATTCATCACCACTTGTTGCCCTTCACAAGCTTTTAACGCCTCAGACTCGTCAGCACAATCACCAGAAATAAATTGAACCGTATCTTTAAGATATTCAATATTTTTTATGACTCCATCTCTCATTCGATCAAGTACCCTAACCTTTGCTTTCAGAGACACAAGCTGTTCTACCACGTGACTACCAATAAACCCTGTGCCACCGGTTACGAGCACTTTCTTTCCGTTCCAAACGGTACTATTTTTTGATTGTGGCATAAATATGTATTTTCCAAGCGCCAAAACTCGTATGCTTTCCTGCCTCTATTTCCCACCCTCTCACCAAACCGACAAGTCCCGTAATTTTCATCCACACATTTCTAACGATAGAAAACAAATCTCTCGATTTTTTTCCAATTACCTGCATCTTCACAACCCCTTGATCGTTATATTTTTGGGCCTGATGTTTACCTACAACGAGTTCCAAAAGCTCTTTGGGTAAAAAATATAGAAAAATATTACTGAGTTGATAAAGCCAATGTTCACTATACGTTTGTCTATTCACATGAAACCCGTGATTTTTCAGCATAGTAAGAACGGATGCATGCGTAAATTCAGGGTGAACGTGCCCCCAATGCTTAAAGGTCAGTCTCCCGAAACCGATCTTCGGAAACAACCACGTATACGTCATGGGTTGATTTTCACAAGGAACCAGTAGAAAAAACTTTCCATTTTTTTTGAGAATCCGTCTTATCTCCTTCAAAAAAAAATCAACATCTGGCACATGCTCCATGACGTCCAAACAAATACACGCATCAAATGTAGAGTCTTTATACGGAAATTTTTTACCCTTTAAGACATCATAGGTCGCTTTCCCACTTCCAAACTTTTTTGCATATGCAATTGCAGTTTTCGAAATATCGCATCCAAATACCTTCACGCCTCGATAGTAATACGGTAGGCTTTCAGTAATTATGCCCCCACCGCAGCCGATGTCTAAAAGCTTTCCTTTTTTGAGTTTTAAAGCCTCTGCCATGCGTTTAAGCCGATAATCATCCTGAAATGTTCTTTTAAAATTATTGCGCTTCTTTGAAGAGACGCCCATAAATTTTTCTTCATAGTTAAATGCGTGGTTCATAGATTCATTAAAGGGAAGTAAAAATACGCACGATTGTTGCCATTTCTTTTTTGATCATATCAGGATTATTACCAAAATACAGTCCTTGTTCGTGAACCAAACGGGCATTCTTTGTGTATGACCGGAGAGCCCCTTTCATATATTTTTTGAAAAATGGTTGCTTGGTCATGTCACCGCCTACCACTGGTCGTATTTCTACTTTTCCATCACACGCTTCTACCAGCGCGTCACGAATTTTTTGCGAACGACAAATCACGGGTACGGCAAAATTAGAAACTCTATCAATATGATCGTATCTTATGGGATAAAATAAATCCGTTCTGGTATAAATTTGTTTTGCCATAAACAAAAAGTTACGTTCTCGTTTCTTTATAATAGTAGGCAGATAGCGGATCTGATTGTTTCCCAAAAATCCCTGAATTTCTGTCGTTCTCAAGTTATACCCCAAATCATAAAAGGTGTAGCGAGAGTAAAACGTAGAATTTACGTCATGCTTTACGCGCAAAAACAATTGCTTATCTTCTGTCAAATTGCGATCCCACCCATGTGCACGTACCAGATGAAGCATCGTCATCAATTCTTCATCATCCGTCACGACTGCGCCACCCTCGACGGTGGACATATGGTGCCCTACATAAAATGAAAACGTGCTCGCTAATCCCCAGTTACCAAGCTTTTTGCCTTTATAAACAGTGCCAAGTGACTCACAATTATCCTCAATAAATATAATATTATTTTGTTTACAAAGGCTAGCTATTGCATCTATATCATCACAAAACCCCAAAAGATTTGTAAGAAATAACATTTTGATCTTTCTTTTTTTGAGCACTTCTTTTAACGTGCGCGTGGAAATATTAAGGGTGTCAAGCTCTATGTCTATAGCGACGGGATGTAATCCCAATTGGATAAGCGGCATGACGTTGGTCGACCACGTCAACGCAGAAAAACCGACTGCATCTCCTTTTTTAATCCTCCCTAAATTAAGAAGTGCTTGAATGAGAGCTAAATTTGCTGAACTACCACTGTTTACGAACAAACAATGTTTACGATCTTGATAGTTCGAAAACTTCTGTTCGAATTTACGACATTGTTCACCAATACTTAATTTATCTGCTTTCAGGATAAACTTACATAACAATTTTTTCGTATTTTTTTCGTTATAAAATGTAGATTTGATCAGTGGAATCATACTATTCTCCTTGTATTGTTTTATACCATTTATACGTTAATCTCAAGCCTCGATCCATATTCGTTCGTGGAATCCATTGAAAAGTTCGCTTCATTTTTCCCCATGAAACAACCTGCTCAAGCAATTCTTCTTCTCGGCCATTCTCAATTTTTTTGATAGACAATATTTTTTCACTAAGAGCTATGATTTTCACCATTAAATCATTCACTGAGATAGGCTTTCCAGTTCCGACATTATATATTCTATTCTTTTCTAGCTGTGAATCCGTAATTAACCCGAGCATACTGTATGCCCGTATTGCATCATCTATATACAAATATTCTCGTTTCGCACTTCCCCCCCACATGGTGGGATTTTTGCCACTCACGACGCTTTGCATGGTTTTGGGGATCACGCGTGAAAAATTAAGATCGCTCGGACCATAAATATTTACAAATCGTGGAATTAAAACCGGTAGATTAAAACTATCTGCATAAGACTGCGCGATAAGGTCTACACACGTTTTTGATGTTTCGTAAGGTCTTGACGGTCGTGGCGGCTCATCTTCCCGATATGGAAGTGGCGCTGCCCCATACACATGAGAGGTAGACGCAATAATAATCCGCTGTATATTATAGCTTCGCGAAATCTCAAGGACATTTAACGCACTCGTAATATTATTATTAAATGTCCCATACGGATCAATAGACCCAGCCTCAACCAGCGCTTCGCTTGCTAAATGAAAACACGCATCAGGTTTAAATTGCTTGAATGCTTTCAATAATTCAGCTTTATTCGCGACATCAACTTTTTTTTCTATCGTAAAATTATACGGATGTCTTGATAGACCAAGTATCTTTGCTTTTTTTCCCAAAAGATAGGAAACCAGATGTCTCCCGATAAATCCACTTGATCCAGTAATAAGTACGCGACTATTTTCCCAAGATTTTATTTGCATTGTAATATATTTGGTGTCTTATTATAACCCAACTGTAAATAAAGACGAATCCCACACCCATCAGAGGATGCAAAAACCATGCTCTGTCTCGAATTTTTAGACATCCTCTACAGCTATCATAGAAAGGAACAACAAGTGTGACACAGTAAAAAATCGCCAGTACCAGACGCCAAAGTTCTTTCTTTGTAAATATTTCGTATCGACGAACGCGCTTTCGTTCAAGTGATTTCTCACCCAGGTGATACTGATTCATAAACAGCATTCTTCGTTTTAGATAAGACCATATGTTTCCATATCCAGTTAAATGCAAAATCGCATCATCGACAAATGCATAGGTATCAAATCCTTTGGTGATAAGGTCTACATTTACATCCATGTCAAAATACTTTCCCGGTGTCGCTTGGGCATTGTTCATAAGAGTCTCACGACGCACAATAAACCCATTAGCACCTATGGTTGGTATTCTATCTACAGAAAAACGCACAATATAATAGTCTCCATCAAAAACAATCTCTCCCGCTAGATTATATCGATCAAACATATAGGAAAGCCTATCTGATCTGCCTAAATACCATACAAAGGGATCTCCCGTGCCAAACAGCGCAAAATATCGATCAAGTAAGCCTTCTTTCTTGTCATACTGATATCTAAGTGTCTCAACACCTACTATATTTTTATTTTCCACAAATGGTCGCACTATCTTTGACAGCCAACGGGCATGAGGGAGCACGTTATCGTGATCTATCATCGCAAGAAGCTCATTTTTTGCATTTTTAATACCAATACTTTTGTTATATTCTGCATTTTGTTTCTTTGGATCAATGGTGTAAATACGCGCATTATATTTTTTAGCTATAGTAAGGGTGGCGTCTATAGAACCTCCGTCAACGACGATAATTTCAATATTTTGTTGGGGATAGTGTTGTGTTCGAATACTTTGCAAACATCGTTCTATGGTACGAATAGAATTGTATGTTGCAGTTACTATGGATATGGTGGGAAGATGATTAGTGTGTTTCATACCCAAAAAGTAGCGAAGAAAAAATTTGATACGATTTATCCCAATTAAACGATTTACTACGTCGCATAGCGTTTTTTCCTAACGTAGTTGATAGTGCTCTATCACTAATCAGAGATAGTATTTGATTAGCAAATCCGTCAGCTGATATATCGTAATCCACAACAATTCCAGTTTTATTATGTTCGACTGCGTCTATAAGTCCCGTAACTGACGTGACAATTGATGGTGTACTGCACGCAGCCGCTTCCGTCACCACCATGCCCCACCCTTCTTTAACTGAGGGTAAAAGAAGTGCCCATGCTTGCTGCATGAGCCTCACCTTTACATCCTTCGGGTCTTTATCAAAATAGAGTGTATTTTTGTTTACTAAGTAAACGTTTTTTTCTAAACCATATTTTTGTATCATACCTTCTAATTTATTCTCCATTGGTCCATACCCCACTATTGCAAGCTTTGCCTTGGAATACTTTTTTACAACAACTCGCATAGCTTCCACACACAAGTCCGGCCGTTTCATGGACGTCAACCGTGCGACAAAAAGAAAAAACGGATCTTTTGATTTCTTCCCTGATTTATATCGATTATGATCTACTCCGAGTGGGAATACGGAAGTATTTTTTTCCGGTATGCCAAACGTCTCTAAATCTTTTTTTGTACTTGGGGCATAACAAAAAACTTTTGTGTCCCTGTATGTAAGATACTCAATCCGTTCTAATACATATGCTATGTATGATAGCGGAAAAGGAAGTTCATAAAAAAACACCTCTTTGGCCAACTGGTTCACCAACATGACTCGATTAGATTTTGGAATATACAACGGTGTCTGCCAACAAATTGTATTGATGCAGTCTATTATCATATCTGGCTTATTCATTAAAGATTGATAATATCTATAGGCTTCCCAGTAAACAGTAATCTTATTGCCTCGACGAATAATCTCGATCCCGTCATATATATCATGTTCTCTTGCACCAACAAAAGAGCGACAAAACCATGTCACACGGTGTCCATCTGCCACCAATCGTTTAGCTAACTCATACACGATGATCTCAGCGCCTCCCACATCGGGGTTCCTAAGATCCTTCCAATTAAGAAAAAGAATATCCATAATTTAAGTCAAAATAGGTCAGTATTTGTAGTAATCCACCTATGAAGTTTTTCGACACCGTCAGAGACAGATATCGTAGGTGTCCATCCAAATTCATCTTTAGCTTTTGTTATATTTGAGACAAACACTTTTTGATCTCCTGGCCGCCAATCATAAAATGTAGGTGATATTTTTCGTCCAAACAGCTTCTCGAGCATTGGACCAAATTCGAGCCATACAGACATAACGTTTTTAGAACCCCCACCTATATTATAAATACCACCGCGCGTCTTCTCACCTGCTATAAATGCCATATCATACGCTGCTATCAAATCATCTACACACAGAAGATCACGAACCTGTTTACCATCTCCGTAAATGGAAAGCGGTACACCTGTACTAAGTGCGATGATAAACCATGCAACCCACCCTTGATCCTCAACGCCAAATTGTCTCGGGCCATAAATACATGATTGCCTCATCACCACCGTATCAAGCCCATATATCCTGCCATAATCGTGCACATATTGATCAGCCGATCCCTTCGAGCATCCATACGGAGAATGAAAATCTAATCCTCTTTCTTCACTTACCCCCAATAGAAGATCTTTATATGCATAATGTGTCGCTTCTTCAATAACAGTGACGTCTTCCATACCACCATATACTTTATTGGTCGATGAATAGATAAATTTAGCTTTACTTCCCGATAACCGCATCGTTTCAAGAATATTGAAAGTGCCCAAAGCATTGATATCAAAATCTTCACGAGGATTGGTGACAGATGTTGTTACTGCCACTTGAGCGGCTAAATGTAACATAAGATCAGCAGATGCAAATGCTACTTTTGCCTTATCTAAATCCTCAACTGATCGAATATCCCCGACTATGACATCAAGTTTTCCCCCAAGAGTCTTTAACCATAAAAGATTTTTTTCTGCACCCTTTCTTGAAAGATTATCATAAATCGTAACTGACGCGCCTTTTTTTAGATAATACGCAGCCGCGTTACTCCCGATAAATCCAGCGCCTCCTGTAATACATACGTTCATACATTATTTAAAAACTATGGCAATGCGATTTTGAAGTTTAATTCAGGATCAAACATCCACTTCTTTTTATTAATGTTGTCGTAATAATGAAGAATTTTTAATCGATAAAAAACAGCAAACGTATCCCAAAGCATGCGATACACTACTTTCCAAACAGAATACGATGTAATACTCGATACTCCCGTAAAATCTAACTCAATTGGCGCTTCAAAGATTCGCGTATACCCTAAGTGGTTAGCGACTGCCAAGATTTCTATATCAAACGCAAATTGCTTTACCAGTAACCTTGGTAATACATCCTCCAACACGTTCCTTCTATAAAGCTTTATCCCGACCTGCGTATCCTTTAAATTTAAGCCAAACAATACGCGTGTAAGTTGCTGATAGCCAAAGGATAATATCTTTCTCTCAAATGGATATTTTACTTTAGATACTGGGTGCCGCTTGCTCCCGACTATAATATCCGCATTATACCAATAAAAATGCTCGAGCATCATAGAAAGCCCTAATTCGCTTACATCTCCTCCAGAATCGATAAACCCTATGATATCCCCATGACTTTTCGCCATACCAAAACGCACGGCATACCCTTTGCCATGATTTGTGTTATATCCTGTGACGATAAGCTTATTGGAATGAACCTTTCGTGCTTCTTTTTCACTATTGTCGACCTTGCCGTCGATAACGACTATTATTTCATACGGAATGGACAATAATGTAAATTCGCCTAGTATAGACTGGAGCTGTTTTTGGATTGTTCTTTCCTGTTTATATACAGGAATAATCAATGATAATAATTTTGGCTTAATCTTTCCCATAGCGGTAGTATATCAAAAGGATCATACAAGTAAAAAACGCGACTGCGATATTTATATAAATCACCTGATAGAGTGACGCATGAAAAAACCACAATCCTATTGCTTGTGTTATTGCCGCTCCCATAGTAATCACCCATACGCGCGTTCTGCCGATAGCAAGAAAAATAGTGGTAAGTAAATTAACCAGCGTAAAAAATGTGATAAATATACCAAATAAGCCCATAAAAGGAATAGCGCCATCAAATGCTGTTCCATACATAATCCGAACGATAAAGGTTGGTGCAAGAAAATAACCTAACGTTAACATGCCTGATAGTAGAGCCACTCCACCGAGCGCGCCAAAAACCATACGATGGTGTGAAAGCTTTAATTCTTTTTTCTCAACTATCATCGGGAACATCACAAACCCTAACGCCGCTGAAGTATAAAATATTACCTTTCCAAGCACTGCAAGAGATGCGTAAATCCCTGCTTCATATGGAGAGAAAAAATGCTTCACAAGCAAAACATCTTGACTATAGAGTGCGATGGTACCAAGTGTAGCCAGTAACGTAGGAAGACTATAGACCGCCGCGTCAGCTTTTGTGATCGATAACGATTTTGACTTTACCCTTATAAGACCCCAAATCGGCACAAAATTTATAACGTATGAAATCACGTTGGATATGATATTTCCTATAAGTACTCCTATGAGCCCAAATGGCGCTCCTAACACCCCAAATATTAATCGCAACAGCATTCCGATATTGGTCACCACACTGGATGCCAAAAATAGTTGAAATGATTGCATGATGCTTATGTTTATGACAGAAAAAATGAAACTCACAAATAAGAAATAGAGCCATATAAAGTAACTTGAAGATATATGTAAAAATTCACCCAATGCGTTAGATGAAACTATCACAACAAGCAAGCCGATCAATGAACCAGCGCAAATATATCGAAACGCCACCCAAAAAAGTGTAGGAACTTCTTGCAGTAATTTTCTCGCGCGAAGCTGTGAAAAAAACTTCGCAAGGACAGTCTGTACGACGCCAGAACCGATATTTATGATGTAAAATAATGATAATAACGCCGAAAATTCTCCATATATAACTGGTCCTAATAATCTCCCTACGAGTACATGATATGCATACGCGCCTACATTGGCCACCATAGAACCAATTAAAATAATGAGGCTTCCTTTCGCCAATGGATGCGCGACAAGCGTACGAAGTTTTAGAATTAATTTTTTCATGTTCGGGCTCGCCTCGCTGAAGCTTCGACTAGTCTCGCCGAGTCTAGGCGGGCGAAGCGGGTCGGCGACCAAAATCGTAATCGCAACAGTGTAAAAAGTGCCGTCACTCCATCACGCCACGTGAGCTTCTTGCCTTCGGAGAATTTGCGACCAAAATACGAAATAGGCACTTCATATATTTGAAACCCGCTCCGCAACACCTTTGCAGTAATTTCCGGTTCAAAATCAAACCGCTTTGCTTTAATACGTATATTTTTCAATACTGATGCATCAAATACTTTGTATCCTGTCTCCATGTCCGTAATATTTGTGTTGTAAAGAATATTGGTAACGAGTGTGACAAATTTATTTCCCAACGCATAGACAAACATAGTAGATAAGTGTCCACCCAAAAATCGTGATCCATATACGACATGAACCCGACCGTTTTCAAATGGAGCCAACAGTATCGGATAATCGGATGGACTGTATTCTAAATCAGCATCTTGGATAAGAATAATATCACCAGTGGCCATCGTAATCCCTATTGTTACCGCCGATCCTTTGCCTTCATTTTTCTTCTTGAAAATGACCTCTACCTTCTTCACCCATGTTTTCAGTATCTCTTGCGTGCCATCGGTCGATCCGTCATCGATAATAATGATTTCTTTCTCCCACCCTACAACCTTCGTTTGGGACACGCGAGTAAGCACTTCTTCTACTGTCGTCTTTTCGTTGTATACAGGTATGATTACAGAAAATTTTTTCATGCGTTGAAAAATGCCTTACCATGGAAGACTAACCACGCCCAGAGCGGAATAAATTCCAAAGTTTTTCCATCTATCTTTTGTATAGCCGAATAATTTTTCGTCAACACATATCCTTTTTCCTTATTAAACTCCTGCAATCCTTCTACCATGCCCTGTGTTTCTCTCTCATGCGGCTGATCAGTATATGAAACATTATAAAAAGCCAACGCAGGATCCATAGTCACAAAATCTATCTCTTTTTTGCCTTTCCAATAGTAAATCGCCTGCGATTGTTTTTTTAACTCCATGTATACTACATTTTCCGCACATTGCCCGATATCAGGCCGTAAAAGCGGCACGTTAAAATTTCGCAGTCCATTATCGACTACGTACATCTTTCGGGCTCTTTGCACATCCTGCGTCTCCTTCGTTTTATACGAATAATGCTTACTCTCAAAGAGTAAATATGCCCGCTGAAAATACTCGATGTAGGACTTGGTAGTCTCTAAAGAGAGTTTCTGCGATCGAGATAAACTACTGTATGTATGCGTTTTTGTAAAATCAGACATAATCTGAAGTCCTAATACTTCTACTTCCTGCTGATTTCGAACACCATTGGGCACCACAACGTCTCTTGAAACCGTATCTCTAAAATAATTTGATGCCAATGTCCGTTTGACATCTTCATCTTCGGTAAGCACTATCTCAGGATACCCGCCTTCTTTCATATAATTCCCCAAGTGATGTAAAATTTTCGTTTGTTGGGAGAAATTAGCCTTGAGAATCGATGATATATTCGCTTGCCCTTCTATAGTAATTCCTTTTATGCGCAAATATTCATAAAAGTTAAAGGGGTAGACGTCTACTTGAACGTTTCTGCCGGTCAAAACTGTCGCCGACTCTGACTCAACCAACGATCGGCGTGATCCGGAAAGTATAAACTTAACAGGATCTTTCCGCTCATACTTACTGCTTATCCAACGATTGAAGTCTTTAATTCCTTGAATTTCATCCAAAAATATATAAACTTTCCCTTGCGGGTTGTAAGTCTCCATATAATAGATAAAAATATCTTCCAAGAGTTTCCAGCCTTGTGTCAAATACTGCTGCACCAATATATCCTCCAAAAACAAATACACCACGTTTTTGGCCGGTATGCCTTTCTCAACGATAAGATGCTCCATAAGCTGATGCATCAGTGTTGATTTCCCTGCACGACGAACACCAGTAAGTATCAACACATGACGAATATCCAGAAGTTTTTTGAGGCGCTCAAGATACTTCTCTCGAGGCACAGTATGTATCCATTTACCTTTCAAAGGATCAGTAAAGTGAGGGTTCCATGTCGAAATTAACGTTTGACACACTTCTCTATCCATAGTTGCAGTATATACTCGTATTGCCTACCTGTCAAGTATAATCTAAGGTTTATATGTCAAACCCTACGTTATATCGAAGGGTTAATTACGGTATTATACACGGCTATTGTTTCGCAAGCTGCACGATCCCAACTAAATTTCTTCGCCCACGCATGACCCTCACGTATCAATTCTTCCCGTTTTGATTGGGACAGTGAAAATGCTTCTTCTATCTTTCGAGCAATGCTTTCGTTGTCATCCGGATCACAAATGAGTGATGGGCCAGCAATTTCTTTCAAGCTCCCGCCATGTGTCGCGATCACCACCGTACCTGCAGACATCGCCTCAAGAACCGGCAATCCAAATCCTTCATAATACGATGGAAGTACACACACACTCGCTTGAGAAAGAAACGCAGGCAAATCATCATCCGATACTTGACCTACTCTCTCTATAGATGATTCAAGATGAAATTTTTTAACATAGGTATCAATAGTTTTCGCTTCCGTTGAATCACCCAAAAAAGCTTGTCCCACTAGAAACAGCTTCTCGCCGAATCGCATCGCACCTTTCGCAACCAGAATTTGCCACGCGTTGAGAAGTCCAAGAATATTTTTGTTCCAATTGACGTCCCCTACGTACATTGCAAATCGTTTGGGGGGTGCATACTTTTTTGCCACGCGTTTCACGGCATCGGTGCTAATAGGTTTTATAAACGCACTGCTTGATGCTAACGGCACTACATCAATTGTATCTGCAGGTCTACGCAATATGTTTACGACATCATTTTTTGAAATAATACTATCGGTAATAATCCTTGCGGCGGGGGATATATTCCATTTTTGTATTTGCCACTTCAACTCACCGCGAATTCCTCTGGGAAAATGCTCCGGAAACACGAGCGGCGTAAGGTCATGCACCGTCACTACAAATGGTTTGTTGAAAATAAATGGAAGTGTCAAAAAAAATGGATCAAAATTTGTGAAGTGAACAAGGTCTACTTCTTTTGGAATATCACGAAAGCTAGAAAATTCGTGGATGGAAACGGTATTATTTTTTTTGAGTGCGTTGATGAGTTCTCGGGTATATACGCCCACTCCCCGTGTTTTGTGGCCGCTTGAAAGGGGTGCTGAACTTATTGCGATACGCATGAGTACCTTTAAGTATACCGAAAGCTAACAAAGAGAACAAACTGAGTAGTGATATGCCGTCGGCAAATAGTTGCAAGGGCGTCTCTGTAAATTTAATGCGAAGCTCATGCTCACCAACTGGCATGTTCACATGGATAATACCGTCAGTTTGGTAGGAGATGGTTGTTTCTTTACCGTCAACGTACGCTTTCCACCCCGGAAAATAGAGTATCTGCGCTGAAACAGTGATCTCTGTTTTCGCATTGATAGTCATCTCATATGAAAGTGGGGTCTCTTTGTACAAATTTATAATGGCATCCCCAGTACTCGCTTGAAACCTTGTAGAAAACCGCTCTTTTTTCCATTCTGTCCAGATTGTAGAAAAAGAATTACCGAGAGATGATGTGCCATCGGTAAACTCTCGCCGAGAAAGGTAATGTGCATCATCCCGTTTTTCATACGTCACTGGTTTCATGTAGGAAAAACTTGCTATAAAAGCCAGAACAGTGAACCCTACCATAATCCATCGTGGTGTCACTGCAGTAAGAAGCGCTCCAAGATACCCAGTGGCAATGGTGGTAACCATCAATAATCTCCATGGATACTGAATATTGCCCATAAGCGGCACGTATCGCCATAATGGCAACGAGTACTCTGTCATACCAAAAATTGCAATTGCTGTCACACAAAGAACGGGAAAAATTATTGCTCGTAATACTTTCTTTCTCATAGCCATAAAAAAACTGATACATAATACAAGAAGCGGCACGATGCCAATTTGATACGACATCTCATCAGCTGTAATCCCTACACCCGAAAATCCCGTTCCCCACGATGGGAAGAGCAGCTGAAAAAGATCCGGAAAATGATCAGCATACGAAACACTATTTAAACCCACCATGAAACGACTCTCAACAAGTGCCGGCAGCCAAAAATACGTTGCTAATCCAATTCCTGTAGCGATTGCTAAGATGTTGCCTCGTTTGCGATACCACGCATACAAAAAAATAATTGGAATAAATATGAGTGCTGTAATATTGTGACTTACTATAATACCGGCTATCCCTATTGCTACACCAAAGGAAACACCATATTCTAACGCTGCAAGGGTTAATAGTACAAAAGAAAGCGCCCACACCTCTCCCACTGATCCCCGTACATAAATATCCAAAAACCAATACGGCACCATGGAACATATAATCGTACCGATAAGCGCTGGTATATTTCCAAATACTTTTCTAAGCCACAAAAAGCACCACACAATAGCGATAAGATACCCCAACGCAAGTGTGAGCTTCACGGTGTCGACAAACGTCGCGCCCAATGCATGGAATAAACTTCCTATATAGTTAGGGAATGGATAATGAAAAAGAAAAAGCGGTAAGCCGTATCCACTATTTAAATCAGGCGCCCATCGAGGAAATACATACCCTTGAGACAACATCTTATAAAACTGCCAGAAACGAATAATATGATACTCTCCGTCATGCGTCGGGATAAATCGAGCACCAAAAAGCCATTGCGATGCAAATATTGCCGGAATAAGCGCGAGCAATAAAAATTTCATCGTTTGTTCACAAAAATTTTATACCAAAAACTATAACAAGCCAACGGCACCCATGTCACAAAAAGCCGTATCATCGGACCTGTGCCGCCATATTCTCGCGTCGCTATCCACGGCAAATACCGCAGCATTAATCCAAAGCTTAACATATACGCGGCTCCATGAATAAAGGATCTTTTGCCCATAGGCAACAGTGATACAAATACAAGAAACCATATGGCGTACCACGGATACAGTTCTTCGCGAAGTGGCGTCAGTAAAAAGACACCGAAACTACACACGCTAGCCCAAAAAAATAGTTTTTCGTCTGACAAAGTTCGGAAAAATACAAAAAGCGGCAATAAAACAATAGTTGCACCCTTTACTAATACTGATGCAGTCATAAAACCCCATCCTGCAATTTGCGCGAATAATTGATTGCTCCTGCAAAGATATATTCCATAGAGAACAAGCGCCATCATGAACGTATCGTTGTGACCGGAAACAAATGTTTCGATAATCACAAGTGGATTACATGCAAAAAATAGGACTCGACGCACATCCTTGGTCATTTTATATATGAGAATACATATCGTCACATATGAGGTGATCACCAATAGTTTAAAGGTATACAACGCGACCAATACATTACCAAAAGAAAGTACATACGGAATCCACGTAGCAAGTATCCACACTGGCCCGTATAGCGCAAGCTTATTGGCGGCTCTCGTAAACCCGAGCATCGGCTCACCAAGAAGTTCTGTCGGCATTACAAGATAGGGATTTTCTCGATAAAAATATGCCACTTTTGCGCTAAGGATATAGTTGAATATGTCATGAGATAATGAAGGATAGGATAGAAAAAAGATAATACTTAGCAATAACAAAAATTTCCAATATGTTTTTAGTGTCAGGAGCGTCTTTATCCTAATAATCAATGCATACAAGATAAAAAAAATGATAACAAACAATGTATACAGAGTCGCAGCTATAATCGGTGTTTTATACACGATATGAATCAAGGGATTGAGGATAGATAATGCCAATGGATGAGTCGAAATACTAAAATTCGGATCAACGAACCCAAATGAAAAAAGTGAGAATAAACATCCCACTACTACATACCAAACAAGTATTGCTTTCATATTACTCATTCATACTCACGCGTATATCTTGACGAAGTTTTATAGATATCATCAACCTCTCACGAATGGATAATACGGTAGAAGCTTGCTTTTCCGGCGTCCATATAAACTCTGATGGCATTTCTTTTTGGAGCTTTGTAAGTAACATCTCGTGAACGCTCATCTCTTCTTTTATAGATTCGACAACGAGCGACATATTTTTCTTTTCTTCAATGCCACTCTGAACTTGTTTTGATAATTTCACAATCTCCTTGTCAGACCGGTCTAATGCGTCAAAAGCCAATAAATACTGTTTGTACTCAAATAGCGTCTTTGCCTCAACAAGATATTTATCTGCCATATTCATGGTATATTTTGTTTGCGCAATACTGCCAAAACTCCAATATCGTTTCAGCTGATCAAACATTCTTGACACTCTATAAATTTTATTTCCGGGCATGAATGATGGATATGGCAATACGTATTCAGCATGTACACGTGCGGGAGTAAAAATGACTATTGCAAAAAGAAGTATAGAAACAATATATTTCATGTCATCGTAACGCTCTAAACTTTTTGTATGCCATAGGAAAGTGAAGGCTTGAAAATAGTGCAAATTGCATGCCCTGCCATCCATCGACAAACCCCTTGTGTCGAAGATAGATCGAAAAAAATGTAACAATCGGTTTAATCAAACAATACGATAACAATAAATTAAGCGTTGGGGTTTTATACATCTTTCGCAAATCTAGAGCTGTAAGCGACGTATACGTATCCGCTTTTGCCCAATACTCTTCGAGCGTGTTGTTGGTATAGTGAAGGAGTGGTTCTGTAAGCGTTCCGATCTCTCCATCTATGACAATCTGCTCATGTACTGACTTACAAGGCAATATACCTTTACCCCTTTTAAACAAACGCACAAGATAATCAGGATACTGCCCTCCTTTGGAAAGCCACTTACCAATGAAGAAATTTTTTCTGGGCATTTGATACCCAATATTTGTATTCTTTTTCTTTATTACTGACTGAATTTCGCCTCGAAGCTTTGGGCTTATAATCTCATCTGCATCTAACTGTAATATCCAATCACACCTACACGCATTTATGGCATACTGTTTATTTATATGAAACATAGGTGGGTTATCCCGTTTGTATACGATAGCGCCAAACCGCTTTGCTATCTCAGGCGTTCCATCTACTGATCCGCCATCAACAACCACTAGTTCATCTGCCCACGATGCTACTGAAGACAAACAGTCCCCGAGTTTGACAGCTTCATTGTGCGTCGCAATTGCTACAGAAATGGTTACGTTCTTTTTTGCCATAATCGCATTGTAACAAGAAACCCAATTGTGAGCATAAATCCTCCGATTGAAATCCAATTGGCCAATATACGAAGCTTGGTGTCCGTAAACACAACATCAACTGCATGATCCCCTGCAGGGACATCAAATGTCAGTAAGCCACGATAGTTAGGATTTTGAAATTCTATAGGGACAGGTGTTTTATCTACAAACACCTCCCAATTGGGAAAATAGAGTGTATTTTCTACAAGCTTCGTAGATTCTAACGAAAAGACACGATATGAATGATGTGTGCTCCTTCGTGGGCCAACAAAGATCGACACGCCTTTTCCGCTGATCACTTCGATAGGAGCTTTGGCTTTCGTTTCCATAAAACGAATAGACCAGATCGGTGAGCTCTCTCCTGTATCCGTAGTGCCATTATACATACCGGTAAAATTACTGTCAGACATCGATACGTAATCTCTTGCATGCCACATCGAAAAACTACCGATAATAGCGATAACAGAAAAAACTATGACAACTTTTAACCTTCGCTTGATGTCAATATGTGAAACAACAACTGCCCCGATGATAGGAATCAGAAACGTCGTGACATGTAAAAACCTCCACGGAAACTGAAATTTCTGAATGAGCGAAACTATCTGCCAAACAGGCGCTGATACATTAGTCATTAATACGAGAGATACTATTGTATAAAGCAACGCGCCGCCAATCAGTACTTTTGACGGCTTTCTCATCGAATGAAAAAGAACCAGAGCTAACAATAAAATAAAAATGTTTGAAAACCCCAAAAACTTTGATATTTCATTTGCCGTGCCATATCCCCAAGTAGGGTTGAAAAAATCAGCTACATTAACAAACCGTGAAGTAAATTCGCCTTTGGTTACTATGTCTCGCAGTGTGTATTTGCCTTCCATATAGGCCGGCAACCAAAAAAATGCAGACAAGACAAATCCTAGGATTAAACCGGTCAGAGATCTAAAAAGAAATTCCCGTTTTCGCTTCGACTCAAAAACCAGTAGGTACACCACAAATACTGCTATGATAGGAAGCATCATCAAGCTCACCGCATTATGAGAAAGAAGTAAAAAGGCCATACTCATTGCGATGAGAACGATAGATGATTGCCATAAACCTAAAAGAACAAGTGGCAGGAAAATAAACGCCATATGTTCACCAATTGCCCCGCGCACATACATATCCACAAACCTGTAAGGAGCAAAACCATAGAGCAATGCTGCAAGAATCCCAGCTAAATAGCCAAAACGATATGAGGCAAACAGATACATAGATACAACACTTGCAATAAATCCAAATGCAAAAACAAGCTTGACACTATCGACCAATGAAAATCCGATTACATGAAACGCTGACGCAATATAAGAGGGCAACGGATACAAAAACATCATCACCGGATGCCCATATCCCCAGTTAAGGTTACCAGCCCATCGCGGAACAAAGTTACCTTCAGAAAGAGATTGATAAAAATTGGCAATCCTTGCGACATGATCTTTGCCATCATGCGTTATGGGCAATCCTGAATTAAACAAGTCAAAAAGAGGTAGTAGCGAAACAATAAGAAGTATAAGCCAGATAAACCAGTTAAAAGATAGTTTCTTCATGGAGACATCTCCACTCTTTTTTCAATAATAAATCCGCTCGGTAATTTCCAAGTTTTCTCTACTGTGCCGGTTTTAATAACTGTCTCAAGCCAGCCTTCATAACTCCATGGCTTTTGTGGATCTGGCTCAATAAGAAGATAGAACGTATCTTTTTTTTCTTTTGTTGGTACATACCCGTATTTTCTCTTTCCATGCCACCAAAATAAATAATCATACGGATATGTATATACGGGCGGCGTAAATACAAGAAGATTAAATGGTTTACCGGCTGCATCTTGGTAGATTGAATCTATAGCATCTATTTTTCCTCGAATTTTATGCGTGCCGCCATAATCGTGATAGTCTAATCGATAAAACTGAATCGTTGAGTTTATATGCGAAAAAAGAAACAAGCATGTAAGTATAGCGACAATTCCCCTCCATATGCTACCTCGCTTCCACCCCCATGAAAAAACGAGTCCAACCACAAATATATAAACAACACCCAGCTCCAATAACCACCACTCCCACATCGGCCAAAGATATTTCATATATAAAACAAACATAACAATTGGCGAAATACACAAAAATACAAGAAACTTTTTATGCGCATCATCTACATGCTTATCCCGTATCATGGCATATGCACCAACCCCGACCAACACGAGTAACACCGGCCAAATTACATTTGAATACGCGAAAGTAGATAAAAAATTATACCGAAACACATCCCAGTGATTCTCAATCATACGCTGTGCGTATAACAAGGTAACATTGTGGGAAGAGGGATCTTTGCCAAATGCCGTGGCTAGAATACCTTTGGTGATAAGAAAGTCGTGACGCAAATCAAACAAAACAAAATGAATTTGAGATAGGAAAAATGCTGCATACGCAGCCAATACATACCTTCCACGCACCATGCGCACACGCCATAGATACGCGGTGAAGATAGAAAATTCCAAAAACATCATAATGCCCGTAGCTATTTCAAAATGAAACATCATTGAAAGACTCAAAAATAGTGCTGGAAGCGTAATTTCTTTCTTTTTGAGAACTTCATAAAAAAGAAATAATACGCCAACGGTTATCAATGGGATAAAAAAAGGATTCCATATAAAGCGGGATTGCGCCACCATCGCAGGCGAAACAGCCATAAGAAAAACAATAAACAACGCCTCTATCCATCCCAAGGCCCGAGCGGCAAGCACCGCTGTCAGAATAAGTGTTGCTGATCCAGTCAAAAACATCAGCACCATCCCGCTATACGGATCACCACCGGATAAGAAAAATGGAATAGCCAAAAGATAATAAAATCCCGGACCTTGAAAAAATCCTCCCCTCCCGCCAACCTCTTCACCGATGAGTGTAAACGTATGATCAACGACAATACGTTTAACCTTCTCAAAAAACAGTCCCATATCGTACCCAAAGAGAAAATTACCGCTTAAGATCTCTACCGCTCTTGGCAATAATCCAATGAGGATAATGATAATAAGTAGTAGTACATACCGGCGCGTATTTCGGTGATGAAAATTTTTCATAAGGTAAATGCAATAATTGCTTCTTTCCCGTCAAGATTCTTAAATATATTTACCACGCGTTTTCGCGTAGGCGCCTCTTTACTATCAGTAATATACAGCGTATCAGCTTTGAGCACTTCTGTAGACCAGTTTATTGAGCGAAATTCAAAATTCTTAATCGTATGCGGCTTGTCATATCCGCCTGACACACTGCCGCCGAGCGTTTGATAACGGCTAGGATCAAACGAGGTATAAAAAAGATAAAACATATACGACTGATACAAATTGCTGTTATTTGAAAAGACAATTTGTTTATATTCATTTTTCGTTCCCTGTACAAAAGCCATCGTATCTTTCATGGCATACTGAAACGAATCTGATTGTGTACGAGGAAACGTTATAAAATACCCTTTTCCAAATTGCATGAGGCTTAATAAAATAATTCCTCCTACGATAATCCAGCGCGTCCATGTAATTTTTCTTGCGACATACCATAATTCCAACACACCAATAGCGCTGATAAGCGCCAATGGAGGAAGCCATGTAAAGCTACGCATGGCGTGTGGAGCTTGGGTTGTAATCGCGGCGGGCAATGGGCCTGAAAGTCCCCACACCAATAAAAAAAGCAATACACGAAAATCTATACTGCTAAAAACAATAAGATAAATAAGCCCCACAAGTACACTTACCAATTCCCATGAATACAAAAGGCCCATATTCGGCACTTTATGAGCTTCCCGTTCGCTTCCCATAAATAACCATGGTGGGGCAAAATGAGAAAAGTAATTATTGGTAAAAACTCTTGCCATAACTACTTTATGATTATTTATTATCTTTCCTATAACGTCGTTAGAACTTTTTGCAATTTGTAAGGCTTGAAACGCTTGTGTGTACACTGGGGCATCGACAGAGAATGCACTCGTACCTTTAAGCCTGCTCAATCCCTCTCCGGTAACCGTTACATACACGGCAGGAAGTACAATAAGAAGAAATACACATACTGATAGACACGCCGCTTTTATATGTTTTACGCATTCTTTCCAATACATTGCGCCAAATGCTATAAGAAGAATTGGTGTAATAACTTTTTGACTTTGGTACCCATGAAGTGAGGCGCCAAACAATATTGATGCCCACAAAAGATACCATTGTTTTTTTTCTATAATAAACACACACAGTGCATACACTCCCGCAAGCGTTAACGTAAATCCTAAATTCGCTTCATGTCCTAAACGGGAAATATAAATATGCCACGGCGATATTGCTATAAAAAACGATGCCGCCTCACCTAAGTATCGTAATCGACTGTTAAACCGCGAAAAAAGTTTGCCGAGACGAAACATCAGATACACAGCAAAAAGCGACAAAATTATAGACGGAAATCGAACAGCTAAAGATGAAAGACCCATTAATTTTACAAACGGGATGACCATGTATACGTACAGCGCAGGGCGCCAATCATCATACGCGCGAAGAAGAAGCGGCAATCTATACCCATACTCATCTTTGCCCGTCGTAAGTATGGAATATGCGTTGTAGCCTATGGAAACTTCATCAAGAGAAGGTGAAGGCGGCACGAAAGCCAATGCATAAAGCCGCAAAAACGCTGCAAAAAGTAAAATGAACGTGAAACCTAAATATGTACGATTAAACATAGACATGCCTTTTACTCTGCAATTCGTATCGCCTCGAACCCATTAAGAAATGAAATTCTGTATATGGGATCTGTAAGAATTTCCCGCGGTGTTCCTACATACAAAATCGAGCCGTCGTGCAATTCATTCGGCCAGTGAATAGGCCGAAATTCATACACATCAAATCTGTTTCTCACCTCGGCAAATCCACCCGACGCCGTGCCGCCTCCAGCTAAATAGAAGCTGGGATCATATTTCATAAAAAATAAATAGAACATGTGCGGTTGTTCTAATTTCGTAGACACAACTATCTTCTTATACTTTGATTTATGCGCCTCTGTGTATTCGACTGCTTGTTTGTATCCATATTGCCAAACTTGAGAATACTCGATGTTCATGTGCGAGTAGTACATATGAAAGTAATAACCGATGTTAAATACTAAAGCCAAAAAACTAAAAACGAAAATAGCGAAAACAACCACACGCATATTCTTTGTAAGATTTTTTATCTTCTTCATAAAATTGATATAGACGCTAAAGAGACCAAAAGCAGTAAAAATTTGCGGCAAAGGCAGTGCTACAAGTGTTCGTATCGCATGAGGAGTCTCTGAAGTGACAGATGCAGCGACAGGGACTAACAGAAGCCATCCAAAAAGTAATTTTGCATTGACACCGCCGCGTTTAAACACCTCCACCATGCCCCAAAGAAAAAATGGCAATTCCCAAAGATACATAAGGCCCATATCAGGCGCATGATGTCGCCCATTGTCCCCCGTCAAAAACAACCATTTGAGAGAAAAATGTGAGAGGTATCCATCTGCAATAGTCTTGACATACACCAAGCGTCTGTTTTCCCACATGGCGCCAAATAAATCCCCGCGTATTACATCGTCTTCTAACCTAGCTACACTTTTAGAAAGTAGACCCGTCTGATCGGAAAGGCTACTGGTTCCTTTCAGCCGGGTAAGGCCATTGTTTCCGAAAACAATGGGAAATAATGGAGCGACGATAATAGCACCTACTCCGAGAGATACTAAAAAATATTTCCACTTTGCGAAAAACTTCTTACTAAACAACACGAACACCAAAAGAATAAAAAGGGGTATAAATACTCTCTCACTATGATACGCGTAAAACCCGAGTCCTAAAATAAAAGCAGAAATTGGCATCACCTTGCCATTGTTTAAAGACTTAAAAAGAAAATACATGCCCCAAATATTGAGGGTCACCCCAACATTTGCTTCAAATGCGATACGCGAAAATTGTAAATGCCATGGCGATATGGCCAAAAGAATCGCGCTCAAAAGTCCAAGTGTCAAATTTTTAAACAAAAAGGTCACTAAAAAATATGTCCCCAAGACGCCTAAAACACCCATAATTGCGGCAGGCAGTCTCACGGAAAAAAGAGAAAGACCAAAAACTTTAATGGATGGTATTGCTAAATATGCATAGAGCGGAGGCTTATAATCATCAAATGATCGTAAAGCAAGTGGCCAATGCGTACCATACTCATCGCGGCCAGTAGTAAGCAGTGAATACGCGTTGTACCCTAATGCTGCTTCATCCCAATCAGGACTTGGCGGCACGGCGCCTAACTGCCAAAATCGCAGCACCGCAGCAAGAATTAGAATTGATCCGAGCAATAATGTTTTTTTCATTGTTATAACTCAAATATCACAAGCCCGATAAAGCCATTTAATAGCGAAATGTTTTTTAAGACTTTTGCATTCTCTGGGACTTCGTTTATTGGGAGTATATAGAGCACGCGACCCTCATACTTCTCGTTTATGTGTCGTACAAATCGATATTTGCCAAACCGATAAACATTATAAAATCCCTCTTTATCAAACGAGGCATCTTTAGTGGTTTGGAAAAATGAAAGGTCATACTTTCCATAAAAAAGCGTGTAGATATATGGCCGGCCGAGGCTCTCTGTGAGTACTATCACGTCATACTTTTCTTTCACACTCTCGCTATACTCAATAGCTTCTTTGTACCCATATTGCCATTCGCCTGAATATTCTTTTTTATAATGTGTCGTATACGTATGCCAAAAATAACCAAAGTTTCCAAGCACTAAAAGAACCATGACAATACCAACGAATAACCGCAGCTTTTTGCCGGCAAACATACTCAGAAACTGTACATATCCGTATGCCGTAATGATGATCCATACCGGCAATCCATTTTCCACCCGAAGAGCATGTGGCGTTTCACGAGCAACTGCTGCTGGTGCAATGGAAGCCAACAGCCAAAAAAGAAGCAATCCTGCTATTTTCGGCTGACGCGCAAAAAGCGCTAACCATCCGATAAAAATAAACGGGGCGGTAACAAGCAGTAATTGTCCTGTATCCTGAATAGAAAATTTAGGATTTCCATCCCCTTTGATAAAAAGAAATCGAGGTTCTACGTTATCCAAAAAATGCACAAGATATTCTCTGCCATATCCAAATCGCCTGTTGTCAACGACTTTGGACCACCACGAATTTCCATCTACCAGACTTCGTTGGTTTGAAGTAAGTATGACTTGAAGATCTGTAAAAATACTTACCTCTTGAAACCGAAGTCTGGCTTCTTTCGAAACAAGATGCGGCATAAGCGGCAGTAAAGCAATTGCTGCGATAATCAATCCTTTATAAAGAGAAGTTTTCGCTTTCGAAATTGCACCCCACGAAAAACAGAGCACTCCAAAAGCGATAAGAGGTCCTGCATACCGTGCTGAATTAAACGTATACATGCCTAAGACGAATGGCAAAAAGGCGAAAGGCAATACGTTTGAATTCTTTCGTGAAACTAATAGAAGATACACGCCAAGTGTAACAAAAAATGCTGCAATATTTGCTTCAAATCCAGTTCTAGAGAGCATAATGTGCCACGGAGAGATAGCCAAAAATAAGGCGCTTAAAAGAGCAAGTCTTTGATTGGAGAATAATTCTTTCACAAGAAAATACATCAACAACACCGTCAGTATGCCAAAAATGGAAGAGGGCAACCGAACTGCCAAATCAGACAAACCAAAAACTGCGATAAAAGGAACGGTAAGATAAATAGGAAGTGATGGTTTGTAATCACCAAATCCGGCAAAAGCTCCAAGAGGAAATCGCACACCATGCTCATCAGTACCTTTAGATAAAATAGTATTCGCGTTGTAGCCTATAGATACTTCATCCCATGAAAGCGCTGGCGGATTAGAGGTAAGATTTGTTAGTCTAAGCCACGCTGCGAGAACGACAATAATCCCAAGTAGGATATAGCTAACTTTCATATTTTTTTCGCTTCTCGTTCATTCATAAAAAGCATTCCTGCAATCAAAAAAATAAGTGATATGTATCCTATGTGACTATTATTAAAGTATCTACTCATATACCAAAAAAACCAAAGAAAAGTGCCGTATGAAAATAAGACAGTTGATATTTTTGGTATTTTGACGACCCAGCGCAAAAGTAAAAGTAGAAGCGGCAATCCAAACATACCCTGATAGATATAAAATGGATACGGGTCGTAGATATTTTTTATAATACCAACATTAACAAGTATCATACTGAACCCGTACCCTGATACCGGATAACTTCCGATGGTACCTCCGGTGAGATACAAGAAAACACTATCGATAAACGCGCGCGCGTCCCACCATAAGAATGGGAGTGTAAGACCCATCGACACAAGACAGGTAACGACAACGGATACCCACATGCGGCTTCTTTTTCTGACCTCTGTGACATAAAGATACATAAAATAAAAAGGAACCGCGATCCATATGGTTTGCTTGCTCATGATCGCAAGACCAAAAACAAACGAAGCTATCGCTGGTTTTTTTAACGACAATATATATAACGACAAAAGGAGCCAAAAAAATGCAAACACGTCGCTCCTGCCTTCGATAAAATAATCAAAGATTGATGGTGAAAGTGAAGCGAGTACCACTGAAAGCCGCTTAACATTTATATCTTTTATCCACCTCCATAAAATCAATAGTAATCCGACCATGCAAAAAAGAAGCGCCATACGGGCATCAAAGAATCCTAATAATTTCACACCAAGCACATAAAATCCAAACGGAAAAAGTAAATACCACGGTGGCATTACAAAATGATAGAGCGCAGGATTAACAGCATTTTCATTATCTATCTCTGCGTAGTGAAATGACTCAACTGGAGTGCCAAAGTAGGTCTCTTTGTACGGATTTTTTCCCTGTAATAAGAATCGTAATGCTTGTTCTTCTTGCAGAATAATATCGTGCACTCCCCACACGGGAGCCACACGATTGCGATCAACCATTGCAGTAACGGACGTACCAACAACAACAATCATCAAAACTATCAACATAAGGATATTGCGAGCTCTTTCTCCACTGGCACTTATTCTCAATATAATCATCGACCTATAGGCCAACAATACATTAAAGACCAACGCAAGAAACAATACGCCGAACAACCAATACGGCGTGCCATCTATGGGAAGAATACGATATTTCATCACCACAGGAATTGAAAGTGCAAAAAGAAGTACAGCATCTACAATTGGTGGCATAATAGTTCTATTGTATTATAATATGAAGCATTGGTATATCTATGCACTCATTGAAACACTATCTCGCAATTCTGGCAATTTCGACTCTTCCGCTTATCTCAATGTTTTTTACCTCATCCGTGCCTCACACGCACGATGGACCTGTCCATCTTGCCCGCATCGCTTCTTATTATAAAGAACTAAGCTACGCTCAAATACCGCCGCGCTGGGCAAGTGAGCTAAATTTCGGCGTTGGCATGCCTCTTTTTAATTTCATGTATCATTTACCATACCTTATCGCCTCCATACCCGTCTTTTTTTCATTAGGACTTGTTACCGCGTATAAAATATCACTTCTTATAAGCTTTCTTCTCTCTGGACTCGGCATGTTTATTTTCAGTCGTAAGCTCTTTGGTGACATACCGCGAGCATATTTAGTGACACTTCTTTATCAATTTGCACCATTTCATTTAGTCGAGCTTGTGGTGCGCGGTAGTGTCGGGGAGGCATATACCTATTCGTTTCTCCCATTTGTGCTCTACGGCACACTTATGGTGGCAGAAATGCCAACCACAAAATTTATCGTGTACACCAGCATTGCAACATCTCTTTTAATTCTTTCCCATAATGCCATAAGCTTAGTGAGTTTCGCGGTGGCAGTTCTTTTTGCACTCTGGTTTGGCTCAAAAACAAAAAATCGTTTGCTCACACTATTGCCGCTTTTTATCGGACTAGGCCTCACGGCATTTTACTGGCTGCCCGCAGTATTTGAACGCAAATACACCTATGGCGATTTATTTATGAAAGACATGTATAGATCGCACTTTGCTCCATTTTTTCATTTTTTTATTCCTAATTTTACGAATACGACTGCATTACAAACTGGAGGTATTACCGTATATCTTGGACTTGTGCAAAGCGTTTTCCTTTTACTTTCTCTTTACCTTCTTTTTAGAAAAAAGGTTAAAGACATCACGGTGCGATCGGTAACTTATTTTAGCCTCGTTTTGATTATAACAAGTTTTTTTTTCATGCAACCCATATCTTCATCTATTTGGACACGAGTACCAACCCTACGCATGTTTCAGTTTCCATGGAGACTTCTCTCCATCGTGGGGTTAGGCACAGCACTTTTGGGAGGGTTGGTTACACGTTTCAAACCTAATAAATTTTATATACCATGTATTTTCATACTCTGTGGTATCAGCCTTCTTACAACCACAGTGTTTTGGTCGGCCCCTTTAGGATACGACAAAATTGTAGAATCTGACTACTGGAATTATCCATTAAACACGACGTTTTTTGGTGAGACTGATCTTATTTGGTCAGATGGACCAGCCAAAGAATATCCCAAAGCACCTATAGAGCTTATTGAGGGAGAGGGAGACATAAGTCACGTGTACAAAAAAAGTATCCATCACTCATTTACCATAGATGCCAAGACCCCTGTACGTATCATAGATAATACCCAGTACTTTCCTGGGTGGCGCGTATTTGTGGATACCGTAAAAACACCCATTGAATTTCAAGACCAAAACCATAGAGGCAGAATCACGTTTGCTGTTCCTCAAGGAATACATACGGTACAAATTGCGTTTGGTAATTCCCCCATAAGAACGATTGGCAACATCGCGAGTATTGTCACAGTAATTATTACAGTGATGGTGTATCTACTTTATAAAAAATCATGAAACACAAAGACATGTTCATTGGAACTCTGATAAGTATAATTCTTGTTTGTATTCTTTTTTACAAATCTATTTTTTATGGGGCAATCCCGTTTCCCGGAGACTCTCTTCTTTCTCACTTCAAACCGTGGCAAGTTACTTCCTATGATGGCTATGGCGCTGGCGGCATACCAAATAAAGCACAATACCCAGATGTAATACGACAAATGTATCCATGGCGTATAGAAGCGGTACGCCAATGGAAAGAAGGAAATGTTCCGCTTTGGAATCCCTATAGTTTTTCGGGCACTCCGCTTCTTGCTAATTTTCAATCTGCAAGTTTGTATCCATTAAATATATTGTTTTTTATTTTTTCTGAAAACATAGCATGGACACTTCTCGTAGCTCTACAACCCTTTCTCGCAATCCTTTTTACGTATCTTTATCTCCGTCGATTAAAGACAAGTACATTAGCGTCAGTATTTGGTGCTGTATCATATGGTGTAAGCGGCTTTATGACCGTATGGCTTGAATATAATACTGTAGGACATGTGATGGCGTGGTTGCCACTTGCACTCTATGCAATAGAACTTTTTTTCATTGACACAAAAATAAAAATTGCTATACCCCTGCTCACACTATCAGTTGCTCTCTCACTTTTATCAGGACACCCGCAAGTTGCTCTCTATGCGATTATATTTATCTTTTCCTATGCAATGCTTCGATTGCAAGGAAAAAATAAATTCTATGCACTCTTAGCATTTCTTATAGGATTCGGCTTAGCCGCTGTGCAACTTGTTTCCGGTATTGAACTTATTGCTGTCGCCGCTCGAGCTAATCATTCTTATGAACAAATGATGAAAACAATTCTTATACAACCTTGGCAAATACTTATGACTTTTTTTCCAAACCTCTACGGCAATCCAGTGTCGCGAACCTATTGGCCGTCAGACACCTACGTAGGAAAAGTGACATCTATCGGCCTTGTTCCATTATTTTTTCTTCTCTCTTCACTAAGGCTTCATAAGATTATCCTTGTACGATTTTATATTATTGCTGTTTGTATGCTCGGTATTTTTATTACAGTAAATCCTCTAACAAAACTTCTCTATAAATTCTCAATTCCGCTGATATCATCAAGCAGTCCCACACTTATGATATTCATATTTTCATTTTGTCTAGCAGTCTTGACATCCTTTGGCATCGATGGGTGGATAAAAGAAACACATAGTATAAAAAAACTTTTCTTTCGTGCTCTCCAAGTGTCTATGGGGATCGGACTCATGGCTTTTTCCTTTATGCTATTGCCATCACTTAAGATTCATGCTCCCATTGCGCTTCGTGCTCTTTTATACGGCTTTTCTATAGCAAGCGTGACTGTGTTTCTTTTTTATATAGCGGTTAGACACAAAAACTGGATGATACCAGCACTATGGATACTTTTAATCCTTCACGTATTTGATCTATCATATGCATTTTTCAAATTTAACCCGTTTGTACCGGCTTCATACATGTATCCAAACCATGCAATAAGTGAACGCCTTACAAATCAAAAAACCCCAACGCGTTTTTGGGGATATGGAACCGCAGCAATAGACGCAAATATTCCCATGCTTTGGCGCGCATATTCACCCAACGGATACGATCCCCTGTATCCTAAGTGGTACGGAGAATTTATTGGAGCTTCAAAGGATGGAAAGCTCATTCGGTCATTTGATAATGACAACAGGTCTGATGCAACTATTGCATCTGGTTTTGGTGAAAATGATTTTCAAAATAATATCTATAGAAAACAAATTCTTCGATCTCTTAGCGTTACCCAAATCATAGACCGAGAAGAAAACGGTACGAGCGAAAAAACATTTCCGCCAAAAACATACGCACTCACCACTGTTTCTGATTGGCGTGTATTTACGGATCTTGATGCGCCATCAATTGTTAGGATAGCAACCAAATCAAGTGTTGCCAGCACGAAAGAAGAATTTGAGCATATATTCTTTGCTCCCAACTTTAACCCAGTCACTGATGTCATCGTTGATGATTCCCAACTACCTACACTTAATGGAACAGGTAACGTTGAAATCACGAGCTACACATCAAGTACTATTGAAGTTATCACTCATACGAAAGGAACTTCGATGCTGGTGGTAGCAAATACATACTACAAAGGGTGGACTGCGTACGTGGACAATAAACCCACACCATTATATCGCGTCAACTGGACTATGAATGGCGTACTGCTTCCCGAAGGCGACCACACGATCACACTTCGGTATGAACCTACCTCCTACAGAATTGGATTATGGATATCAGCCTTGTCATTATCCGTTTTTATTGCTATCGTCATATTCAAGAAGACTAACAATAAATCATGAAATTATCTTATAAAATAATACTCATCTTCATCGTGTTGCTCGCAGCTTTTTTAAGACTTTATAAAATCTCAAGTATCCCAACAGGAGTAAACAGGGATGAAGCAAGTATCGGTTTTACCGCATATTCACTCCTTAAAACTGGCAGCGATGAATACGGACGATTTTTGCCTCTATCCTTTGAATCATTTGGAGATTGGAAACTTCCATTATATATCTACACAACCATTCCGTTTGTGAAAGTGTTAGGACTTACTGAAGTAGCAGTGAGACTTCCTTCCGCTCTTGCTGGCATATTCACAGTAGGTGCATTGTTTATGCTTGTGCGCATTTTATTTGAAAATATGCCCCTCGCCCTTCTCTCTGCATTTATTTTAAGTATTATGCCGTGGCATATCCATATATCACGCGTAGAAAGTGAGTCAAATATAGCGATTCTTTTTGTAACCCTTGCAACTATTTTATTTCTCAAAGCTCTCAAATATAAACGAACCTTGTATCTTACTCTATCAGGCATACTCTGGGCTCTTACCTATTACACCTATCACGGTAATCATATATTTACGACGATGTATGTACTAGGCCTTATTTTTATATATAGAAATGAAATTTTTCGCATTCCGCGATGGTTTGTGAGCGCGGGAGTGTCTGTAACCTTAGTCATCATAATCTTATCGTTTACGCTCTTCTCGGCAAATAAAACAAAAATATCCGGTATCGGCATCTTTGGTGATCCGACGATGGTTCATACAAAAATCGAACTTCCTCGTCTGTCTCACAATAATCCATCATCACTTCTTTCACGCCTCATACACAACAAGCCTGTATATGCGCTATTGACGATATCTCAAAATTATCTCAAGTCCTATTCTCCTGAATTTCTCTTTATCACCGGTGGCAAAAATCATGCACATAATATTCAAGGCTATGGAAATATGCATCCTATTGAAAGTATCTTTCTCTTTTTAGGAATTTGTATGGCAGTGACCCACGTAAAAAAGAAACAATTTCTTCTCATTCTTTGGTGGCTTGTTGTAGCAGGGATCGCTCCTGCCATCACCAAAGATGCTCCGCATTCCAATCGCATGTTTTCAGTGGTGCCTGCCCTTTCCATTCTGGTAGCTCTCGGAATACAATACGGTCAGACTTTTTTTCAATCGAGGTTGAAATGGCTTTTTCTTCTCTTAATTGTTGTTCTTTATACTGCCTCACTCGTCTTATATACAGATGCATACTTTATTCATTTCCCGAAAGAAGAAGCGCAATATTGGGGATTAAGCTACAAACAACTCTCTGTCATTGTGAATAAACCAGAATATAAAAATAAATCAATTATTATTGCAAATCCTTCCGAATCTCCCTATATTTATATGTTATTTTACGGAAACTACAACCCTCTTCTTTATCAAAAACATGCAATACGATATCCTATCTCAAACGATGGATTTACCGATGTGAAAGCATTTGGAAGATTTACTTTTCGTGACATTGATTGGGGTCGTGATATAACACTTAATAATACGCTCCTTATCACCAAAGCGAACGAAGCTCCCACATCTTTATCCTCTAAAATTGTTGATACCATCAATCTTTCTAATGGGCAAGCTCACTATATTGTCATTGATACCAATAAATAAAGATTTAATTCAATAGACGTGTTGCGTAATTCCCCATAATCAGGCACACTAAAGGGATATGAAC